>CAZGSW010000022.1:0-1397 GCA_964528635.1 uncultured Rhodoplanes sp. | reverse complement strand
GCAGGGCGGCCGGAAGCGCGACGCGCCGCATCGCCCGCAACCGGCGGGCGGTGTCGCGGAAACAGGTTATTCCTTCATCGCCTCTTCGCGCGTCGAACGGATCGCCGGGATGGCGATCGACGCCAGCAGCACCAGGGAGGCAAGCAGGAATCCTGCGCTGATCGGGCTGGTGACGAGAATCATGGGATCGCCCAGCGAAATCAGCAGCGATCGCCGCAGGTATTCCTCCATCATGGGACCGAGCACCAGGCCGAGAATCAGCGGAGCCGGCTCGCAGCCGAGCTTCAGCAGCACGTAGCCGAGCGCGGAGAACACCACGAGCTGCAGCAGGTCGAACACGTTGTTGTTGATGGTGAAGACGCCGATGCAGCAGAACACCAGAATGGCGGGGAACAGCAGCCGGTAGGGGACGGCAAGCAGCCGCACCCACAACCCGATCAGCGGCAGGTTGAGCGCGAGCAGGAACAGGTTGCCGATCCACATCGACGCGATCACGCCCCAGAACAGCTCGGGGCGCTGGATCATCACCTGCGGGCCCGGCTGGATGCCCTGGATCATCAGGGCGCCGATCATCAGCGCCATGGTCGGGTTCGACGGCACGCCCAGCGTCAGCATCGGAACGAACGAGGTCTGCGCGCCGGCGTTGTTGGCGGACTCCGGTCCGGCCACGCCACGGATGTCGCCCTTGCCGAATTCACGCGGCGGCTTGGCGAACTTCTTCTCGATTGTGTAGGAGGCGAACGACGACAGCAGCGCCCCGCCGCCCGGAAGGATGCCGAGCACGGTGCCGAGCAACGTGCCGCGGGCGATGGACCACTTGGACTGCTGCAGGTCGGCGCGGCTCGGCAGCACGCGGCCGAGGCTGGAGGTGAAGGCCTCGCGATCCTTGCCGCGCTGCTCGAGGTTGAACACCACCTCGGCGATGCCGAACAGGCCCATCGCCAGCGCCGCGAAGCTGATGCCGTCGGTCAGTGCGGGGATCCCGAAGGTGTAGCGCATCACCCCGGAATTGACGTCGGTCCCGATCAGGCCGAGCAGCAGGCCCAGCACCACCATGGCAATCGCCTTGCGGAGCGAGCCGCGCGCCAGCACAACCGCGCCGATCAGGCCGAACACCATCAGCGAGAAATAGTCGGCGGGCTGGAATTTGAGCGCCAGTTCCGCAAGCGGAGGAGAAAACAGCGCCACCATCAGCGTCGCGAACGTGCCCGCGATGAAGGAGCCGATCGCCGCGATGCCGAGCGCCGGGCCGGCGCGGCCGCGGCGCGCCATCTGGTAGCCGTCGAGCGTGGTGACCACGGCGGATGTTTCGCCGGGGATGTTGATCAGGATCGCCGTGGTCGAGCCGCCGTACTGCGCGCCGTAATAGATGCCGGCGAGCATGATCATCGAGGTCG
>CAZGSW010000021.1:24862-30986 GCA_964528635.1 uncultured Rhodoplanes sp. | reverse complement strand
GCCTCGCGCACGATCAGCGGATCGAGCGGAGAAACGAAGGTGCGCACCGCGAGCCGGTCCACCGGCGGCGAGGCGATGATCGACAGATCGCGCACCCCGGTCAGCGCCAGTTGCAGCGTGCGCGGGATCGGCGTGGCCGTAAGCGTCAGGACGTGGACCTCGGCGCGAAGCTGCTTGAGCTTCTCCTTGTGCGTGACGCCGAAGTGCTGCTCCTCGTCCACCACGACGAGTCCGAGATCCTTGAACGCGACATTCTTCCCGAGGATGGCATGCGTGCCGACCACGATGTTGATGGAGCCGACGGCAAGCCCGGCACGGACGTTTCGCTGCTCCGCAGCCGACACCAGCCGCGACATCTGTCCGACCTCGACCGGCATGCCGCGGAACCGCTCGCTGAACGTCTTGAAGTGCTGGCGTGCCAGCAGCGTGGTCGGCACCACGACCGCCACCTGCTTGCCGTTCATCACCGCCATGAATGCGGCGCGCAGCGCCACCTCGGTCTTGCCGAACCCGACGTCGCCGCACACCAGCCGGTCCATCGGCCGGCCCGCGGCGAGATCGGCGACGGTGGCGTCGATCGCGCCCTGCTGGTCCTCGGTCTCCTCGAACGGGAAGCGCGCGGCGAACTCGTCGTACAGGCCGTGGCCGACCGCGAGCCGCGGCGCCTCGCGGAGCTTGCGTTCGGCCGCGATCTTGATGAGCTCGTGGGCGATCTCGCGGATGCGCTGTTTCAGCCGCGCCTTGCGGGTCTGCCAGCCGCTGCCGCCCAGCCGATCCAGTTCGACGTTGGTGTCCTCGGAGCCATAGCGCGACAGCAGCTCGATGTTCTCGACCGGCAGGAACAGCTTGGCGCTCTCGGCATAGTGGATTTCCAGGCAATCGTGCGGCGCGCCCGCCGCCTCGATGTTCTGCAGGCCCGCGAAGCGGCCGATGCCGTGGTCGACGTGGACCACCAGATCGCCCGGAGAAAGGCTTGTCGCCTCGGCGATGAAGTTTTCGGCACGCTTCGACGCACGGCGCGGCCGCACCAGCCGGTCGCCCAGAATGTCCTGCTCGCCGATGACGGCGGCCGCATCGGTGACGAAACCGGATTCAAGGCCGAGCACCGCGAGCGCGATCTGAGGCTTCGGCAGCGCCAGCGTCTCCGGCCACGAGGTCACGTTCGACAGGTTGGCCAGCCCATGGTCGGCCAGCACGTGACTCATCCGCTCGCGTGCGCCCTCGCTCCACAGCGCGACCACGACACGCTTGCCATCGCTCTGCATCGCATGAATGTGCTTCGCCACGGCATCGAACACATTGGCGCTCTGCTCGGCGCGTTCAGCGGCGAATTCCCGCCCGGTCCGCGTGCCGGCGTCGATCACACCGGGCGCGTCCGGAACCGCGAACGGCGACAGCCGCGCAAGCTGCGACGCTTCGAGACGCTCCTTCCATTCCTGTTCGGTCAGGTACAGGCGGTCCGGCGGAAGCGGCTTGTAGATCGGCCCGCCGTCGCCCGCCGCATGCTTCCGGGCTTCGCAATAATCGGCGATCTGGGTCAGGCGCTCGTGCGCCGCCTCGTCGTCGAGCGGCTCCAGAACGACCGGCGAGCCGGGCGCATAGTCGAACAGCGTGTCGAGCCGGTCGTGGAACAGCGGCAGCCAGTGCTCCATGCCGGGATGGCGGCGGCCTTCGCTGATCGCTTCGTAAAGCAGGTCGTCGCGCTCGGCGGCGCCGAAGGCCGCGACATAGCCGGTGCGGAACCTGCGGATGGTGTCTGTGGTGAGCTGGAATTCGGCGACGGGCACAAGGTCAAGCCCGCGCATGTCCATGACGGTGCGCTGGGTTTCCGGATCGAAGCTGCGGATCGTCTCCAGCGCATCGCCGAAGAAGTCGAGCCGCACCGGCAGGTCCATGCCCGGCGCGAACAGGTCGAGGATGCCGCCGCGCACCGCGTAGTCGCCGGGCTCGCGCACGGTCGAGGCGCGGACGAAACCGTTCAACTCGAGCCATTGCGTGATACCCGTCATGCCGATCACGTTGCCCGGTGCGGCCGACAGCGCCTGACTCGCCACGGCGGTCCGCGACGGCACGCGCTGCAACACCGCATTCACGGTGGTGAGCAGCACCGCCGGCCTGTCGCGGCCCTCGATGCGGGCCAGCCGCGACAGCGCCGTCATGCGCTGCGCCACGATCCCCGCGTGGGGCGACATCCGGTCGTACGGCTGGCAGTCCCACGCCGGAAATTGCAGCACCTCGATATCGGGCGCGAAGAACGATAATGCGCGCGCCAGCGAAGCCATGCGCGGACCGTCGCGGCAGATCACCAGCGCGCTGGTCGCCGGCGGCTTCGGCCGCGCCGCCACGGCACGCGCCAGATCGGCGACGATCAGCCCTTCGGCGCCGTCGGCGACGCTGGCGAGCGTCAGCGGACGGCCTGCGCGCAAAAGCTCAGCGGGCGAATTTACGGGGCTCATCTGTCCAGCGCGTGATTGAAGTCGCGCAGCCTGCGGAACAGCGGCGTGTCGTAAGCCAGCGGCACCTGCCCGGTGCCGTCGATCCAGGACAGGATTTCCTGGTCCCGCAGTTCCATCAGCGCCTCGTAGGCGTCGAGCTCCTGCTCGGTCAGTTCGGCGATGTGGGCATCGCTGAAGCGGCCCATGATGAGGTCCATTTCCTTGATGCCGCGATGCCAGGACCGGAACAGCATCCGGCGACGGCGCAGGTCGAGGCCCTCACTCGATCGCGTGCTTCCCGTCATCCGCCCCTCTCCAAACGCCGAAAGCCCGGCAGGCGCCGGGTTCGGCGTCTATATAGGCAAGACCGTGCGGATTGTCAGTGCTGGGCCTGCTACTTCGGCAGCGCGCCAGCGGCGCGGATCGCCTTGCCCCACTTGGCGAATTCGTCCTTCACGAATTGTCCGAGATAGGCGGCGGTGCGGCGTTCCGGCGCAACCAGCGTGGCAGCCAGCGCGTCGAGCTTCTCCTTCAGGTCCGGGCTTTCCATCGCGGCAAGCGTCGCCTTGTTGAGCTTGGCGATCACCGGCTCCGGTGTGCCCTTGGGGGCGAACACCGCGGTCCAGGTGTAGGCCTGCACCGAGGGAAAGCCCTTCTCGCTGGCGGTCGGCAGGTCGGGCAGCACGGAGGAGCGCGAGTTGGACAGGTTGGCGAGCCCCTTCACGTTGCCGGACTTGATGTTCTGCACGGCTGTCACCGCGATGTCGCAAATGAAGTCGAGCCGCCCGGCGAGCAGATCCTGCATCGCAGGTCCGGTGCCGCGGTAGGGAACGTGGGTGATCTTCGTTCCCAGCGCCTGGTCCAGCATCACGCAGCCCAGATGCGCGGCCGAGCCGACGCCGGCAGAGCCATAGTTCATCGTGCCCTGGTTCTTCTTGGCGTAGGCGACGAACTCCTCGAACGTGTTGGCGGGAAAATCCTTCCGCGTGATCAGGATCAGCGGAATCTCCGCAATCAGCGCGACCGGAGCGAAGTCCGTCACCGGATCGTATAGCCGCTTCTCGATGTGCAACTGTGGATTGGTGTGGGTCGCGATGGTGCCGAGCAGCGTTGTGTAGCCATCCGGCGCGGCACGCACCACGCGCTGGCCGCCGAGCGTGCCGCCGCCGCCGCCGACGTTCTCGACCGTGACGCGCTGTCCCAACGCGGGCGACATGCGCTCGGCGATGATCCTCGTAAACACGTCGATCGGGCCGCCAGCCGCCGCAGCCACCACCATCGAGACCGGGCGGCTCGGGAAGTCCTGCGCGAGCGCCGTCTGCGACAGCGCCATCAGCGCAGACACCGAAGTCATAACCAGAGAACGCAGCATCGATCGGCTCCTTTGGAATATCCTGCAGCACACCATACGCGCCGGCACCGCTACGGCAAGCCAGCCATGCCGCCACGGACCGTCCTGTTCACTCACAGGATGAGGCAACTTCGGGCCCGTGGCGCTTGCATGTCGGCCCTGCGCTGCTTTCAATCGCGGTGCACGCTTCAATTGAACAGGACGCCGATGCGCCCGTCGCTGCTCGATCCGCTGTTCGCACCGCTGGCCGTGCTGCCGGGAATCGGACCGAAGCTCGAAAGGCTGTTTCGCCGCCTGTTCGGCGGACCGGAGCGGCCTGCGCGGGTCATTGACCTGCTGCTGCACATGCCGACCGGCGGCGTCGACCGGCGAGCACGGCCGCCGCTGCGCGATGTGGTGCCCGGCACGGTCGTGACCGTGGCCGTAACCGTCGAACGACACCGGCCCGGACCGCCGAACCGGCCGCGGGCGCCCTATCGGATCGAGACCTCCGATGACACCGGCACGCTGACCCTGACCTACTTCAACGCGCGCCGCGACTATCTGGAGAATCTGCTGCCTGTGGGCGAGCTTCGCTACGTGTCCGGCACCGCCACGCTGTACGATGGCATGCTGCAGATGACTCATCCGGATCGCGTGCTCAGCGAAGCCGACCTCGACAAGCTGCCGGCGATCGAACCGGTCTATCCCCTCACCGAAGGGCTCGGCATCAACCAGGTCCGCAAGGCCGTCGACAGCGCGTTGACCAAAATACCGGCGCTGCCGGAATGGCAGGATGCGGCGTGGGTTGCGAACAACGGCTTCCCCTCGTTCGACGAGGCGCTCACGAGCCTCCACCGGCCGTCCGATCCGGCCGACCTCGATCCGGCCGGACCGGCATGGTCGCGGCTTGCCTATGACGAGCTGCTGGCGGGCCAGCTGGCGCTCGCGCTGGTGCGCGCGCATCAGCGCCGCCAGCACGGCCGCGGCAGCTCGGCAGAGGGACTGTTGCGCGCGAAGGTGACAGCCGCGCTGCCCTACTCGCTGACGCAGTCGCAAGCCCAAGCGGTCGACGACATCGTCCGCGATCTCGCACTGCCGCATCGCATGGTGCGACTGCTGCAGGGCGACGTGGGCTCCGGCAAGACCGTCGTGGCGTTGCTGGCTTCCGCCACGGTGATTGAGGCCGGCAGGCAGGCGGCGTTGATGGCACCGACCGAAATCCTCGCCCGGCAGCACTTCGCCACCATGGCGCCGCTCGCGGAAAAAGCCGGCATTCGCATCGCCATCCTGACCGGCCGCGACAAGGGCAAGGACCGCGCCGCCACGCTGGAAGGCCTCGCCGCCGGCGACATCGACCTGGTGGTGGGAACGCACGCGCTGTTCCAGGACGAGGTGACGTTCCGCGATCTGGCGCTCGCGATCATCGACGAGCAGCACCGCTTCGGCGTGCATCAGCGGCTGGCCCTGGCCCGCAAGGGCGACGCCGTCGACATGCTGGTGCTGACCGCAACCCCGATCCCCCGCACGCTGGTGCTGGCGTTCTTCGGCGACATGGAGATTTCCGAACTCCGCGAGAAGCCGGCGGGCCGTCAGCCGATCGTCACGCGGGCCATTCCGCTGTCGCGCATCGACGAGGTGATCGAGGCGGTCGGCCGGGCGCTGCAAGACGGGCAGCGCGTGTATTGGGTCTGCCCGCTGGTTGAGGAATCCGAGACCGGCGATCTCGCCGATGCCGAACAGCGGTTCGCCGCCCTGAAGCAGCATTTCGGCAAGGCCGTCGCACTGGTGCATGGCCGCATGAAGGGACCGGACAAGGATCGCGCGATGGAGGCATTCGGCCGCGGCGAGACCCAGCTTCTGGTTGCCACCACCGTCATCGAGGTCGGTGTCGACGTGCCCGAGGCGACCGTCATGGTGATCGAGCACGCCGAGCGCTTCGGTCTTTCCCAGTTGCACCAGCTGCGCGGACGGGTCGGGCGCGGCTCCGGCAAGTCGAGCTGCCTGCTGCTCTACCGTGCCCCGCTCGGCGAGACCGCCAAGGCGCGGCTCGCCATCCTGCGCGAGACCGAGGACGGCTTCCGCATCGCCGAGGAGGATCTGCGCCTGCGCGGCGAAGGCGACGTGCTTGGCACCCGGCAGAGCGGCATGCCCGGCTTTCACATCGCCCGCATCGATGTGCACGGCGCCCTGCTGGCGCCCGCGCGGGACGACGCGGCGCTGACGCTGTCCCGCGACGCCACGCTGAAATCGTCGCGCGGCGAAGCGCTGCGCAACCTGCTCTACCTGTTCGAGCGCGATGCCGCGATCGGACTGATCCGCGCCGGCTGACTTTTCACCGGACGGGCTCGGGCGCAGG
>CAZGSW010000021.1:22462-24762 GCA_964528635.1 uncultured Rhodoplanes sp. | reverse complement strand
GCGATCGGACTGATCCGCGCCGGCTGACTTTTCACCGGACGGGCTCGGGCGCAGGCTGCTTGACGCGCGCCGACTCTGCGAGCGCTGCAAGCTGCTTCTGCGCATCCACGCCCGGCTGCACCATGCCGGCCGACATGATCAGCGACATGGCCTGCTCCACGGTGATGTCCAGCTCGATCACGCGGTCGCGCGGCGCATAGAAGAAAAATCCGGTGGTGGGATTCGGCGTGCACGGCAGGAAGCACGACACGTAGTCCTGCCCCGGCAACCGCCCCGCCATGTACGGGCTCGGTGCCGACGCCAGAAACACCACCGACCACATGCCGACCGGAAATTCGGCCAGCGCCACCTTGCGGAAGCTCGAACCGCCCTTGGCGAACAGCGTCTCGAAGATCTGCTTCATCGTCTTGTAGATCGGCCGCACCACCGGCATGCGGTTGAGAATCTTTTCGCCGAACTCGACCAGCGTGCGGCCCACCAGGTTGGCGGTGAGGAATCCGAGCAGGGTCAGCAGCAGAAAGGCGACGATGAGCCCGATCCCGGGCACCCGGTAGTTCAGATAGGTCTCGGTCTGCAACCAGTGCGGAATGAACGGACGCATCACGTCGTCCGCCCACTTGATCAGCCACCATGTCAGGCTGAGGGTGATGTAGAGCGGCCCGACCAGCACGAGCCCGGTCAGGAAGTAGTTTCGCAGCCGCGCGCCAATCCCCGACTGCGACGGCTCCGCCGTTTCGGCCGGAACCGGCTGCAGCGTTCCGTCCGGTTTTGTTTCGACCATTGAACTATTCCACCGTGACCGACTTCGCGAGATTGCGCGGCTGGTCCACATCCGTGCCGATTGCGGCGGCCGTGTGATAGGCCATCAACTGCACCGGGATGGCGTAGACCAGCGGCGTCACCGTCGATGCCATCTCGGGCAGCGTCAGTGTCACCGTCGAGTCGATCGTCGCCTCGGAGGCCCCCTTCGGATCGGTCATCAGCACGATGCGCCCGCCCCGCGCGGCGACCTCCTGCATGTTGGAGACGGTCTTGTCGAACACCCGGTCGTATGGCGCGATCACGATGACGGGCATCGTCTCGTCGATCAGCGCGATCGGCCCGTGCTTGAGTTCGCCTGCAGCGTATCCCTCGGCGTGAATGTACGAGATTTCCTTGAGCTTCAGCGCCCCCTCGAGCGCGAGCGGGAAGCTCGTTCCACGCCCCAGGTAGAGCACATCGCTGCACTTCGCGAGCGTCTGCGCAAGCTGCTCGATCTGCTGCTCCAGCGCGAGCGCCGCCGCCATGTGGCGCGGCGTCTCGATCAGCGCGCGGACCAGCTTCTGCTCATCGGCCTCGGACAGAACGCCACGGGCGCGGCCGGCCGCAACCGCGATGCAGGCCAGCGCCGCAAGCTGGCAGGTGAACGCCTTGGTCGAGGCGACGCCGATCTCCGGTCCCGCCAAGGTCGGCATCACCACGTCGCTCTCGCGCGCGATGGTCGAGGTCGGGACGTTGACCACCGACATGATGTGCTGCTTCTGCGCCCTCGCATAGCGCAGCGTCGCCAGCGTGTCCGCGGTCTCGCCCGACTGCGAAATGAAGATGGCGAGATCGCCCGGCGAGAGCGGCGCCTCGCGGTAGCGGAACTCGGAGGCGATATCGATCTCGACCGAGAGGCGCGCGAACCGCTCGAACCAGTACTTGGCAACCAGCCCGGCATAGAACGCCGTGCCGCACGCCGAGATGGACAGCCTGTTGAGCTTCTTCCAGTCGAACGGCAGTTCGCCCGGCAGCGCCACGCGCTCGGTGGTCATGTCGACGTAGTGGGCGAACGTGTGCCCCACGACCTCCGGCTGCTCGTGGATCTCCTTCGCCATGAAGTGCTTGTGATTGCCCTTGTCGACCAGCGCCGCCGACGCCGTCGTCTTCACCGCGGGCCGGTCGACGACCGAACCGGCCTCGTCGTGAATCTCTACGCCGCGATGCGACATCACCGCCCAATCGCCCTCTTCGAGATAGGTGATGGTGTCGGTGAACGGCGCCAGCGCGATCGCGTCGGAGCCGAGATACATCTCGCCGTCGCCATGACCGATCGCGAGCGGCGAGCCTTTGCGGGCGCCGACCAGAAGATCGTCCTCGCCCGCGAACAGGAACGCGAGCGCGAACGCGCCGCGCAACTGGCCGAGAGTAGCGGAAACGGCCTCGACCGGCGATTTGCCGGCGTTGAGCTGTTCTGTGACGAGGTGAACCACGACTTCGGTGTCGGTGTCGCTTGAAAAGCGCGCGCCGTTGCGGCCCAGCGCCTCGCGCAACTCGCG
>CAZGSW010000021.1:21250-22362 GCA_964528635.1 uncultured Rhodoplanes sp. | reverse complement strand
TCGTAGCCGCGGTATTCAAGCCGCTTGAGCGCATCGACCAGATGGCCGGCAACCGGCTCACGCCCCAGTATTCCGACAATTCCGCACACGATTGGCCTCTATCCCTGCCACCGCCGCATCAACCGCCGGGGCGCAACAGGCTGCGAAGAAATATCAAGCTCACGTCCGCCCAACCCGCGTCCGGATGACACGATCGAACTGCGGTCACATGTTGGCGGCCGGCCGCTGCCGGTTCTGCATGGCACCTATTTGCCCAGTGTTTTCAGACTGCGCAAGCGGCTCACCCAGCCTTCCTTGATGGTCAGCGGCGCACGTTCCAGCGCAAGCGCATCCGCCGGCACATCCTTGGTGATGACCGATCCTGAGCCGACATAGGCGCCGTCGCCGATCCTGACCGGCGCCACCAGCGCGGAATTGGAGCCGATGAACGCACCCTTGCCGATATCGGTGCGATGTTTCTTCGCGCCGTCATAGTTGCAGGTGATGGTGCCGGCCCCGATGTTGGCGCCCGCGCCCACCCGGGCGTCGCCGATATAGGCGAGATGGTTCGCCTTGGCGCCCGCCTCGACGGTCGCCTCCTTGACCTCGACGAAGTTGCCGATGTGCACGTTCTCGCCGAGCTTCGCACCCGGACGAAGGCGCGCATACGGCCCAACGATCGCGCCCTTGCCGACGTGCGCTTCGGTGAGGTGCGAGAACGAGCGGATGGTGACGCCGTCCTCGACCGTGACGCCCGGACCGAACACCACGAACGGCTCGACCGTCACGTCGCGTCCCAGCCGGGTGTCGGCCGATAAATAAACGGTGTCGGGCGCGACCAGCGTGACCCCCGCCTCAAGCGCGGCCTCCCGCAGCCTGCGCTGGATCTGCGCTTCGGCGGCAGCGAGTTGCGCCTTGCTGTTGATGCCACTCACTTCGTCCTCCGTGACCTCGAGCGCCACCGCCGGCAGTCCCATGCCGCGCGCGATTGCGACGGCATCGGTCAGATAGAACTCGCCCTTGCGGTTGTTGCTATCGATCTTCTGCAGGATTTCCAGCGCGCGACGGCCGTCGAACGCCATCAGTCCCGCGTTGCACAGCGTGATGGCACGCTCCGCTTCGCTTGCGTCGGC
>CAZGSW010000021.1:0-21150 GCA_964528635.1 uncultured Rhodoplanes sp. | reverse complement strand
GCGGTGCCGCGCCGCTCGGCCTGCTCGAACACCTCGACGCCGGGCATCACCGACTTCGCTTCGGCCGCCACCGCCGTCTGTCCCGGCGCCATCACCACGGCGGCCGACATTCCACCGGCCTCATCGAGACAGTGCAGCACATGCGCCAGCAGCGAACGGCCGGCGATCCGGTGCAGCACCTTCGGCAGCGATGAGCGCATACGGGTGCCGTCGCCGGCGGCCAGCACGATCGCCAGGCAGGATCGCTTGCCTGTGGTTCCAGTCATGGTTGCGCTGCGGCTCCTGCCGTCCCGAACCGCGCCGTCATAGCCGACCGCCGTTAATGAAAAAAGCACCCGCGGCGCTGTCGGAGCGAATCTGATAGTCTTTTCAACGATCTGATTCGCGCCTGGAGAGCGTGTGATGGTGGAAATTCCGCGCGGCATCGAGACCGACCCGGTCCGGCGCGCCCGCCGCCGCGAACTGCCGAGGCTCGCCGGATGGGGTCTCGCGACGCTCGGGGCGCTGACGATTGCGGCCTACGCGGCCTCCTCCAGGGTCGGCGAGGAGCGGCTCATCATGGCCGTGGCCGAGATCGGCGGGACAGCGTCTCCGGAACGACAGGCGCGCGTTGAACGCGAGGCGCGGCTTGCCTCGGTCATCCGGGAGTTGTCCGACAACGGCAACCGTCTGACCGCCCGACTCAATTCGCTGGAGCAGAGCGTCGGCGATCTCACCGGCTCGATCGCCCGTGTCACATCGGCTCCGCCCGTCGCGGTCTGGGCCAGCCCTCCATTGCCGGAACCGATTCTGGCGGTTCCGGACACGGTGCCGGCACCGGAATCCGCTCCGCAACCCGATGTGGCTGCGGCTCCCGAAACGGTGCCGGTTCCGCAACCGGCGCCCGACAAAACGGGCGACGATGTCGCCGCAGCGACGAAAGCCGAGTTCGGCATCGACATCGGCCGCGCCAATTCGCTGGACGGCCTGCGCAAGCTCTGGAACACCCTGAAAGCAAAGCACGGCAGCAAGCTCGACGAGCTTCAGCCGATCGTCAGCATGCGGGAACTCGCCAGGTCTGGTGGCGTTGAACTGAGACTCGTGGCCGGTCCGTTGCCGAACGCCTCCGCTGCGGCGCGGATGTGCGCTGGCCTCTCCGGCGTGGCGTGCCATCCCACGGTGTTCGACGGGCAGAAGCTCGTGGTGCGCTGAGACGCGCGTCACGGCGCTGCCCCTTTTATCCGGCAGACCGACCGCCATGGGTCAGCCCCTGTTTGCCCCCTCCTTGCGTCAATGCCTGTGGCTCGCCGCACTGACTGCCGTGGCGCTCGGCTGCGCCTTCTATTTGCGCTACCTGGTGATCGAGCAGGCTGCGGTCGGCATCGCCTGCGAAAGCGGCGTGGCGGACTGGACCTGCACCGCCCGGCGCACCGCCATCGCCCTCTACCGGCCTTCCACATTCGGGATCGTCGCGGTAAGCGCGGCGCTCCTCAATCTGTTGCGCCCATCGCCCGTGCTGTGCGCGGCCGCTCTGATGGCCGCCGGATGCGGGCTGGTGCTGTACAATGCGTCGCTCTCGGCAATCGCGGTGGCGCTTCTGATCCTCAGCCTGGCGCGGCGCGCACCCGAGCCAGAGTGACCGACAGGGCCGCGAGGACGCAGCCGGTCCAGACTGCCTGCCAGTTCGCCAGCCCTTCGTTGAACACGATGAATGCCGCCGCGAGTGCAAGCACAGCCGCGCCCGCAGTCTCCGCCACCAGCCGCCTGGTATCGTGACGCGGCGTGAGAACGGCGAGCAGCAGGAACGGCAGCACCGCGGAGGTCAGCGGCGCAAACGGAAAATCGCGGTAGCGTGGATCGAAGCTCAGCCCCAGCGCGCACTCGATCGCGACGATGAACAGCGCCAGGAGCAGCCAGCCGAGCGCCCGTCGCAACGGCTCGCGGGACCGCATCGGGACCGGGCCGATGACCGATACAAACGGCGGCAGCGTCATGCCCCGTGTCAGTGCCGCGGCGCAGACAAGCGGCGTCACGAGCGCCAGCAGCGCCAGGACGAGTGACCGGAGCCAGCCGCCGGCGCCGAGGCTTTCCAGCGGCACCGCGGCGAACGTCCAGCCGAGCGTGATGCCGGACGACACTGCGATCGCCGACAGCGCGAACCACAGACGATCCGGCCACGCTCCTTCGCGATGAATGGCGCGCGGCACGGCAAAAACCGCCGCGGCGAACAGCACGCCGAACGCGGCCTGCCAGGGCCAGAGCGGGTGGTTCGAGACCGCCTCGCCCCAGACGAACTTCGCCTGCCGGGGCGGATCGGTCATCAGGCCCCAATGGCCGCCGACCGTGCCTTCCTGATAGCGCTTCCACGGCTGGTCGAACGCCTCGATGACGTTGACGCGGAAGCCTTCCCGCCTGCCGCGCTCAAGGATGTCGTGAAGCACCCGCGCCTGATTGGCTGGCGACGGCAGCGCGCCGTCACGCATCCGCCCCGCGCTCGGCCATCCCACCTCCCCGATCACGATCTCGCGGCCGGGGAAAACCCCGGCCACATGCTTGCGGATCGAGTCCACGTGGGCGGCCGCCTCGCCCGCGGCGACCGGGTGGTCCTCCCAGTACGGCAGGATGTGGACCGTCACGAAATCGGTCACGTCCGCCAATTCTCGGTTGCGGACCCAGAACTCCCAGACGTCAGCATAGCTGACCGGCACCTTGACCTGCGACTTGACGCGGGCGATCAGCGCGGCCAGCGCCGCCGGTGCAATCTCTCCGCGCAGCAGCGCTTCATTGCCGACGATCACGGCGCGAACGGTTTCCGGAAATCGCTTCGCCAGCGCAATCGTGGTCCTGATCTGGTACTCGGTGCGATCGCGATGCCCTGAGACCCAGGCGCCGAGCAGAACCTTGAGACCGTGGCGTTGCGCGATCTCCGGCACGTTCTCCAGACCGAAGTCGACCGAATAGATCCGCACGCAGTCCGTCATCCCCGACAGCCGTTTCAGGTCCTCGTCGATCTGTCCGGGATCAATCTGTGTCGACAGGTCGAGCGGCGACTGCCTGCCACGGAACGGCGCGTAGGAGACACAGTAGAGCTTTTCCGCATGATCGAGCGGCGACGGCGGCATCGGCACCGGCCGGCCGAGCCACCACCAGGCGACCACAATCGCCGCCGCCGTGAGCGTGAATAAACTGACAGCTTTGCGCATTCGGTTTCCGGCCAACCGTTCCGCCTTAGCCGTCGCCACCCGTCCTGCCAAGATACGGCAATCTAAAGCAAGACCTCCGGCGCCGCTGGACAAACGAAAAGACAGTTCGCATCCTGTTGCCTGCCGGAGCGACGTCGCAATCCTGACCCATTCGTTGTCCAGACAGGTTGGGTTCTCAATCAACATTCTTCATCCGGCCCGGTTATGTTCTCTCCAATCAAAGTTCTGCCTGCAGTCACAAACGCCATTGCCATGGGTACGGCCCTCATGGGTACGGCCATCGTGCGCGCAGCCGTTGCAGGCGCGGCCGTTGTGGTGCTGAGCCAGGCGCCCGCGTCAGCCCAGAGCGGAGACGCCAAGCCGGGTGAAAAGCCGCAGCAGGCGTCGCCGGCCGATGCCGCCAAGGAATCCAAGCGCAAGATCGACGAATTCGCAGAAGCCTCCGCGCGCGTCAGCGGACCGGCCGGCAATCCCGAATGCGTCTGGCTCGGCCGCAGGGTCGTCGGGCTGCTGTGGCGGGACGATCTCGATACCGCATTCCGGCATCTCGATCTCTATGATCGGTTCGGCTGTCCCGGCCAGCACATTCAGGCAACGTTCAGGTGCGTTGTGCGACAAGGCAGCATCGATCCGAAGGCGCCAGAAAGCCTGAGCGCACGCGTTCACGCCTGCTGGCTCAGTCCGGCGCCAGCGGCGACCGCTACTCCGGCCCCGGCAGCCACGCCGCCGGCCACTGAAACAGCACCTGCGCCTTCGGGAACGACTGAGAAGTGAGCGCGTTCTCCTGACGTAATTGACGTGATTGTGGGCGATCAGTCAGTGAAACCGAAGGTCGGACCGCCTGTTGAAAGATAACCCGCGCGAATACCGCCCCAGGGGACGGGACGGTATCGAAGTCCCAAAGCCCCTTTCGGTCAGCTTGATGCGCATTGTCGCTCTCGTCGGCGCGCTGGTTGCGTGTGTCCACGCCGGAATCTGGGCGCTCGCCCGCGAACAGGCCACGGCGCCGAACTTCAGCGGCCAGATCGCCAGCATGTCCTACACGCCGTTCGATGGCTCGGCCCATCCGGACAGCGGCACCCGCACGACGCCGGCGCAGATCCGCTCCGACCTGAAATCGATCGCGCCCTATACCCGGATGGTACGAACCTATTCGTCCACCGGTGGCAGCGAGCTTATTCCCGGGATCGCCAACGAGTTCGGCATGAAGGCGTCGATCGGCGCCTGGATCGACAAGGACGAGCAGCGCAACGAGCGCGAGTTGCGCTCGGTCGTCGACCTCGCCCGCCGCGGCCGCAACATCGACAGCGTGGTGGTCGGCAACGAAACGATCTACCGCGGCGAGCAGACTGCCGAGGAGATCATTCGCAAGATCCAGCGCGTCAAGCGCGAGACCTCGCTCCCCGTCACCACCGGCGAAATCTGGCACGCCTGGATCGAGCATCCCGAGCTTGCATCCGCGGTCGACTTCATCGCCGCGCACGTGCTGCCGTACTGGGAGGGCGTGTCCGAGCAGGCCGCAGTCGAACAGACCGTCGCGATCTACAACCGCCTGCGCCAGGCCTTCCCCGGCAAGCGCATCGTGATCGCCGAGTTCGGCTGGCCGAGCGCCGGCTACAACCGCCGCGACGCCGTGCCCGGCAAGATGGCCCAGGCCCGCGTGCTGCGCGAGTTCCTCAACCGCGCCGAGGCGCTCGGCATCGATTACAACATCATCGAGGCCTACGATCAGCCGTGGAAGACCTTCGAAGGCGGCGTCGGCCCGTACTGGGGCATGTTCGACACCTCGCGCGCCCTGAAGTTTCCGCTGACCGGGACGATCACCAATCCGGACCACTGGAAGCTCGCCACCATCGCCGTGCTGGTCGGCATCCTGCTGTCGCTGCCCATCCTGACCCTGGCAGGCGCCACGGCCGGTCAGGTCGGCCTGCTCTCCGCGGCAGCGCACATGGTCGGCGGCTGGGCCGCGATCGTGTTCGCCTACTGGAACGGTCACTACTTCGTCCCGGGAGCGGTGATCGCGTTCGTGCTCGGCATGATGCTGCTGGTGCCGCTGATCGTGATCGCGCTCGGGCGCATCGAGGAAATCGCTTCGGTCGGCCTCGGGCCCCGCCCCCGCCGCCTGATGTCAGAGCCCTCGCAGCGCGATTTCGAGCCCAAGGTTTCGCTGCACATCCCGGCCTACATGGAGCCGCCCGAGATGCTCAAGGCCACGCTCGATAGCGTGGCGCGGCTGGACTACTCGAACTACGAGTGCATCGTCATCATCAACAACACGCCCGATCCGGCGTTCTGGCAGCCCATCGAGGAGCATTGCCGGGCGCTCGGCTCGCGCTTCCGCATGCTGCGCGAGGACAATCTCAAGGGCTTCAAGGCGGGTGCGCTGCGGCTGGCGCTCGCCCACACCGCACCCGACGCCGAGGTGATCGGCGTGCTCGACGCCGACTATGCCGTGCAGCCGGACTGGCTGAAGGACATGGCGCCGCTGTTCGCCGATCCGAAGGTCGGCCTGGTGCAGGCCCCGCAGGACCACCGCGACGGCGACCGCAGCGTGATGCACCACGTCATGAACGGCGAGTTCGCCGGCTTCTTCGACATCGGCATGGTGCAGCGGAACGAGGCCAACGCCATCATCGTGCATGGCACCATGTGCCTGATCCGGCGCGCCGCGCTGGACCAGGCCGGCGGCTGGTCGAGCGACACCATCTGCGAGGACACCGACCTCGGACTGAGCATTCTCGAACAGGGCTGGCTCGCCCACTACACCAACCGCCGCTACGGCCACGGCCTGCTGCCCGACACGTTCAGCGTCTACAAGAAGCAGCGGCACCGCTGGGCCTATGGCGGCTTCCAGATCGTCAAGAAGCACTGGCGCCGCTTCCTGCCGGGCCGCAGCCTGCTGACCCGCGACCAGAAGCGCGAGTTCGCGCTCGGCTGGGTGAGTTGGCTTGGCGCCGAGAGCGTCGGCGTGCTGGTGGCGATCCTCAACCTGATCTGGGTGCCGTTCGTGGCTTTCGCCGGCATCGCGATCCCGGACAAGATCCTGACCATCCCGATCCTCGCCGCCTTCGCGGTGTCGGTCGCCCATTTCGCCTCGTTGTACCGGCTGCGGGTGAGCATTCCGCCGGGTCAGGCGTTCGGCGCCGTGGTCGCGGCCATGTCGGTGCAGTGGACGGTGGCGCGCGCGGTGGCGCATGGATTGATCCGCGACCAGTTGCCGTTCGTGCGGACGGCCAAGGGCGGCAACGCCAGCAAGGGCGAGGACTTCCCGGCCTTCTGGGAGGCCGTGCTGGCCGCGCTGCTGCTCCTGAGCGCCACCTTCCTGTACGCGACCAACTGGGAAAGAGTGAGCGAAATCAATCTCTACGCGCTGGTCCTTGCGGTGCAATCTCTGCCCTTTATCGCAGCCGTTTCGCTGGCGGCGCTAGAGCCCTCTCGGATCAACGATTTCGCCTTCTGGCGCCATCTGGAGACGAGGGTCGCCGGCCTGCTGCCGCAGCGGCAGCGGGTGCCGGCGGAGGCGGCCGTCCCGGTCGCCGAGAAGCGGCTCGAGCAGGTCCCGTAGCCGCGGTCTTAAGTCGTCCTGTCGCCAGGCGTGTCGCAGGCGCCCTACCGGAGCGCCGTCTCCGCCAGCCGCGCCCAGTACGACGCGCCGACCGCAATGGCGTCGTCGTTGAAGTTGTAGGCCGGGTGGTGCAGCCCCGCGCTGTCGCCGTTGCCGACAAAGATGAAGGCGCCGGGCCGCGCCTCCAGCATGTAGGAGAAATCCTCCGCCCCCATCAGCGGCGGCGCGTTGTCGTCGACGCGGTCCCTGCCCGCCACCTCGCGCGCCACCTCGGCGGCGAACGCGGTCTGCTTCTCGTGATTGCGGGTGACCGGATAGTCACGCTTGTAGGTCAGCTTCGCGCGGGCGCCGTAGAGCTTCGCAGTCCCCTCCACCACCTCGAACAGCCGCTTTTCGACCAGATCGCGCACCGCCGGATCGAGCGTCCGGGCGGTGCCCGATATCCGCGCGGTCTGCGGGATGATGTTGTCGGCGGTGCCGGCGTGAAACTGGGTGAACGAGATCACCGCCGACTCCAGCGGGTCGACATTGCGCGAGACGATCGACTGCACCTGGTTGATGATCTGCGCGCCGACCAGCACGGTGTCGACCGACACGTGCGGGCGCGCCGCATGACCGCCGACGCCCTCCAGATCGATGTAAAGCCGGTCCGCCGAGGCCAGCAGCGCACCCGGACGGATCGCGAACTCGCCGACCGGCAGCCCCGGATAGTTGTGCATGCCGTAGACCTCCTCGATGGCGAAGCGCTCCATCATGCCGTCCTTCACCATCTCGCGGCCGCCGCCGCCGCCCTCCTCGGCCGGCTGGAAGATCACCACCGCGGTGCCCGCGAAGTTGCGCGTCTCGGCGAGATACCTGGCGGCGCCGAGCAGCATCGCGGTGTGACCGTCATGGCCGCAGGCGTGCATCTTGCCGGCGTTCGTCGAGGCGTAAGGCAGGCCGGTCGCCTCCGTGATCGGCAGCGCGTCCATGTCGGCGCGAAGCCCGATGACGCGGCTGCCGCCATCCTTCTTGCCGCGGATCACGCCGACCACGCCGGTGCGGCCGATGCCGGTCGCCACCTCGTCGCAGCCGAACGCTTTCAGCTTTTCGGCAACGATCCCGGCGGTGCGGTGGACGTCGAACTGCAGTTCCGGATGGGCGTGGATGTCCTGCCGCCAGGCCGCGATTTCGGGCTGCATGTCGCCGATGCGATTGATGATGGGCATCGAAAGCTCCTGAAAGCGGGCGCGCGCTCCCGCGCCGAAGTCCCGGCCGGGCATCCAGCAAACGCCAGCCACCGGGAACGGTCAACAGAGCCGGAAACCGGGCGATTTTCGGTTGGAAACCGCACCCCGATGGCCTAGAGGTGCGCCCGGTGAGAGCGCGTAGCTCAGGCGGTAGAGCAACTGACTTTTAATCAGTAGGTCCTGGGTTCGAGTCCCAGCGCGCTCACCAAAATTCCAAAATAATCAGATATTTATGGCTGCCCGGGAAAGCCGGCCCGGACAGCCCTTGTCCGTGTCCGCAGCATGTCCGCAAAACCCTGGAGGCTGCCAGAACGGTCTGTTTTCGCTTGCCCGTGTCGTTCCCCGCCCCATCAACGCATGGGCAAGCATCTGTGGGGCCTACCCCCCGACGCATGAATCTTGAACTCGTCGGAGCGACGCGGGCTGTGGCGGATAAGCCCGTCCCAAGGTGCATCACCGCAGCATGCGTCATGCCTTCTTCACAAATTTATTGATGACGAAACCGGCGATGATCTGAACGACCGCGCCGGCAACACCGCCGCCGACGAGCTGACCGGCTAAAGCAGCCAGGTCAGCGCCACCAGCGCCCATTCCCAGAAGACCGCCGAGAAGCGTTCCGCCACCGACACCGCCAACGGCGCCGGCAATGAGATTGCCGATGTTGCCAAGGTCGGCATCCTTTACAATCTTGCCGCCCGCCGCGCCTCCAGCCAGACCCCCAATCAACTGCGCTATGATCGCTTCCATGATCTGCTCCCGGGTTTGAAATGAGGGGAACTCAGTATCCACCAGTCCCCTGCTCAAGCCAACCCGCAGGCCAGGAGCCTGCCATCCGCCGTTGCGGCCATGTCGGTGCCGACGCGACGATGCCGGGAGGATGGATATGTCTCACAAGTGGCGAGCGTTTCCGGTGGAGGCGGTGAAATTGAAAAAGCCCCGGCTTCCGGCCGAGGCTTTTGTGCGGTGTGATGACCTTCCCGATCATGTCGAGCCGTGACACATCGGTATCAGCATCGCCGGCGTGCCGAGCACCTGCCGGTCAACGCATCGGTTTTGCCGGGTTGCCGACGACTGTCGTTCCGTGCGCCACGCCGCTCAGGCCGGATCGCGCAGCATCGCAAACACGCCGGTCAATTGCACGTAGGCCATCGTGCAGAGGAACCCCACAACACCGGCGCAGACGGAAAGCTGAACCGCGTGCCACGCGGTCGCAGCCTCGAATGCGAGAAACATCGCGGGCATCGACACCAGCGCAGACAGCGCAGCATAGCCGGCTCGCACCGGCGCAGGCCGCTTTTCCAGCACGCCATCGATCAGCGCGATCAGCAGCGCCGTCACCATTGCTACGAAATAGCCGGCCAGAAAATACTGCAGCAGATCGGTCGGCCTCGCCACCACCAGCAGTGTGTTCATGAACGCAGGCGGAAACAGCGTGGCAAAAAAGAAATAGCGTTTCATTGCGATCAGCCTCCCGAGCCTTTGATAGCCCGTTCTCGGGAATGCGCCTCGCATTTTCCGCGTTCAGCATATTGTGCGGTTAACTGGTGAATCGGGATGCTTACCGCGCGGTCCCGGCCGGCCTTTCGCAGCGATGATAGACGTGCACGGACCCGGTGGAGACCTCCAGCCGGTCCCTCGCCAGCAGCTTCAGCGACAGTCCGCCTCGCTCGCGGTCGGCTTCGCCCTCGCCCGAGACGAAACCGGAAATTTTCAGCGTGCCGTCCTTCATGCGCACCACGCGCTTTACGTCGTAGCTGGATGCGAAGAACAGCACGGTCCGGGATCCGATCGTGAGCAGCCCGTCGCTGTCCTGCCGGCCGCAATCGCCGGGCTCATAGGCCCACAGCCCCTGAACGGATTTCGGCACCGAGCGCGGAGCCGCGTCAGCGGCCGCCGCGACGACTGCTATCCCCGTCAGCACACACAGCAAAAATCTCACGCCCGGGCCTCGCATGCGGCCGGAGTCCGGACAGGACGAGCCCGATCGGTCCGACAGATTGAATCAATTTCGATTCTCATTCGAGGCAAACTTGCGTGGTCATTTCAACATCCGCTTAGAATGATACCGCTACGGTCCCCGCGTTCACGTCAACGCAGGATCATTCTCATGACCATGTTCGCCAAGTTTCTGGAGGACGAGTCCGGTGCAACCGCGATCGAATACGGCCTGATTGCCGCTGGCATTTCGGTCGCGATCATCGCGGTGGTGCAGGGCCTCGGGACCAAGCTGTACAACACCTTCGACGAAGTTTCGAAGGCGCTGTAGTTTCAAAGCCACGACTGTCGGAGCCGAGGCCGCCAGCAATGGCGGCCTCACTCGTTTCGGGAGGCGCGAGGCTCATCCGGCGGCCGTGTCCGGCCAGGCGCGTCCCCGGCTTCACGGGAGCCGTCCCGGGAGGCCTCCAGCGCCACCTCGCGAAGCCGGCCGGCCAGCGCGGTCAGGCCGGATCCGTCGGCCCGCCTGGCCAACCCAAGCAACAGCACTTCGATCTGCCGCGCGACGTCATTGGCTCGTTCCAAGGATCGTCCCTCCCGCAACGGCTAACAACGCCGGCGCGGGCGTATTCCATGGAACCGTGCTGCGAATGCAGCATTTTCAGGTCCACCACCGGACGAAGCGGATCGCGATCCGGCAAGAACACCGGTCACATCAACCGCATGGTTCCGGCCGGAACCGAAACCTCCGACGCCTTGGACCATTCCACCGCCGGACGGCCAAGCCGGTGGTAGGTCGCTCCCAGCAACATGGCTGCGATGACGACCGACCAGATCGTCGCCGTGACCATTTCCCAACCGAAGTAATCGTTCGCGTTGCGACGCGGTTTCCGCATGCGCATGACTGCCTCCATGGGCTGTCCCGAACATCACGATCCTGACTCCGTTCAGACGGGGCGGATGTGTCCGGCGTCACACAAAAGCGGATTCGAATGCAGCTTCAGGGACACGCCCGACCGACTGCGGCTATTGCTTGAACGTCCGCGGGCCGGTTTCAGGTCCACGCCCGTCCTGTGTGTCTTTGTCCCTGGCACAGGAAGGCGTCTGGCACTGCTGCTCGCGCAGCTTCCGCTCGGACTCGTCATGGACCCGAGACAGCACGCCGAGCGCGCTGCGGGCGGTTTCGATCGCCTGCTCGTAGCTGTCGAAGTTGAGAACCACCTTTTCGTCGGAGCACACCGCCCAAAGGCCGGAGCGCTTTCTCACTGCATACACCTTCATCGCATTCCCCCCGGGCTGGCCTGCAAAACGAAGGAGTGATCGCCATCCGGCGCGGACCCTGCCGCGCCCGCACCTAAGCGAGTGTTAAGCCGATCGCAGATTCCATATGGGTTTTCGGGCAATGCTGTGGAAAAGCGCCGCCGCTGCCGGAAGCTCATAACGGGCCGTGATGACGGCACACGCTGCGTTTGGAATGGGTCTAACCGCGTGCCGCCGGTGGCTCAATTGAGCGGGGCCGTCTCCGTCCTTTCGGTCCGGTTTGCGCGCGAAAGCTGTCCCAAAATCAGCGCAATTGACGTATCCGTTGGCGCTATGTCTTCGATCCCGGCCCGTATCCTCGTCCTGACCGCCGTTTGCCTCATGACCGCAGGCTGCCTGTCGTCCCGCGAACAATTGGCGCAGCGCGACCAGGACCGCTGCGTCACGCGCGGATATCAGCCGGGCACCGACGCCCATGCGGATTGCGTGACCCGCCTGGAGAGCGACCGCGACACACGGATGGAAAGCCGGCGCCGCGACATGATGGAGCGATCGAACATACCGGCTGCCGCCACGCGCTGACGTCAGGCCGTCTCTTTCGCAGGCCTCTCCCGGGCCTGACCGTGCGGCGCCGGACCGGCGGCAGGCTCCGGCACACAGGACAGGCGCGGATAATGGAAGCCGCGGTCGCGCTGCTCCACCACAATGGTGCCGAACGGCGAGTAGACTTGGGTGTTACCCTGGGTGCTGCCCGGGGTGTTGCCCTGGTTGAACGGAATCATCGGAAGTCCCTGGAATCTCTTCAGAACGCCCAAACGCCGTTGCAACAGACGAGACGGGCGGGCGCTCCGTCACAGAAACCGGGCCGGAATTTCCGTTCTTTTTTATCTTTCTCAGCCAGCCGGGACGGTCCGGCCGGCCTCGTCGACGGCCCTGCCAAATCTGACGCCGACATGCGACCAGCGCCGCCAAACCACAAGAGCCTCGCGCAGTTCGCCGTCGAATCGCAGCCGGATGCGGTCCGGCAACGCCACATCGGGCGGCATCATCAGACAGGCGCCCTCCAGCGACAGGTCCCAGACGCAGCACATGATCGGCTCTTGCCCGTCGCACGGGTCGACCCGCACCACCATGTTGCCGACGCTGACGCGCTTCGACACGCGCCGCTCGACGGGATGCTCTGCCGGTTGTGCCATGCGGGCGGGATATCACGCCCCGCTTGCGGTCCGGTTTACGCGTATCGTTAAGGCAGTCTTGTCGTTAAGGCAGTCTTGCCGGGGCGCGAGCAAATGCCCCGCGTGCGACGCATCACAATTTTTTGCGGTGCGATGTCACCGCCTTTTCACGAGCCGGTCTCGGTTGCGCCACAGAACCCATGCATCAATCGCGCCAGTGGGAAGGAATCGGCCGAGCGCAACAGAGGCCAACCGGACCTGGAGGACGTCATGACACTGCATCACCCGACGCCCGTCGTTCACGCGTTCACGCGCTATCTGGCGAGACCGCACTGTCCGCTTTGCGGCGAGACACAGCTTGCACCGGAGCGTTCCGAGTTCGCCGGCGAAGGCGTGATCCATCACACCTGGGCTTGCGACGCCTGCGGACACGAGTTTCTCACCATCGTCGAATTCGGCCGGAACGCGGCCTGATCCATCAAGCGGGAAACAACGCAAAGGCCGCGCCGGATGGCGCGGCCTTTGACATTCGATCGGGATCGAGAGCGCCGGATCAGCGCTTCGGGATGCCGGCCTTCTCGATCACGGCGCTCCACTTCTTGATGTCGCCGGTCAGCCGCGCGTGCGCCTCCGCGGGCGAAGACGCCTTCAGATCGATACCCATCTCGAGCCCGCGCTTCTTCAGCCCCTCATCGGCCAGCACCTCGCGCAGCGCCTTGTTGAGCGTGTCGATCACCGGCTGCGGCGTGCCGGCCGGCGCATACATCGCGTTCCACGACACCACTTCGAAACCGGGCACGGTCTTCGCCGCCACCGGAACCTCGGGCATCGAAGGCGACGGCGTCGGACCGCTCCAGGCCAACGGCCTCACCTTGCCGTCGGTCACGTTGCCGCGCAGCGCGGCGTAAAAATCGATCACCATCTGCACGTCGTTGCGCAGCAGCGACACGACCGCTTCGCCCGTCGTTTTCGACGGCACGATCACGAAGTTCACGCCGGCCATCGACTTGAACAGCTCCGCGGTCAGGTTCTGCGTCGAGCCCGCAACGATGGTGCCGATGTTGAGCTTGCCGGGCTGCTCGCGCGCCGCCTTCACCCAGTCTTCCAGGGTCTTGTAAGGCGACGTGGCGTTGACCACGAACAGGCAGTCGAACGTGCCGATGGTGGAGATCGGCACGAAATCCTTCACCGGATCGAACGGCAGGCTCTTGAACAGCGCGACGCTGATGGCGTTGCCGTTGGTGATCAGCGCCACGGTGTGGCCGTCCTTGCCGCCGGCAAGCGCCGCACGCGCCGCGGCGATACCGCCGGCGCCCGGCATGTTCTCGACGACGAAACGCTGGCCGAGCTTGTCGCCGAGCTTCTCGGCGACAAGGCGCGACGTCACGTCGGCGACGCCGCCGGGTCCGAACGGCAGGATGAAGCGCACCGGCCGGGACGGGAAACCCTGCGCGGTTGCGAAGCCGGCGGGCAGCACGGCAAACATCGGGGCCAGCGCCAGCGCCTTGCCGATGTCCCGGCGGGACATATGGGTCGGTTTCATTCCTTGGTTCCTCGCGTTCTGGACGTTGCGAGGCTTATCCCACAACCGGCGCCGCTGTCACAGGGGCGGGATGTCACCCCGTGCCCACCCTTCGCGGGTTGCGGCACGGAAACCGGCGAAGCCGCCCTGCCCGATCGCCTCACGCATGCCGGCCATCAGGCCGTGGTAGTACGCGAGATTGATCGCAGAGAGCAGCACCTGCCCGAGCAGTTCGTTGACCCGCACCAGATGGGACAGATAGGCGCGCGAATAGGTCCGTGCCGGCGGATATGGGCTCTCCTCGTCCAGCGGACGCGGGTCGTCGCGATGCCGGGCGTTGGCGAGGTTGATGACTCCGAAGCGCGTGAAAACCGCGCCATGACGGCCGTTGCGGGTCGGCATCACGCAGTCGAACATGTCGATGCCGCGCCCGGCCGCTTCGAGCAGATCGTCCGGCGTTCCGACACCCATCAGGTAGCGCGGCTGGCCGGCCGGCAACTGCGGCGCCGTGGTCTCGATCACCCGCAGCATGGTCTCCTGCGGCTCGCCGACAGCAAGGCCACCGATCGCGTAGCCGTGAAAGCCGATACCGGTGAGCGCCTTTGCGCTTTGCACACGCAAGGCATCGTCATCGCCGCCCTGCACGATACCGAACAGCGCGCGGCCGGGCGCGGCACTCTCGAACGCGCGCTTGCTGCGCTCCGCCCAGCGCAGCGACAGCAGCATGGCGCGCTCGATCTCGGCACGCGGCGCCGGCAACTTCAGACACTCGTCGAGCTGCATGGAGATGTCGGCGCCGAGCAGCGACTGGATCTCGATGGCGCGCTCGGGCGAAAGCTCCACCATGGTGCCGTCGATGTGGGAGCGGAACGTGACGCCGTTCTCGTTCAGCTTGCGAAGCTGCGACAGCGACATCACCTGGAATCCGCCGGAGTCGGTCAGGATCGGCCCGTCCCAGTTCATGAAGCGGTGCAGGCCGCCGAGCGCCGCGACGCGCTCCGCGCCCGGCCGCAGCATCAGGTGGTAGGTGTTGCCGAGGATGATCTGCGCACCGGTGCGGTGCAGCTCGTCGACAGTGACCCCCTTCACCGTGCCCTGCGTGCCGACCGGCATGAACGTCGGGGTCTGCACCGTGCCATGCGGCGTGACGAATTCGCCCCGCCGAGCCGGGCCGTCGGTGGCGATGAGGCGGAAGGAGAAGGGCTCGGTCATGGCGGGGTCGTAGCACAGGACGCCGCCCTCTTGTCCCGGGCGCAGCGCAGCACGATGGTGGTGCGCTGCAGACCCGGGACCCCGGTCTCTTCTTAGCCAACCGGGATCCCGGGCCTCCTTCGCTTCGCTCAGTCGCCCGGGACACATGGGGTAAGAGCTAGCTTTTGAACAACAAACACGCATCACCATAAGAATAGAACCGATAGCCCTCGCGGATCGCGTGCGCGTAGGCGCGCTGCATCGTCTCCAGCCCGCAGAACGCCGACACCAGCATGAACAGCGTCGAGCGCGGCAGGTGAAAATTGGTCAGCATCACGTCGACGGCCTTGAAGCGATAGCCCGGCGTAATGAAGATCGAGGTGTCGTCCGCGAACGGCCCGATCTCGCCATCCTCCGCTGCCGCGCTTTCCAGCGTCCGCAGCGCCGTCGAGCCCACCGCCACGATGCGGCCGCCCCTGCGCCGCGCCTCGTTGAGCGCCGCGGCCGTCCCGGCCGTCACCACCGCATGTTCGGAGTGCATCCTGTGGTCCGCCGTATCGTCGGCATGCACCGGCAGGAACGTGCCCGGACCGACGTGCAGCGTGACCTTGTGGACCGAAACGCCGCGCTGCGTCAGCGCCGCCATCAGCGTGTCGGTGAAATGCAGACCCGCGGTCGGCGCCGCCACCGAACCCTCCTCATGGGCGAACAGCGTCTGGTAGTCGGCGCGGTCCTGATCATCCGGCGCGCGCCTCGAGGCAATGTACGGCGGCAACGGCATGTCGCCGCGCTCCGCAATGGCCTGGTCGAGCACCGGGCCGTGGAAGGCGAACGACAGCGTCACCTCGCCGCCCTCGCCCTTTGACTCCACCGTGGCGTCGAGCTGGCCCAGGAAGCAGACCTTGCCCTCATCGCCGAACCGGACGATGTCGCCGGGCTCAACCTTCTTCGCCCCTTTGATGAACGCGTTCCAACGCGAACCGTCGATCCGTTTGGTCAGCGTCGCCTCGATCCCGGCTTCAGCGCCTCGACCAAGCCGCCGCCCGACCAGCCGCGCCGCGATCACCCGCGTGTCGTTGACCACCAGCGCATCGCCGGCACGAAGCAGATCAGGAAGATCGCGCACGGTGCGGTCTTCCAGCGCGCCGCCGGGCCGCACCACCAGAAGCCGCGCGCTGTCGCGCGGCGACGCCGGCCGCAGTGCAATGCGGTCGGGCGGCAGCTCGAAGTCGAACAGGTCGGTTCGCATGGCTTCTCTCGACCTTCGCCAACGGCCGCCTACACCAGATCGTCCAGATCGACCTTCAGAACCTCAGCGATCCGCTTAACGGCCGATATGCTTCCGTCTTTCTTTCCGGTTTCGATCTCCGAAACATAGGCGGCGCTGAGGCCGGACTCGGCGGCCAGATCGCGAGCACTAAGACCGCGGTGTTCCCGCCACACCCGTACTGCATTCTTGCCGGCGAGCAGGCGCTTCACGACGCCCGCAGGAACCATCTCGTCCCGGCCGGCGCTGACGTCGCCACGCACCTTGTTTGCCGCTGCAATGTCGGCGGCATCGACCAGACGCTCATAGTCCTTGAGAGACATGACCACGAGGGTTTCGCCCTTGGGAGTGGTGATCTTCTGCATGGTCCGTCTCCTATTCGTATACTGAGCCGCGCGGCCCGATATTCAGCACGTCGAGCACGTTGCCACGATCGTCCATGATGACCCGCCAATCACCAACGCGGAGCCGGACGTAAGACGAGCCGGTCAGGCGCTTGACGTTGTTGGCAAGGCTGGCCGGAGTCTTCGCGTACTGCTCGATCTTGGCGACGATCCGCTTCGTCTGATTGGCAGGAAGCCGGCGGAGCACCTTGAGCGACGATCTGCTGTAGGCAATTTCTTTCACGCCACGGTAATAGCATATAGCGAATAGATATAAAAGTTGATTTCGCTATTTGCGAATGAACACCATGGCTCTCTCCTTGCCAAAGGAGGCCGCAAGCCACTCGGCGTTGTCATCGCCCGCGAAGGCGGGCGATCCGGTAACCACTCCGAGTACTGGATGCCCCGCGTTCGCGGGCCATGACCATCGGCGCTTGTGGCGGATCCCGCCGTGCTTTTCCGGCCGGGGCGAGGACGGACGCCTACGCGCCCATGGTCGCCTTGAGGATCTTGTCGGGATCGCGCACCGGCTCGCCGCGCTTGATCTGGTCGACGTTCTCCATGCCCTCGACCACCTTGCCCCACACCGTGTACTGGCGGTCGAGGAAGGTGGCGTCGTCGAAGCAGATGAAGAACTGGCTGTCGCCGGAGTTCGGGTCTTGCGCACGGGCCATCGAGACCACGCCGCGCACGTGCGGCTCGCTGTTGAACTCGGCCTTGAGCTTCTGGCCCGAGCCGCCGGTGCCGGTGCCGTGCGGGCAGCCGGTCTGCGCCATGAAGCCGTCGATCACGCGATGGAACACGACGCCGTCGTAGAAGCCGTCCTTCACCAGCTCCTTGATGCGGGCGACATGCCCGGGCGCGAGATCGGGCCGCATCTCGATCACCACCTTGCCCTTGGTGGTCTCCAGGGTCATCGTGTCTTCCGGCTTGGCCATCTTCTGTTCCTCTCGAAATCGGTGCGGGCTTGTTGCTGGCGCGGTGTCGCGCGCTATTTCTCGATGGTGGCCTTCTTGACGAAGTCCATGCGCGGGAAGGACTTGCCCAGGTAGGCGTTGCCCTCCATCTGGACGCGGCCCTGATCGGGACCGCGGCCGCGCGGCGCGCCCTCGCCGTATTCGGCGTAGAGCCTGTCGACCACGTCCATGCCCTGGATCACCTGGCCGAACGGCGCAAAGCCCTGGCTGTCGAGCGAGGAGTTGTCGCCGAAGTTGATGAACACCTGGCTGGTGCGGGTGTTCGGTCCCGCCATCGCGTAGGTGATGAAGCCGCGCTTGTTGGACTGCGTCACCCGGTCGTCCGGGATGCGCGCCTCGCGCCACTTGGCGGATACCGCCGGATCGCCGTTGATGCCGAACTGCACCATGAAGCCGGAGATGACGCGGAAGAAGCGGACGTTGTCGTAGAAGCCGTTCTTCACCAGATTGTAGAACCGGTCGGCGCCCTGCGGCGCCCAGGCGCGGTTCACCTGCACGACGAACACGCCCTTGGAGGTGTCGAACCGCACCTTGTAGGTCGCCGGTGCCTGCTCCTTGAGAGCTGCGGGATTGGACAGGTTGCCCTGCGCATACGCGGGCATCGCGAGCGCGGTCAACAGCGCAACGGTGCCGGCCGTCAGACGAAACATGGTCTCTCCTGATAATATTCGAGGACGGGATCAGCCGGACTTGCCGGCGAACTTCTTCTTCAGCTCGGCGGCCACCGCCGACGGCACGAATGCCGACACGTCGCCGCCCATGGCCGCGATCTGGCGCACCAAAGTGGCGGTGATCGGGCGCACGCCCGGCGAAGCAGGCAGAAACACGGTCTGCACGCCGGGCGCCATGGTCCTGTTCATGCCGGCCATCTGCATTTCGTAGTCGAAGTCGGTGCCGTCGCGCAGCCCCCGGATCAGGATCGTGGCGCCGGCGCGCTGCGCCGCCGTAATCACCAGATCGGCGAAGGTGGTCGAGGCGAAGTCGCAGCCGCGCTCCTTTACGACCGGCGCGCAGACCGACTGCAGCATGGCAAGCCGCTCCTCGGTCGGGAACAACGGCGTCTTGCCAGGATGGGTTCCGATCGCCAGCACCAGCCTGTCGGCCAGCCCCGCGGCCTGCCGGACCACGTCGAGATGACCGTTGGTGACCGGGTCGAACGATCCGGCGTAAAGCGCGATCCGCGACATGGGGACCGGGATACCCCGCAAATCGGCCCCGGACAAGGCCGGTTCCGATCCTGATAGCCCGATTCCAGGCGTTTGGACCGCCGTTGCCGCATCACGGAAATGTGCCGCGCCCTGCGGTGAACCGTCCCACCGGTTCGCGCAACCAATTCCCGTGAAGGCCGTTGAACAGTCCAACGGACAGGGCGTGTGATGTTTACGACTTTTCCCCGCGCATTCGCGGTGCTCACTCTCGTTGCGGCGGTCGCCGGCGCACTCACCGTGCTGCCGGGCGGCACCGGAAACGTGTCCGCCAGCGCACCGCTCGACAGCGGCAAGGGCGACCGTCTGGACGTGCAGACTTCAAGCACCGACTGTTCGGAGCAGGTCTGGCCCTACCTCGAGGCGGCCTGCGTCACGGATCGCCGCCAGCCCATGAGCCGGGCAAAAGCCGTGCGCATCGTCACGCCGGACCGGACCGGATCGATGCAGTAACACCGCCGGAGCCGCTACTGCGGCACCCACTGGCCTGCTAGGATCGGGCGGTCCCGCAATATTTCTCCGGAGTCACAGGTGCGCTGGCCAGTTCTTGCCGCGGTTGTCACGCTCGCGCTGACAGGCGCTGCATCTGCTGCCGGCAAGGCCGACCGCGACACCTGCGGACGGCGCGGCGATCCCGAGCAACGGATCCGCGCCTGCACGCGCGTGGTGGAGGACACCGGCGAGACCGCGCGCAACCGCGCCATCGCCATCAACTGGCGCGGCGTGGTGCGCCGCGAACAGGGCGACAACGACCGCGCCATCGCCGACTATCAGGAGGCCATGCGGATCGATCCGGCCTACGCGCCGCCCTACAACAACCGCGGCAACATTCTGCGTGCGCGCGGCAACCTCGACCGCGCTCTCGCCGATTACGACAAGGCGATCGAACTCAATCCGAAGTTTGCGCTGGCCTGGAGCAATCGCGGTTTCGCGCTGCTCGACCGGCGCCAACACGAAAAGGCGATGGACGACTGCGACGAGGCGATCAGCCTCGCGCCGAAAGCCGCCCACGGCTACGCCTGCCGGGGCGGCGCTCATGGCATGAGCGGCGACAACGACGCCAGCATGGAGGACTGCGAGCGGGCGATCCGGGTGGACCGGAGCTACGCCTCGGGCTTCAACTGCCGCGGCCTCGCCCGCATGCGTGACGGAGACTACGACGGCGCCATCGCCGACTTCACCGTAGCCATCAAGCTGACGCCCCGGTTTGCCGTCGCCTACAACAACCGCGGCCGCAACCACATGAGCAAGGGCGATCCGGATCGCGCCATTGCCGACTTCTCCGAGGCGATCCGCATCAGCCCGAACTTCCGCGCCGCCTACCGCAACCGCGGCAACGCCTACACCGCGAAGGGCGACAACGCCCGCGCCGCCGCCGACTACGCCGCCGCCAATCGGGGCCGCCAGACGGCTGCGCCAGAGCCCGCCGCCACGCGCAGCGAAACAGCTCCCCCACCACCCTCACCTGCCAAGACGGCATCCCCCAGGACCGAGCCGGCCAAACCCGTGACCGCCAAGACGGCCTCCGCCGATCCCGCGGCGCGTCCCGCTGCCGTCAGGCCGCAGAAGACCGGCCGCCGCGTCGCGCTGGTGATCGGCAATTCGGCCTACAAGGCGGTGCCCGCGCTGATCAATCCGATGCGCGACGCGCAATCCGTCGCCGGCGTGCTGCGCAGCGTCGGCTTCTCGACGGTGACAACCAGCAACGACGCCTCGCGCGCCGAGATGGTGAGCGCGCTACGCCGCTTCGAGGACGAGGCGGACAAGGCCGAATGGGCGGTGATCTATTTCGCCGGACACGGCATCGAGCACAACGGCGTGAACTACCTCATCCCGGTCGATGCGTCGCTGAAGTCGGACCGCGATCTGCAGGACCAGGCGGTGCCGCTCGATCGCGTGCTCTCCAGCGTGGAGAACGCCAGGAAGCTGCGGCTTGTGATCCTCGATGCCTGCCGCGACAACCCGTTCGTCCAGATGCGCCGCAGCGTCGCGACCCGCTCGATCGGCCGCGGGCTCGGCAGCGTCGAGCCGGACAGCGGCGTGATGGTGGCCTATGCCGCCAGGCACGGCCAGGTCGCGCTCGACGGCGAAGGCGGCATGAGCCCGTTCGCCTCCGCGCTGGTCAAGCGGCTCGCCACGCCCAATCTCGAGATCAGCATGCTGTTCCGGATGGTGCGCGACGACGTGCTCAACGCAACATCCAAGAAGCAGGAGCCGTTCGTCTACGGATCGCTGCCCGGCGAGGCGCTGTACTTCGTG
>CAZGSW010000020.1:27339-31202 GCA_964528635.1 uncultured Rhodoplanes sp. | reverse complement strand
CGCCCTGCAACAGGAAGTCGACCCGCGAGTTCCTGCCGTACTTCACCTCGCGGCGGATGCCGGGATAGCCGGCGAGCTCCCGGATCGCACCGGCGGCCAGCGCCGCGCCGACCAGCGGATTGGGATGCGCGGTGTTGACGCCAACCAGCTCGGCGCCACCGCCGAAGTCGACCTCCACCAGCTCCCATGAGTGCGGCAGCTTGCGTGTCCTGCTGTCCGACTTCGACAGCCACACGCGCGAGCCCGGTGCAGCGAGGCCGGTCATCGCGCCGGGATTGGCGACATGCGCGGTGATGGCGGACCCGTCGGGAAGAACCACGTCGGCGAGGAAGCGCTTGTAGCGCTTCACCAGCGTGGCGGGGATGAGCGGAGCCGGGAACTTCATCGAGCCATGTTACGCTGCCGCCTGCGACGGGTGGCGGCCAACAATCGCCCGATCCACGCAATTAACCGCTAGGGTTGGCCCCGCAACATGTGGCGCGGCCGGAAAATCTGCCCTTGTGTGGTCGCAACGCCCATTTCCAGGCTGTCGGCGATGCGCCGCGCCCTGTCGATGAAGTGGTCCGCCGCCGCAGGCGGGCAGATCTCCCGCGCCGTCGCCTCGAACAGGTCGAGCCAGCGGTCGAAGTGCGTGCCGTCGACCGGCAACTGCGCGTGTTTCGGCATGGGCTGGCCGTGATAGCGGCCGGACAGCAGCGCGACCGACGACCAGAACGCGCACAGCCGCACCATGTGGTCTTCCCAGTCCGTGACTCGTGCCGCAAACACCGGCGCGAGCAGCGGATCGCGCTGCACACGGCCGTAGAAGGTGCGCACCAGCCGCTCGATCATCGGCTCGTCGATGCCGGTGCGCTGCATGATTTCGGCGGTGATTCTGGCCCGGCGGCCGGGATCGTCGTGGTCGGCGCGCACCGCGAGGGCATCGTCAGCGTTCGTTCGAGGGTCGTTCATGCGTAATTGTTCTAGCCGGATCGCGGCGTTGTGGGGGCTTGTCCCTTTGCGATGATGTATAGGGTCGGTGCGAAACGGCAAGGGTCCGCTTACCAGGAGTCCGCTTACCGAGCTGATCACGGACAAGAAAGGCAGCCATGATCGTACACGTCCATGACGAACAGCCGCTGGAGAAATGGCGCGACGGAGTGATGACGCGCATGCGGATGTCGGGGCTCCTGGGCTCGCGCCAGTTCTGCATCTTCGACCAGTACTGCGATCCCGGTCTCGGCGCGCCGACCCACGAGCACGCGGTGGAAGAGGTGCTGGAGGTCATGGAGGGCACCGCAGAGATCTGGATCGGCGGCAAGTCTTCGACGGTGACGCGCAACCAGTCGGTCCTGATCCCTGCCGGGGCGAAGCACGGCTTCCGCAACCCGGGCTCGTCGGTTCTGCACGTCCGGGCCACCCTGGCATCCCCGATCTTCGAAGCGCAGTACGACGACGGCGGACAGACATCGAGACGATGGCGGCTGACCGGCTAGGCCGGACCCAGACTCAATTGATTTTTGTACTCCGACCCCAGGACCTTTCCCGCCAGCATCCTTTCCCGCCAGAACCCTTTCCACCAGGACGCCTCCCGCAATGTCACCAACATTGGCTCCGAGTACCAGTCAGGTGCGGATGATCTTGATCGGTGCCGGGCTGCTGCTCGCCCTCGGCATGGGGATACGGCAAAGCATGGGGCTGTTCGTGACGCCGGTCACGCGCGACCTCGCGCTGACGGTCACCGATTTTACGCTGGCGCTGGCGATCCAGAACGTCGTCTGGGGTCTCTCGCAGGCGCTGGTCGGCGGCCTTGCCGACCGCTTCGGCCTGCGCGTCACGATGATGGCTGGTGCCGCGATCTACGTCGTCGGCCTTGTCTTCATGGCGACGGCGCAAGGCGCACTCGCACTGATGGTTTCGGGCGCGTTGACCGGCATTGCGCTGTCCTGCACCGCGACGTCGCTGGCAATCGCTGCATGCGTGCGTGCGGTGTCGGCGAAGCGGCGGAGCATGACGCTCGGTATCGTCTCCGCGGTCGGATCGCTCGGCACGCTCGTGGTGCCGATCGTCACGCAGGCGCTGCTGGCACGCGCGCCGTGGCAGACAGCGGCGTTTATGTTCGTGCTGATGGCGGTCGCGATGCTGCCCGCGGCTTTCCTCGCCGGCGGCGCCGACCGGATACCGGCGCCCAGCACGACCGCGACCTCGATCCGCGAGGTGCTTGGCCAGGCGATGCGCAACCGGCCGTTCCTGGTGATGTCGGGGGCTTATTTCGTCTGCGGCCTCAACCTCGTGTTCATTACCACGCATCTGCCGTCCTATCTGGCGTTCTGCGGTCAGGATCCGATGCTGAGCGCCGCCGCTCTCGCAGTGATCGGCGGCACGGCGGCGGTCGGCTCGCTGCTCACCGGCTGGCTCGGCGGGAAATATCCGAAGCACGTCCTGCTCGGGCTTCTCTACATGCTGCGCTCCGTCATGATCGCCGCCTATTTCGTGATGCCGCCGACGCCGGCCAGCACATTGCTTTTCGCTGCCGCGATGGGTCTGCTGTGGTGGCCGGGCCTCGCGCCGCTCATCGGCGGCATCGTCGCCGACAACTTCGGCACGCGCTATATGGCGACCCTGCTCGGCATATCGTTCGTGGTGCACCAGTTCGGATCGTCGCTGGGCGCCTGGGGCGGCGGATTCATCTTCGACATGTTCGGCAGCTACGATCGCGCGTGGCAGATCGGCACGCTGGTCGGATTCGCGGCTGGCGTCGTCCAGATCGTGGCGGGCGGTCCGACACGGCGACAGGATCGCTTGATCGTGCCCGCGGCCGCGCCGACGTAAGACCGGCCTCCGGGGAACAAGACCTACGCCGCGATTGTCCCGCCCAGGTCCTCGTCGATGTGGATGCGGATGATCTCGTCGAACGTGCTCTCGGCGCGGAAGCCCAGCTCGATCGCTCGCTGCGGATCGAACCGGTGCGGCCAGCCGTCGACGATCCGCACGATCAGCGGATCGGGCTCGCGGCGGATGCGTGACGCCACCTTGTCGCCGGCGACGCGGCGCAGCGCTTCGATCTGTTCGCCGACTGTGCAGGTCACGCCCGGCATGTTGAGCGCGATGCGCGGGCCGAGTTTGGCGCGATCGAGCGTGGCCGCATGCATCAGAAAGCCGACGGCGGCGCGCGGGCTTGCGTGGGTGTTCACGATGCTCTCGCTCACCGGCAGCACCGCCTCCATGCCCGCCAGCGGCTCGCGGATGATGCCCGAGAAGAATCCGGACGCCGCCTTGTTCGGCTTGCCCGGCCGCACCACGATCGACGGCAGCCGGATCGCGGTGCCGTCGAGGATGCCGCGCCGCGTGTAATCGGCGAGCATCAGCTCCACCATCGCCTTCTGCGTGCCATATGACGTGAGCGGCGTCAGGTGGAAATCGTCCGGGATGGCGTGCGGGAACGGCGCGCCGAACACCGCCATCGACGAGGAGAACACCAGCCGCGGCCGATAGCCGTCGCCGGTTGCACGGATCGCTTCCAGCAGCGCGCGCGAACCGTCGAGGTTGACGCGATAGCCCTTGTCCATATCGAGTTCGGCTTCGCCCGACACCACGCCGGCGAGATGGAAGATGACGTCGGGCCGCTCCGACACCGCCTTTGCCGCAACGCCGGGTTCGGTGAGATCGGCGCCGCGCGCCTTGACGTGGTCGGAGAAGCCTGCCGGCCGTGCCGGCGGCACCACGTCGACCAGCGTCAGCCGCTCCACCGGTTCGGTGCCCAGCATGCGCTGCATGACCAGCCGTTCGGTCAGCTTGCGGCCGATCATGCCGGCTGCGCCGGTGATGAGGATGTGCATGGATGGCGTCCCGATCTGGTCGCGGCGTTGCCACCGCGTACACCG
>CAZGSW010000020.1:0-27239 GCA_964528635.1 uncultured Rhodoplanes sp. | reverse complement strand
GCGCAAGCCATGTCTCGAACGCCTGCTTCCGGGCCGGCCACTCGCTGTCCAGAATGGAAAACCATGCGGTGTCACGGTTGCGCCCCTTCACGATCATGTGCTGGCGGAACACGCCCTCGTGGCTGAAGCCGAACCGGAGCGCCGCGCGCCAGGAGGCTGCGTTCAAGGCGTTGCACTTCCATTCGTAGCGGCGGTACCGAAGGGTCTCGAAGGCGTAGCGCGCGATCAGGTACTGCGCCTCGGTGGCGATCGGACGCCGTTGCAGCGCGGGGCTGTAGACGATGTTGCCCACCTCGATGGTGCGTTGCGCGGGACGGATTTCCATCAGCGACAGCATCCCGACAGGCTGGTTACCTTCCATCACGGCGTAGAAGCACCGTTCGGCGTGCTGCTCGCAGCTTTCGATGTAATCCGTAAAAGTCGGAGCATCGGTGAACGGCCCGGCCGGAAGGTAGTCCCAGAGGCTATCGTGGCCCCGCATCGCCTCCCACAGGCCGGCGGCGTGGGCCGCCGTGTCGAGATGCGTCACAGTGCCGAAGCGGCCGGTCAGCGTGACCGGCCCGGGCCGCTGTGCCGGAGACGCGTCGACCGGCGGGCCGACCGGCCTTTCCTTTAGTGTCGTGCTCATTGCTTCTTGCGGTCCTCGCCGAAGAAGGCGTTCAGCTCCGCATTGGTGACGAGGCCGGCGAATCCGTCGAACCTTCCATCCTTCGCGATTTCGGTCGCCACGTTGATGAACGCCTGCATGGCGACGCGCGACAGCGAACCGCCGACGCTGATACGCCGCACGCCCATCGCGGCGAGGTCGCTTACTGTGAAGCCGAACGCACCCGAGTTGAGAAAGTTGACCGGCTTCGGCGCCGCGGCCTGCACGGTCGCCTCGATCTGCTCGCGGGTCTTGATGCCCGGCGTGTAGATGCAGTCCGCACCGGCCGCGACGAACGCCTTGATGCGGCGGAGCGTCTCCTCCATGTCGGGGCGGCCGCGGATGAAGCCCTCGCTGCGTGCGGTGAACACCACGCCGCCGCCCGCCTTGTCGATCGCCGCCCGCGCCGCCTTCACCCGCGCCACCGCCTCGTCGAATTCGTAAAGTGGCACCGGTGAATTCTGCGGCGAGTCCTCGATCGACAGTCCGGCGACGCCGGTTGCGATGCAGCGCGTGACGTTAGCAGCGACCTCGTCGGTGGTGGCGCCGAAGCCGTCCTCGAAATCGGCGTTGAGCGGGATGTCGGTGGCGTCCGCCAGTTCGCGATAGTGCGCCAGCACGACGTCGAGCGGCTGCGCGCCGTCCGGATAGCCCATCGAGTGGGCGTGGCCCGAACTCGTCGAAGCGATGGCCTTGAAGCCCAGCCCCTGCAGATAGCGCGCCGTGCCGACATTCCACGGGTTGGGAATGACGAAGCAGCCACTCTCGTGCAGCTTGCGGAAGGCTGCGCGCTTGTCGGCGGTGGACGGACGGGACTCCGGCATGGGACGCTCCGGCTGAGGAAATCCGGCCCGAGCCTGCCATGGCCTCCGTCGCCGCGACAGCGCATTTCCTTGATGGAATGGATCAATCTGCCGCGTGACCGGTTGGGTTCCGGCCGGGCCCCGCCGCGCCATAAAGCCGGGCAAGAATAACCTGGGGCTCCGCGTTGTTTCCTTCTCTGTCACTGTTTTCGCGCCGTCCGCGCCGCTGCGATCGACAAATCACGATGGAGGAGACCATGGGCTTTCTGACCGAAGATGAAATCGCCGATCTTTCGCCGTCGGAGCTTCTGCCTCACCCGACCCCGATTCCCACCCAGATCGTGTCGTCCGACGAGTTCACGCCGCCGCCGCAAAGCGAGAAGCAGAGGGAGGTCGAGGCGCGGCTGCTCGACATGGCCGACACGATCGGCCGGCACCAGGGCCTGTCACGCCGCGCGTTCTTCCAGAGTGCGGCGGGTATGGCGGCAGGCTTCGTGGCTCTCAACGACACGTTCGGAACGGTGTTCGAGGCTTCGCGCGCCGAGGCCGCGACGCCCGCGATGGCGCAGGAGCGCGCCAGTGGTCTGAAAGACCAGTTCATCATGGACATGCACACGCACTTCCTGCGCGACGACACCCGGCTCACCAACTTCGTGCGTGCCCGCGAGGCGGTCGGCAAGGCCGGCTGGAACCCGGCGCTGGTCGGCCGGCCGCAGACGCTCGACGGCCTGAAGTTCAACAACTACTTCAAGGAAATCTATCTCGACAGCGACACCAAGATCGCGCTGATCTCGTCGTCGCCGTCGGAGATCGAGCGCGACTGGTTCCTCACCAACAGGATGATGATCGAGGCGCGCGACAAGGTGAACAAGGAGGCGGGGTCGCGGCGCATGTTCGCCCACGCGATCTTCACGCCGGGCTGGCCGAACTGGCTCGAGCAGCTCGAAGCCGCGCTGCAGGACAAGCCGGAATCGATCAAGGGCTACACCGTCGGCGACAACACCAACAAGGACGCCGCCAGGCATCCGTGGCTGATGGACGACGAGAAGGTCACCTACAAGGCCTATGAGATGTGCGTGAAGCACGGCATCAAGAATGTCTGCGTGCACAAGGGTCTGTTCCCGCGCGCCACCGCCGGGAAGTGGCCGCATCTCCTGAAGCACGCGATGGTCGACGACGTCGGCAAGGCGGCGAAGGACTGGCCGCAGCTCAACTTCGTCATCTATCACGGCGGCTACCGCCATGCCGCGGGCGGCCGCGCCGAGGACGGCTGGAACGAATTCCAGCAGACCGGGCGCGTATCGTGGGTGTCGGAGCTTGCCGAAATTCCCGAGAAGTACGGCGTCACCAACGTCTATGCCGACGTCGGGCAACTGTTCGCGCAGAGCGTGGTCGCCGTCCCGCAGCTCGGCGCGGCGCTGATGGGCATCATGGGCAAGGGCATGGGCTACGACCGTGTGGTGTGGGGCACCGATGCGGTGTGGACCGGCTCGCCGCAGTGGCAGATCGAGGCGCTGCGGCGTCTCGAAATTCCGGAGGACATGCAGAAGAAATACGGCTTCAAGCCGATCGGACCGGCGGACGGGCCGATCAAGACCATGATCTTCGGCGGCACCAACGCGAAGCTCTACGACTACGACATCGGCAAGCGAACCGACATCGGCCCGAGCAGGGATCGCTTCGCGCAGATGAAGGACGAATACGAGAAGAGCGGTCCGGCGCGCTCGAACCTGCGCTATGGCTACGTCGCGGGTCCGGTCGACTGGTCGGCGTTTGCCTGAGCGCAGCCGCTCCCTTATGGGTATTCCGGAAGCATGGATCCGGAATACCGGGGGAGGAGCGGCCGTGGACTGCGTCGATCTCGATGCGCTGGAGCAGCAGGCGCGGCGCGTCATGCCGCCGGCGTCGTGGGTGTTCTGCGACACCGGCGCCGACGATGAAATCACCGCGAAGGAAAACATCGATGCATGGCGCAGGCTGAAGCTGCGGCCGCGCATGCTGCGCGACATCCGCACGATCGACACCGGCGTCAGCCTGCTGGGAACAAAGGTCCGAACGCCTGTGATGGTGGCGCCGACCGGGCGCCACAACCTGTTTCATGCCGAGGGCGAACGCGCCACCGCGCGCGGAGCGGCAGCCGCTGGCGCGCTGTACGTGATGTCGACCAGCGGCATGCACACCGTCGAGGACGTGGCGAAGGCGGGCGGCGGCGCGCCGCAATGGTTCCAGCTCTACATGCAGCCGGACCGCGAGCACACCGCGGCGCTGCTCGACCGCTGCGCCGCCGCCGGCTTCAAGGCGCTGGTGCTGACCGTGGACCAGCCGGCGCCGGGCTGGAGCCCGCGCGGCTATCGCACGCCTGTGATCGCGCGCGACGACGTGCGCAGCGTCAATATGGTCGGCCAGCCGGTGGCGCGCACCGCCTACGATCCGGCCCGCAAGGGGATCGTGATGTTCCCGACCACGTTCCGCGATCTGGAATGGCTGGTGAGGCGCTGTCCGCTGCCGGTGGTGGTGAAGGGCGTGCTGCGCGGCGACGATGCGGCGCGTTGCGTCGACTGCGGGGTCAAGGGGATCATGGTGTCGAACCACGGCGGCCGCCATCTCGATACCACCGTGACCACGGCGGAGGTGCTGGCCGAGGTTGCTTCCGTGGCCGGGCGAAACGCAGAGATCTACGTGGACGGCGGCATCCGCCGCGGCACCGATATCCTCAAGGCGCTGGCGCTCGGCGCGCGCGCGGTGCTGGTCGGGCGCCCGCCGCTGTGGGGGCTGTCGGTCAACGGCGCCGACGGCGTCGCGATGGTGCTCGATCACTACCGCGAGGAGCTGGTGCGGGCGATGCAGCTCAGCGGTACGCCGGCACTCGCCGATGCGACCGCCGATCTGGTGTCGATGTAATGCACATGCCGAGCCATGCACTCGAACACCCTCCCCCTCCAGGGGAGGGTGAACGGGGCAAGCTCCAACGACCAGTCAAACGAGAAAATCCCAATGAAAGAACTCACCCCCACTGGGAAACTCCACGCCGGCGTGGCATTTGCGCCATCGCCGTCGCCGCTGTTCGTGCTGAAGAGCGCCGACGGGTCGGTGCGCGGCGTCACCGTCGATCTCGCCCATGCGTTGGGACAGAGGCTCGGCGTGCCGGTGGAATTCCTCGTCGCCCCCAACACCGGCCAGCTCACCGATGAGCTGGAGGCAGGCCGCATCGATGTATCGTTCATGCCGATGGACGAGGAACGGAAGAAGCGGATCGATTTCGGCCCGATCTATTTCGAGGTCGAGAGCACCTACATGGTGACCGCAGCATCCGGTATCGCGCGTGTCGGCGAGGTGGACCGCCACGGCGTCCGCGTGGTCGGCATCGCCAACACCACGACGTTCCGCGCCGCCGCGCGGTCGCTGAAGAACACCACCATCCAGGCTGCGCCGTCGATCGGCGACGCCATGGCGCTGATCAAGGGCGGGCAGGCCGACGCGTTCGCGCTGTCGCGCGACGCGTTCCCGCCGTATCTCGCCCAGGTGCCCGGCGCGAGGGTGGTGGAGGGCGGCTTCCAGCAGACCGGCGTCGCCATCGCGGTGCCGAAGGGCAGGCCGGACGCGCTGGCTTATGTCAGCGCGTTCATCGACGAGGCGAAGCGGTCCGGTCTGGTGCGCCGCGCCTTCGATGCGATGGGGCTGAAGGAACTCGACGTCGCGTCCTGAACACCGCCTGGCTTAGCCGGCCGGGTTGATGCCGATGTTGGGCAGGAACGTTGCGATCTGCGGGAATATGGCAATTGCGGTGATCACCAGAAGCAGGATCACCCAGTACGGGATCGATCCAATGAATATTTCGCCGAGCGTGAGGTCGCGGTCGGTGACCGCAGCCTTGACGGTAAAGACCAGCAGCCCGAACGGTGGAGTAAGCAACCCGCATTCGACGGCAAGAATGCCGATGATGGCGAACGCCAGCGGATCGAAGCCGAGCTGCATCGCGATGGGGACGAAGATCGGCACCGTGAGCAGGATGATCGAGATCGAATCGATCAGGCAGCCCAGCACGAACCAGATGGCAACCATCACCAGAAAGATGCCCCACTGTCCGGCGCCGGTTGCCAGCAGGAATGTCTTGGCGGCTTCGGTAAAGCCGGTCATCGACAGTACGCGCGAATAAAGCTGCGCGCAGAACAGCAGCAGCAGCAGCGGGCCGGAGGTTCGGCCGACATCCAGCACCACCTGCCAGACTTCGCGCGGCCTGATTCCCTTGATGATCGCGAGAGTGAGCGCACCGACGGCGCCGACCCCGGCGCCCTCGGTCGGCGTGCAGATGCCGAACCAGATCGCGCCCAGCACGCCGAGCACCAGCAGCACGACCAGTCCGGTGCTGGCGAGCAGGCGCCCGATCGGCTCGTCCGGTTCGGCTTTGTCGGAGACACTGGCGGACAGAGGATTGGCCGCGGCGGTGGGATGCCGCCCCAGGCCGCCGACCAGCTCTGGCCGGACGATCGCAGCGATCACCACGTACGCTATCATAGCGGCTGCCGTCAGCAATCCGGGAATCACACCGGCCAGAAACAAGCTGCCGATCGAGATTTCGGTCAGCACCGCCCACACGATCATCAACACCGAAGGCGGGATCAGCATGCCGAGACAGGAGCTGCCGGCCACGCAGCCGAGCGCGAAGTCGCGCCGGTAGCCGTAGCGCTTCATCTCGGGGTAGGCGATGCGCGAGAACGCCGCCGCCGCCGCGATGCTGACACCCGTGACGAAGGCGAACAGCGCGTTGCTGATGATGGTGGCGACCGCAAGCTGGGCCGGCAGCCAGCGGCTGAACCGGTGCGCCAGCGCATAGAGATCGCGCGCCGCTCCGCACTTGGCGAGGAAATCGCCCATCAGCATGAACAGCGGGATCACCGCGAACACGTAATCGCGCAGCGCCTCGTAGGCGGTGTTGGCGACGAAGGTGCGGACAATCTCCATGTCGCCCAGCATCAGATAGACGCCGAGCACCGCGGTGATGCCGAGCGCCACCGCGATGTGCACGCCGCCGAACACCAGCGCCAGCACCACCACCACGATGGCGATCATGTCGAAACTTTGCATCTCAATGTCTCGCGGCAGGCATTCGCGGCGCGTCGTCATGTGGAGGGTTGAAAATCGCGGCGGCCGCATTCACGGTCTGGGCGGCATAGATCGCCATGACCAGAAGCGAGCCAAACATGACGACGAACCGCGCCGGCCACACCGGCACGCGCAGCGCGCCTTCGCCTTCATATTCTCCGCTGGTCCAGGCGTGCAGCGCCGGCTCGTAACTGCCCCACACGATCAGGCCGAACAGCAGCGTGCCGAGCACGCCGGAGAAAAATGCGGATATCCACGGCCCGCGCCGGCCAAGCAGCCCGACCAGGATGTCTGCCTGCAGCATGCTGCCGCTCTGGACCGAATAGCCGGCGAGCAGGAAGCAAACGATCACGATCGACATCGAGACGATTTCGGGAGTGCCCTTGACCGGGCTGTTGAACAGCACGCGGCCGATCACGTCGGCGCAGACCAGAAAGCTCAGGGAGAACGTCAGCAACGCGGCCGCGGCCAGCAGGACGTGCACGAGACGGCGGGTGATGCGGTCAAACATGCGGTTGGCTTGGAGCGTCTCGCGTGCGTGGGAAGGAGAGTCGGGACGGGATGCCGGGTCCGGCGATTGCGGCGTGGTCGCGCCGCAATCGCCGGTCGGTACGCCGCCTACTTGATGCTATAACGCAGCGGCCACTTGTGGCCGTTGTCTTCGGCAGCCTTCAACGCGGTCTCCAGCACTGTCGTCGCCGGCAGACCCTTGCCGTCCAGTTCCTTGGCAAGCTGGGCCGGCCACTTGGCTAGCGAATTCGCCCAGTCCTGGCGAACCTGCTCGGGGAGTTGGCGTACCACCGCGCCCTTGGCCTTCAGTTCGTCGACCTGCTTGGGATAGTTGGCCTTGTTCACGGTGCCGGTCTGCGCCTCGTACTCTTTGGCGACTTCCGCGATGATGTCCTGCACCTCCTTTGGCAGCTTGTTCCAGCGTGCCGAGTTGATGGTGAGGCCATGCCAGGTGATCGCGCCGAAGCCGATCTCGGTGTAGTACTTGGCCTGCTCGTAGAGCTTGAAGTTGACGTAACCCGACGGGAACATGATCCAGCCGTTGTATACGCCGGTCTGCAGTCCGGTGTAGGCCTCGACCAGCGAGCCCTGCACCGGCACCGCGCCGGCGAACTCCAGCCACTTCAGGTTCAGGCCGGCGCCCGCGAGTTTGACGCCCTTGAGGTCGGCGACCTTGTTCCACTCCATCGTGGTGCCGAGGTTGTAGCCGTTGTCGGCGATCAGCGCGATCAGCTTCTGCCGGAACTTGTCCTCGAACACTTTCGACATGTACGGCACCTTGTCGTACACCGCGCGCGCGACCTTCAGGCTCGTGACCGGGTCCATGGTGCCGAACGGCAGCATGACCTGGAACGCGTGCAGCGGCAGGTTCGACGGCTCGAAGCAGAAGCAGAAGCCGCCGATGTCGATGATGCCGGACTGCACGCCTTCCAGCGTGTCGGCGACTTTTACCATCGCGCCGCCGTATCCCTCGATGAACTCGACCTTATGCTTGGTGCGGGCGGCGACGCGCTTGGTCACCTCCGGCACGAAGAAGTTCTGCATCAGGTTGGCGTAGGTGTTCGCAGTCGGATGGCCCGAGGCGATCCTGAGCCGGATGGTTTCCTGCGCAGCAGCCGGTGCGGCCGCCGAAACCGCCGCAGCGCATGCAAAAATCTTCAGCAGGCTGGTGATCTTCATCTTGTCCTCCCCGGCGCCGCCTCCCGGCGGCGCTTTCATTAATGTGTCAGCATCGGAAATCGATGCCCGTCGTGTCAACAACGGTTGGACGCGCCGAATTCGATCCGCCCGCTGCGGCATATCGGCCGTATCGACGGGTCCGATGGCCGGGGATCCCGGTCCGGGCGTCCGGGTGGCGGATTGCGGGGGGCCGTTGACGGCGCCGCCGCTGCGGCGGCAAATTGCGGCGGATCGCCGGACAAGCGCGATCGCAAGGACCGCCGGGGACCGCATGCTCAAGACCGTCGCCAATTTCGACCGGATCGGGGAGGAGAACGCGTTTGCCGTGCTGGCGCGCGCCAACGCGCTTGCCGCGCAGGGCCGCGATGTCATCAGCCTCGGCATCGGTCAGCCCGACTTCCGCACGCCGGACCATATCGTCGAGGCGGCGGTGAAGGCGTTGCGTGACGGCCACCATGGCTACACCGCCGCGACCGGCATTCCGCAGCTTCGCGAGGCGGTCGCCGCCGACCTGCACAAGCGGTTCAGGGTCGAGGTGTCGCCGGACGAGGTGATGATCATGCCGGGCGGCAAGCCCACCATGTTCATGTCGATCCTGATGTTCGGTGAGCCGGGCGTGGACATTCTGTATCCGGACCCCGGCTTTCCGATCTATCGCTCGATGATCGAATACACCGGCGCACGCCCGGTGCCGGTGCCGATCCGCGAGGAGAACGGCTTTGCGTTCTCCGCCGAGGAAACGCTCAAGCTGATCACGCCGCAGACGCGCCTTCTGATCGTGAACTCGCCGGCCAATCCGTGCGGCGGCGTCACGCCGAAGAGCGAGGTCGACAAGCTGGTCGCCGGACTCGAGAAATGGCCGGACGTCGCGATCATGTCCGACGAGATCTACGACCACATGGTGTACGACGGCGAGACGCACGTCTGCCTTTTGTCGTATCCGTCGATCCGCGACCGTTTGATCCTGCTCAACGGCTGGTCCAAGACCTACGCCATGACCGGCTGGCGGCTCGGCTACGCGGTGTGGCCGGGCAAGCTCTACGATTACGCGCGCAAGCTCGCGGTCAATCTCTACTCCTGCGTCAACGCGCCGACGCAGTTCGCGGGTCTCGCCGCACTGACCGGTCCGCAGGACGAGGTGCACCGGATGATCGCCGAGTTCGACAAGCGCCGCAAAGTCGTGGTCGAGGGCCTCAACAAGCTCCCCGGCGTGTCCTGCGTGGTGCCGAAAGGTGCATTCTACGCTTTCCCCAACGTGAAGAAGACCGGGTGGAAGGCGAAGGAGCTTGCCACGGCGCTGTTGAACGATACCGGCGTCGTCACGATCGGCGGCCCCGACTTCGGTATCCTCGGCGAGGGCTACCTGCGCCTGTCCTACGCGAATTCCACCGAGAACATCCGCAAGGCGCTCGACCGCATGGGCGAGTTCCTGTCGAAGCGCAAGGCGGCGTAACGGAGACGACGATGCGCGGGGTCTGGAAAGCAACGACAGTTGTCGTGTTCCTCATGGCCGCCACGCCCGCCCACTCGCAAGCCTTCACCGCCTACCAGTGCGAGGACGGCGCGCAGTTCCAGGTCGCCATTTTTGCCACGGAGAAGAAGGTCTACCTGCAGCTCGACGGCCACGCCGTGCAACTGCCGAAGAAGATCGCCTACAGCGGCGACCGCTACGCTGCGGGCGGCATCACGTTCTGGGTTCGCGGCAACGGCCGCACCACCATCAAGCGCGCCGGCAAGGTTTCCGATTGCTACTCGGTGACGACGCCGGGGCGCGGCTGAGAGAGGACCGGCGCGTCATCGCCGCTGCGTCAGCCGGAACCCGAACAGAACGATGGCGAAGCCGATGAGTTGAGGGATCGTCGGAACGATGCCCAGCGCCAGATAGCCGGCCAGCAGGGTGAAGCCGGGAACCAGCGAGGGGAATACCGCGGCGCGGCTTGCTCCCAGCAGCACGACCGCCCGGGTGAACAGGTAGATGGCGCCCGGCCCCGCCAGGATGCCCTGCACCATGGCCTGCAGCAGGTTCTCCCACGGTCCCAGCGCGATCATCCGCTCGAACCCGACGAACGCGAACTGGATCGGGATCAGCACCAGGGACAGCACGCCGACCACCACGGCGGCGCGGATCGCGTCGATCCGCCAGAGCCGCAGCAGCATGCCGAAGGTCGCAAAGAAGGCGCCCGTCACAACGAACATCAGATCGCCGAGCACGCCGTGCGATCCGATCGTGGCGACCGCCTCGCCGCCGATTGCGACGAGGCCGAGCACGATGGTCAGCGCGCCGAGCAGACGCGCCGCCGGCAGCGGTTCCTTCAGGATCAGCGTGGCGAGCAGGATGCCGAACAGCGCGGCGCAGGACGGCTGGATCACGCCGGCATGGGCGAGCGGCACCAGCAGGAATCCCGAATAGCTGATGATGGAGATACCCGGCCCGCTGAGAACTGCCAGCACGATGCCGCGGCCCCAGCCGATCCCGTTCAGATCGTGGACACTGTTGCGAAGGAACAGCGGCAGCAGCGCAATGCCGCCCCAGACGCAGCGATGGAACGTGATGTCGGCCGGCGACAGGCCGACGTCGATGCCGTGCCGCGCTGCGGTGAAGCCGATCGCCCAGAACACCGCGGCGCCGATGCCGCACAGGATGCCGATGGTGGTGCTCTGCTTCGACACGCTGCTTTTTCTCGTTGTGCCAGTCGGCAGTCGGCCGGTTTACTCCGGATGTCATGCCCGCGGAAGCGGCATCCGGTCATCACAGGTATCTGAAATGGGTGGCCGTTGCCCCAATCAATTCCAGGAGCACTGGATCATCCGCTTTTCGCCTTCGCTGAAGCTTCGGCGAACTGCAATCGACCCGCCGAAGCCTTGCGCATAGGCGGGTCGCGGATGATGACAGCGGCGTATGCCGCGCCTTAGGATCGCCTCCGAGCTTTTTGCGAGGGAGCGAACCGTGGCCAAGAAGAGCAAAGTCGTCATCACCTGCGCCGTCACCGGCTCGATCCACACGCCGTCGATGTCGCCGCACCTGCCGATCACCGCCGAGCAGATCGCCGACGCAGCCGTCGGCGCGGCCGAGGCGGGCGCCGCGGTGGTCCACCTGCATGCCCGCAATCCGCAGGACGGCCGGCCCGACCAGACGCCGGAGGCGTTCGCGCCGTTCCTCAAGGTGATCAAGCAGCGCTCCGGCGTGGTGGTGAACATCACCACCGGCGGCTCGCCGACCATGACGGTCGAGGAGCGGGTCAAGCCGGCGGCCACGTTCAAGCCGGAGGTCGCCTCGCTCAACATGGGCACGATGAACTTCGGCCTCTATCCCATGATCCCGCGCTACAAGGGCAAGTTCAAACACGACTGGGAGGAGCCGTACCTCGAAGGCACCCGCAAGGGCATGTTCAAGAACACGCTCGCCGATATCGAATACATCCTCACCACCTGCGCCGGAAACGGCACCCGGTTCGAGATCGAGTGCTACGACATCGGCCATCTCTACACGCTCAAGCACTTCCTCGACCGCGGTGTGGTCAAGCCGCCGCTGTTCGTGCAGTCGGTGTTCGGCATCCTCGGCGGGATCGGGACGCATCCCGAAGACGTCATCATGATGCGCCGCACCGCCGACCGGCTGCTTGGCGACAACTACCATTGGTCGGTGCTGGGTGCGGGCGCCAGCCAGATGCGGATTGCCGCGCAGGCGGCTGCGATGGGCGGCAACGTCCGCGTCGGCATGGAGGACTCGCTCTGGCTCGGCCCCGGCCGGCTCGCCGAGTCGAACGCCCAGCAGGTCGCCAACGTGCGCAAGATCATCGAGGGACTGGGCCTCGAGGTCGCCACCCCCGACGAGGCGCGTGAAATCCTCGAGCTGAAGGGCGGCGACAAGGTCGCGTTCTAGCAGGGAGTTCCACGCGGGCCGCAGGCAACGCTTCGCAAAACCTCGCGTGCGCAACCAACCCGGCAGCGTGTTCTCTCCCCCGCAAGCGGGGGAGATGAACCGCTACTTCTTCATGCCCGCCGCCTTGATCAGCGGCGTGAACTTGGCGGTGTCGGCCTTGATGCGGGCCGCGAACGCCTCCGGCGTGCTCGACTCGGTGGTGATGCCCTGTGCCGCCAGCTTCGCAATCACATCCGGCGACTGCACCGCCTTGACGAATATTTCGTTGAGCCGCTTCACCTCGTCCGCGGGGATTTTGGCCGGAGCCATCAGGCCGAACCAGACCCAGTCGGTGTTGACGTCGGGATAGCCGGCTTCCGCCATGGTCGGTGCGTCCGGCACCTCCTTCATGCGGCTGCGCGACGTCACCGCCAGCGCCCGCAGCTTGCCGGCAGCCATGTGCGCCTTGCTGGGCAGTACGCCGACGAACATCATGTCGACGCGGCCGGCCACCAGATCGACCACCGCGGGCGCGGCGCCGCGGTAGGGCACGTGCAGCAGCGGTGCGCCGCTGGCCCGTGCGAACAGCTCGCCGAGCAGGTGGCCCGCGGTGCCGACGCCCTGCGAGGCGTAGGACAGGCCGCCCTGCTTGCTCTTGGCCATGGCCACCACATCCTTCACCGATTTGGCGTCCAGTCCGGCGGGGACGGTGAGCATCACCGGGAACGAGAACAGCGGCGTGATCGGCTGGAAATCCGCGATCGGGTCGTACTGGGTGCCGCCCGTCATCGCCGGATTGATGACATGGGTGGCATAGCTCGCCAGCATCAGCGTGCGGCCGTCGGGCGGCGCGGACTTGACGCCGAGCGTCGCGACGGTGCCGCCGCCGCCCGGCCGGCTTTCGATCACGATCTTCGGCCCGCCCATTTCCTCGACCTTCTGGGTGATGGTGCGCAGCCCGATGTCCGAGGAACCGCCGGCCGCGACCGACACCACGATGGTGATCGGCGCCTGCGCCGCGGCGGTGCGGTCTCCCGTGGCGATGGCGGTGAGCGTCAGCAGGGCGAGTGCGGTGCGCGCGTTCATTTGTTCCTCCCTCGGGGCGGTCATATTGTCTAAACGGCAGACGCCGTGCAAATTGCGCCTGCTGTTCGTGTCCCGGCCAAGCGAGCGTCAGCGAGCGCGAGCCGGGACCCCGGTTCTCTTGCTGTCAGCAAACCGGGGTCCCGGGTCTCCGTCGCTTCGCTCCGTCGCCCGGGACACGAGGTTCGAAGGCAAGTGCGAGAATGCCCGACAAGATTGCCGCCGGTCTCGTATCGCGGACCTACTTCAACATGCCGTTGTGGGCTGCGCAGCAGCACGGCATGTTCGCCGCCGAAGGCCTTGAGGTCGAGGGCACCATCCACGGCAACGAGTCCCAGGTGCCGCCGCTGCTGGACGGCCGCTTTCAGGTCTACATCGGCTCCCCCGAGCTTGCGATCCAGAACCAGGCCGAGGGCGGGCCGCTGAAGATCGTGGCCGGCAACGCCGGCAAGCTGGTGCATTCGCTGATCGCGCGGGCGCCGTTCAAGCGGGTGGAGGATCTGCGCGGCCGCATGATCGGCATCTTCAACGACAAGGAAGGCACGTTCTTTCATGTCAAGGCGATGCTGGCGACGCACGGGCTGCAATTCCCGGGCGACTACCAGGTCAAACACACCGGCGGCGTGCCGCCGCGCCACAAGGCGCTGCTGGCCGGCGAGATCGACGCCGGGCTGCAGTCGGTGCCCTGGAACTACGTCGCCGAGGAGGCCGGCATGAACAATCTCGGCGACGTCATCGACTATGTGCCGGACTGGCAGTTCGTTTCGGTCAACGTCAACGGAGAATGGGCCAGGCAGAACCGCGACGTGCTGGTGCGGTTCCTGCGCGTCATCCTGCGCGCCACCGAATGGCTCTACGCCAACCGCGCCGTGGCCTCCGAGATTGCCGCGCGTGAAATGCCGGCGCCGCTGCCCCATGCCGAGCGCGCCTGGGACTTCTTCACCGGGACGAATGCGCTGACGCGGGACGCTTCGGTCAACCTGAAGGGCCTCGCGCAGGTGATCGCGACGCTGAAGGAGACGGGGCTGCTGCGGAAAGACGCCAGCGACGATCCGGGCGCGTATATCGACGACTCCTATCTGGCGGCGGCGCGCCAGGGTGGCGGGCTTTCGTAAAGGGCAAGTGGGCGGGGACGACATGAGCGCGACGCTTCGATCCGAACCGACGGCGTCAAAGAGCGACCGGCGCCCGGCGGGCCGGCGCGCCGCCAACAAGCTGGACAAGCTCAACCGCGTCAAGCGCGCGGCGCGCGAACTGTTCACCACCGTCGGCTACGACGAGGCGACCACGCGGCAGATCGCGCAGCGTGCGGGTGTCGCGCTCGGCACTGTGTTCAACTACGCCACCACCAAGCGCGACCTCCTTTTTCTGGTGTCCAACGATCTGCTGGACGAGGCGCGTGTGCTGGCTGCGACGGCGCCAAAGCCCGGCCGCAGCCTGGCCGAGAATTTCCTGACCTTCGGCGCCATCTTCTATCGCGTCTGGTACACCCAGCCCGAGCTGTCCAAGCTCGTCTTTCGAGAACTCCTGTTCTACGAGTCCGGCATTCACGCCGACCGTGCAATGGCGAACCGCGCCGGCACGCTGCGCACCATCGAGACGATGGTGGCGGCGGCGCACGAGCGGGGTGAGATCCGGCTGACCCAGCCGGCCTCGTTCGTCGCCTGGGTTCTGTTCAGTATCTTTCAGGCCGAAAACCGCCGCTGGCTCGCCCAGGACCGGCGCGACCTCGCCGAGGGCCTGACCCACCTGTGGGGATCGGCCGTCCTCGTCCTTAACGGGCTCTCCACGAAACCGCTATCCCGGCAGCCGTCCCCCGCGCTGCTGCGGCGCCTTATCGCAAGCATCCGCAGCGGCGATTTTTGAAGCGTGTTCATTTTTTCTTGACGCAAATTTAGAATGCGTTCAAGAATCAATGCAAAGTCACGCGGAGGATCGACGTCGATGCCGTCGCCAGCTAACGGGCACGCAACGCCCCACTTGCCGCTAACGCACTACCTCGACAACCGCATCTTCACCGACGAGGCAATCTTCGCCGAGGAGCAGGAGCGAATCTTCGGCAAGGTCTGGCAGTTCGTCTGTCACGAGAGCGAGGTCGCAAATCCCGGCGACTTCCGCTGCGTCAAGGTCGCCGGCAAGTCCGTGTTGCTGGTGCGCGCCGACGATGGGGTGATCCGCGGCTTTCACAACATTTGCCGCCACCGTGCGGCGGAGGTGGTCCGCGACGACTCCGGGCACACGCGGATGTTCACCTGCTTCTATCACCACTGGACCTATGGTCTGAAAGGCGAGCTGCGCGGCGTCGCCAAGCCCGCGGGCTATGAGGCCGTCAAGCTCGACAAGTCCGAACTGGGCCTCGTGCCGGTTCGCTGCGAGCTCCTGGCCGGTCTCGTGTTTGTCAACCTCGACGACGATGCCGGCCCGCTGCGCGAGTTCATCGGCGACATCGCGGAAGGATTCGAGGAGCAGCTTGGCACCGCGCCTCTCGAGGTCTTCCACTTCCACAAGGCGGTGCTGCACACGAACTGGAAGCTCTGGCAGGACAACAACAGCGAGCGGTACCACGCCATGCTGCATGTGGCGAACCGCAAGACGCTGCCGTGGGTGCTCGGCAACACAAGTCCGATGCGGCTTCGCATCGCTGAAAACGGCCACAGCGGATACTGGGCCGATTCCGGCGACGCGCCGGTCCAGCTCGAACGAGGCGGCTACGAGCGCTTCTCCATCGAGCCGCTCCCCAAAATGCGCCCCGACGAGATGCGGGTCATGAACCTGTTTCCCGACCTGATGATCAATATCCGGACCAGCGTGGTTCGGCTCGACCGCATGGTGCCGCTCGGGCCCGATCGTACGCTGGTGGAATGGCGCGGGCTCGGCGCCAAAACCGACGACGGGAAAACCCGTGCCCTCCAGGTGCGTCAGCACAACCTGTTCTGGGGGCCGACCGGTCGCAATCTCCCCGAAGACGTCCTCGCCGTGGAGTCGCAGAACCGCGCCATGACGGCCGATGGAGTCCGTTACAGCATCGTTGCACGCGAGGAGAACCTCAACCCGACCGACGATGCCAATCTGCGGGCGTATTATCAGGAATGGGGCCGCCTCATGGGCCGCTCCGCGGCGGCGCCGTTCGCATGACCGCCCCCGTTGTTGAAATCGAGGCGGTCTGCAGCCTCATCCAGCGTACCGCGGTGCTGCTGGATGGCGAGCAGTTCGATGAATGGGTCGCGCTGTTCGACGACGCCGGAACCTACGAGATAAGCGCGTACAGCACGGAAATCCGCCGCTGGATGACCTGGCAGCTCTCCGACCGCGACGAGCTTCAGCGGATGCTTGCCGAGGTGAACGACCACGTGCGCGATCCTGCGAGAAGGAGGCATGTGGTCGGCATCCCGCTGGTCGAGATGGAGGGCGAGGCGGCGCGCGCGACATCGCACTTCTCGGTCTATCGGACCAGCCCGGAAGGCCAGTCATCGCTCTACATCGTCGGCTGCTACGAGGATCGCCTGATCAAGCGCGACGGCGCGTGGCGCTACGCCACGCACAAGGTCATTTGCGACACCCGCATCCTTGACGTGTTCACGCACATTCCTGTCTGAGGGGACAAAAATGCGAAATATCGGAATAGCGGTCGCCATTGCCGCCTCGACCCTCGCCTTTGCCCATGAAGCCGTGGCGCAAGCCTACCCGAGCAGGCCGATCCGGGTCTTCGTCTCCTCGACTGCGGGCGGTCCGCTGGACGTGTTCACGCGCCTCGTCACCCGCAAAATGGAGGAACGGCTCAAGCAGCCGTTCGTCGTCGAGAATCGCGCCGGCGCCGGCGGCAACCTCGCCGTCACTGCGACGCTCCAGGCGCCGGCTGACGGCTACACCATCCTGTTCGCCATCGACACCACGTTCACGGTGAACCCGGCGCTGTTCGAGCGGATCCCGTTCGATCCCGAGAAGGATCTGATCCCTGTTTCCGTTATGGCCAAGTTCGGACAGGTTCTTGGGGTGCCGCCCGGCCTGCCCGTGAATTCGATCAACGAACTCAAAGAGCTGTCGCTCAAGCGCGAACTGAACTACGGCTCGGCCGGCAATGCGCTGCCGTCGCATCTGTCGTTCGCCTACCTGCAGGCCGTGACCGGAATTCGCGCAACGCACATTCCATATCGCGGAAACCCGCCGACGTTGCTGGCGCTGATCAACGGCGATGTCCAGTCGGTCATGGTGATTTCGACCTCGCTTCTCCCGCTCGCAAAGCAGGGTAAGGTGAAGATGCTCGCCTATTCGGACAGCACCCGTTCGGAGGTTGTGCCCGACGTTCCGACAGTCGCCGAACAGGGCTACAAGGATTTCGAGGTGGTGTTCTCATACGTGCTGATGGTGCCGGCCGGCACCCCGCAGCAGATCGTCGACACCCTTCGCACCGAGGTGGGGCATGCGCTCGCCTCTCCGGACATCCGGGACAGGCTCAAGAGCGTCGACACCGTGCCGGTTTCGCTCTCCACGGCGGAGTCTCGGGAGTGGCTGCGCGCCAACCGCAGGAAATGGACCGACGTCATCACCAAGATGAACATCCGCCCCAACTGATGGCGGGGTCTGGAGCCGGTTCCGCCGGCGGCCTTCGTCAGATCGCCCGGCTCGGCATCGGCACCGTCACGCCGTCGAGCGTCACCGCCGCAACCTCCACCCCGAACACCGCGGCAATCCGCTCCGCCGACAGCGCCTCCGCCGGTGCGGCATCGGCCACGATGCGGCCGCGGTCCATCACCACCACGCGGTCGGCGTAGCGCGCGGCGAGCGCGAGATCGTGCACCACGGCGAGCACCGCGCCGCCTGAGCGGGCGGCATCGCGCAGCAGACCCATCACGATGAGCTGGTGGCGCGGATCGAGCGACACCGTCGGCTCGTCGGCGAGCAGAACCGGCGCCTGGGTGGCGAGCGCACGCGCCAGCGCGACGCGCGCCCGTTCGCCGCCTGACAGCGTGGTCACCAGCCGGTCCGCCAGCGCTTCTGTCCCGGTGAGCGCGAGAGCCTGCGCCACCGCGGCGCGGTCGGCATCGGAGACGCGCGAGAACGGGTCGGCATGCGGATGTCGGCCGAGCGCCACCACCTCGGCGGCGGGAAGCGGCCAGTAGAACACGTTGCCCTGCGGCAGGTAGGCGATGCGCCGGGCCCGCTCGCGCGGCGGCAGTTCGTCCAGCGCCGTCCCGCCGACTGCGATCGTGCCGCCGCACGGCAGCAGTCCGGCGAGCGCGCGAACCAGCGTGGTCTTGCCGGCGCCGTTCGGCCCGACCAGCGCGGTGAGTTCGCCGGCACGCAGCGAAACGCTCGCCTCGTGCACGATCAGCGCACCGCCGAGGCGGACCGTGACGCCTTGCGCCTGAAGGATCGCGGCGTCGGCGCTCATGACGCCGATCCTTCCAGCAGGCGGCGCTCGCGGAAGATCATCGCGATGAAGAACGGCACGCCGATCAGCGCGGTCACCACGCCGAGCTTGAGTTCGATCGCGGTGGCGTTTGGATTGGCCGGGATGAGCCGCACCGCGATGTCGGCTGCGGTCAGCAGCGCCGCGCCCATCAGCGCGGCCGGCAGGCAGACCCGTGCCGGATCGGAGCCGACCCGGCGCCGCACCAGATGCGGCGCCACCAGCCCGATGAAGCCGACCGAACCGGCCACCGCGACCGCGGCGCCGACGCCGAGCGCCACGCCGATCACCACCGTCATGCGGGTGCGGTTGAGGTCGACGCCGAGCGAGGCGGCGGCGTCCTCGCCGAGCGTCAGCGCGCGGAAGGATCGCGCAGTCAGCGCCAGCAGCGCCCAGCTCGCGACGAAGAACGGGAGCGCGATCGTCAGGTGATCGATGCTGCGGTCCTCGAGCGAGCCGAGCAGCCAGAATGCGATCTCCAGCGCCGCGTAGGGCGTCGGCGCGAGGTTGAGGATCAGCGCCGTGCCGGCTCCGGCGAAGCTCGCGAACGCCAGGCCCGCCAGCAGCGTCACCGTCAGGCTGGCGCGGCGGCCGGCGATCGCCACCAGCCCTCCGATCGAGAGCAGCGCGCCGGCGATCCCGGCCAGCGGCACCGCGAACGAGGTGGCGCCGGCAAAACCGAAAGCGATCATGAAGGACGCGCCGACCGCGGCCGCCTGCGGCGCGCCGAACAGCGACGGCTCGGCCAGCGGATTGCGCAGCAGCCCTTGCAACGCCGCGCCGGCCAGTCCGTATGTGGCGCCGATCAATACGGCGAGCAGCGTGCGCGGCAGGCGGATGTCGCGCACGATGATGCCTTCGGCGCCCTCGCCGGTGAACAGTCCGGCCAGCGCCTGTCGCGGCGAGAGACTGGCCGCGCCGCTCATCAGCGAGACGACGGCGAGCACGAGCACCGCCGCCGCAAGCACGAGCACAAGGCGAAGATCGCGGCGGCTGGAATCCATGTTGCTTTCTCCGGCCACTGTCCTACAGGGTTGTCGCGGTCCGTCCAATATGGGCGGGCCGCGAGACCTCATTCGTTTTTCCAGACGGCGTCGCTGCAACTGATGAATCTCTCGCCGGGCTCAAACCTCTTCGTTCATTCCCGCGCAAGCGGGAATCCAGTGCGACACGCACCGTTGCGGCTTGTGGCCCTGGGTCCCCGCTTTCGCGGGGACGAACGGAGGAGGGGCCTGGCGCGAGTCGCTGCGAGCATGCTGGCGTTGTTCCTGGCTGCCATCTCAGCGCGTGCCGAATCCCCGCAGCGCATTGCCTCGTTCAACCTGTGCGCCGACCAGCTTGTGGTCGCGCTGGCCGATCCGGATCAGGTCGTCGGGCTGTCGCCCTATGCCGGCGATCCGCGCAGCTCGGTGGTGGCGGACGATGCGAAGCGGTTCCGCCGCCTGCCGCTGCAGGCGGAGGCGCTGGTGCCGTACAAGCCCGACCTCGTGCTGGTCGGCTCGTGGGACCGGCCGCTGTCGCAGCGGCTGCTGCGCAGTCTCGGCTTTCGCGTGGTCCGCGTCGACGTGGCGAGCGGCCTGCCCGGCGCGCGCAGGCAGATCCGCGAGATCGCGGCGCTGCTCGGTCATCCGCAGCGCGGCGAGGCGCTCGTTGCGCGGATCGATGCGGCGGAGCGGCGCCTGAAGGCGGCGCCGCGGCCGGCGTCGTCCACCGCGCTGCTGATCGGCAACAACGGCTACACCGTGGGTCCCGACAGCCTCGCCGCCGCGCTGATGCGTGAGGCGGGATTGGTGCCGCCGCCCGGTGCGCCGGCCGGCTATGGTGGCTATGTGCCGCTCGAAAGGCTGATCGAGCTGCGCCCGGACTATCTCGTGGTGTCGAGCCTGATCGACGAGCCGGACGGGCAGGGCGCGATGTACGTCACGCATCCGGCGTTGCGTGCGCTCTACCCGCCGGAGAAGCGCATCGTGCTGCCGGCGCGCTTCACGCTGTGCGCGGGCCCGAGCCTCGTCCCGGCGTTCGATTTTCTCGCCGGCGTGATGGCGAAGCTGGCGAAGCGTTAGCGAGCTGACGGAGAGGTCGCGGTGAGAACGATCCTCGGCGGCGCGTCATCGGCAGCGTTATACCTCCCCCGCTTGCGGGGGAGGTCGACGCGCCATAAGCGCGGTTACGCGCGTCTTTGACGCGCTATGGCGCGGCGGGAGGGGGCGCTTTCGTGGCCGGCCCCCACCCTGACCCTCCCCCGCAAGCGGGGGAGGGAAATGAAAGGGTATGCCCGCCTCACAACGAGACGTTGGAAGCGTTGTTCCTTCTACCTCCCCCGCCACTCGGCAACGATCGCCTCCAGCGCAGCGAGGCCGTCGGTCAGCGCGGCAGGGCCCGGCTGCAGGATGATGGTGGACTTGATCTCGCGCAGGAAGCCGTCGCGCACCGCGGGCACCGTATCGAATCCCGGTCGCGCCGCCACCTTCGACGGCACGAACCTCTTGCCGCACCACGATCCAATGATGATGTCGGGCCGCGCCGCGATCACCGCGTCGGCGGTGACGATGCGATCCCGCGCGCTCTTCTGCGGCGACAGATGGCCGAACGTATCGATGCCGCCCGCCACCTCGATCAGCTCCGACACCCAGCCGATGCCGGTGATGATCGGATCGTCCCATTCCTCGAAATAGACGCGCGGCTTTTCCGCCAACGCATCGGCGCGCTGCCGCGCCGCCGCAAGCTGCGTCTCATACGACTGCGCCAGCGCCTCGGCTTTCTCCGCCGCGCCGACCAGCGCGCCGAGCGTGCGGATCATGTCGAGAATGCCGGCGATGTTGCGCTGGTTGAAGGCGTGCACCGCGACGCCCTTGCGCACCAGTTCGGCGACGATATCGGCCTGCAGGTCGGAGAACGTCAGGACCAGGTCGGGTTGCAGCGCCAGGATCTTCGGCACGTCGGCGGAGATGAACGCAGCGACGCGCGGCTTCTCGCGGCGCACCTGCGGCGGCCGCACCGCGTAGCCGGACACGCCGACGATGCGGGCATCCTCGCCGAGCAGATACAGCGTCTCGACGGTCTCCTCGGTCAGGCAGACGATGCGGGACGGCGGATACAATTGGCCTCACTGCGGCTTGGTGCGGACCGCAGCTTCGATCAGATCGCAGGCGCGCTCAATGCCCGTATAGAGGTCCGGGTTGGCGCAGTACTTCAGCGCATTCTCGGCCCACAGCCGCAATTGTTCCGGCGTTGCCGTTGCGAGCGCGCGCTCCAGCGCCGCCTGTTCGAACGGCATCGGCAGCACGATACCGGCGTTCGCCGCGGCAACATGGACCGAGTAGCCGCACACCGCCGTGGAGATCACCGGCAGGCCGCTCGCCATCGCTTCGAGGATCACCGTCGCGGTGACGTCGAGCCGCGCGGGATGCACCAGCAGGTCCGACAGCCGGAACAGCTCGCGCAGCCTGTCCTCGGGCAGCATGCCGAGCGCGCGGATGCGATCCGCGATCCCCAGCGTCTTCGCCTCGCCGACCAGGGCGTCATAGCGCTTCTGTCCGGCCGCGGCGCCGCACACCAGCAGCAGCGCCTCGGGATGTTTCGCCAGCGCCGGGATCACGCGGTCGAGGCCCTTCACCTTCGGCTGCAGTCCGACCCACAGCCAAACCGGTCTGCCGTCCGGCACACCGTGGGCGGCGCGCAACGCCGTGCGTTCCTCCACCGTCGGCAGCGTGGCAACGCTGTGGGCGCGGTCGATGGTCGGCGGCAGCACATGCATCCGTTCGGGCGGCGTGCCGTAGGTCTCGGCGTAGGCCTGCCGCTGCGGCTCCGACAGGAGAATGATGGTGCGCGTCTCGCTGTCGGGAGCAAAGCAGGCGCGCTCCAGCGCCGCGAACGCGCGGTAGCGCGGCAACTGCCGGACCAGCCACGAGCGATCCTCCGCGAAGCGCCAGTCGGCGCAAAGCAGGGCGTCGAGCCCCGGCATCTTCTTGAAGCCGACCAGAATGTCGTGGCGGCCGCGCGCCACCTCGGCGAGACGCCGGGCGAACGCAGCGATCGCGCCGTGGTTCGACCAGCTCCGGCTTTCGACCTTCACCGCCTGCGCGCCGGCGGGAACCAGGTCGAGCCCGGTGGAGGAGTAGACCGTGACGCGATGGTGGCGCGCCAGCAGCGCCGCCGCGACGCGCAGCGCGTGCTTCTCCAGACCCCCGGTCGGATGGAGGCGCGGCACCGCAAGGCCGATGTCCATGCCCCGTTATCCTGCCGTGCCGGGGGCGTCCATGACGGGCGTCTGCGCCTGCGCCATGGCGTCCGACCAGGTCTCGATCAGAATGCGGTCGAGGTCGGCCGACGGCACGAAGCCGAGCAGCGCGCGGCACTTCGCGGGATCGCCGACGATCGGACGCGGCAGCGAGGCCGGGTGCTCCAGCGTGCTGTCGATCTCGGCGTGGACGCCGACCAGATGCATCATCCGCGCCAGCAGGTCGCGCAGCGAATGTCCTTCGCCGGTGCAGACGTTGATGACTTCGCCGATCGCGCGTCCGGTCACGGCGCGCTCGGCCGCCAGCGCCACGTCGGTGACCGCCACGAAGTCGCGTGCGGCGTCGGCCGGACCGGTCTGCACGACGCGGCGCCGCGGGTCTGCCGCGGCGTATCGCTTCAGGAACGCGCCGAGCGGCAGGTGCGCGCCGACCCCGGGCCCCACCACGTTGAACGGCCGCAGCACGGTCGCGCGGACGTCGCCGCGGCGGGTCCGCTCCATGGCGTCTTCGGTGGCGGCCAGCTTGGCGCGGCCGTAGGGACTGACGGCAAAGCAGGGATCGGTCTCGCGCAGCCGCCCGTCGCTGGCGGGAATGCCGTATTCGGCGGCGCTGCCGAACAACACGAGATGCGTGTCCGGGCTCTCCGTCGCGGTGGCGTCGAGCATCCAGCGTCCGGAATGCTGGTTGAGCGCACCGAGCGGTCCGGTGGCGGTGATCGGGCGGCTCGCCGCATGGACCAGCACGTCGGGCCGCCAGCGGCGCAGCAGATCGCGGCATGGCTCGGCGCCGTCCAGATCGGCCTGGATGGTTTCGACCGTCAGGTCGAGCGAGGGAACCAGCGTGCTATGCAGGACGCAGACGACATCGAAGCCGGCGGCAGCGAAGCGCTCGACCAGGTGGCGGCCGATGAAACCTCCTCCGCCTGTAATCAGAACGCGTGCCATCCCGCCCGGCCCAATGAACCATTAGCAAAATGGTAACGCCATTATGCTTACCGGTCCATTAACGGCCGTCGCCGGCGTCCACATCCAGCAGTTCGATGCCGCCGGAACCCAGCACCGTTCCGTCCTCGATGCGCACCACCTGCGAAGCCAGCTTCGCGATCTCGCCGGCCTGGTGGCTGACATAGACCATCGGCACCTTCGCCTCGTCGCGCAGCCGCGCCAGGTACGGCAGGATCTCCAGCTTGCGCGCGCGGTCGAGCGAGGCGAGCGGCTCGTCGAGCAGCAGGAGCCGCGGCTTCATCAGCAGCGCGCGGCCGAACGCGACACGCTGGCGTTCGCCGCCGGACAGCTTCCCCGGCCGCCTTGGCAGCAGGTGCGCGATGTTGAGCAGCGAGAGCACGCGCTCGCGCTCGGCTTCGTCGGTCGCAAGTCCGTTCATCCAGCGGCCGTAGTCGAGGTTCTGCGCGACCGAGAGGTGAGGGAACAGCCGCCCCTCCTGGAACACGTAGCCGATCCGACGCTTGTGCGGCGGCACGTTAATGCGGGCGGCGCTGTCGAACAGCGTCTCGCCGTCGAGCGAGATGCGGCCCCGGTCCGGCTTCACCAGCCCGGCGATCATGTTGACCACCGAGGTTTTGCCGGAGCCGGAGGGGCCGAACAGCGCGGTGACGGGACCCGTGCTTTCGAATTTCACCGCAAGCGGCAGCTCGCCCAGGCGCTTTTCCACGTCCACGGAGAGCATGCTCAGTCTCCGTGGTAGCGCATGCCGGCGCGGCGGGCGAACCACTCGGACGCCACCAGGGCGGCGAGAGCGATCGCCACCGCGACGATGACCAGCCGCATGGCGGCCGCGTCGCCGCCGGGCACCTGGGTCAGGGTGTAGATCGCAGCCGAAATGGTCTGCGTCTCGCCGGGGATGTTGGACACGAACGTAATGGTGGCGCCGAACTCGCCGAGCGCCTTGGCGAAGGACAGCACCATGCCGGCGATGATGCCGGGCAGCGCCAGCGGCAGCGTGACGGTGAGAAAACTCCAGAACCGGCTCGCGCCGAGCGTGGCCGACGCGTCCTCCAGCCGGCGGTCGATCGCCTCGAACGACAGCCGGATCGCCCGCACCAGCAGCGGAAACGCCATCACGCCGCAGGCGAGCGCCGCGCCGGTCCAGCGGAACGAGAACACGATGCCGAATGTGTTTTCGAGGAACTGCCCGATCGGCGCGCGGCGGCCGAACCAGATCAGCAGCAGATAACCGGTGACGACCGGCGGCAGCACCAGCGGCAGGTGAACGAGCCCGTCGAGCAGCGCCTTGCCCCAGAAATCCTTCCGCGCCAGCAGCCACGCCACCGCGAGCCCGAACGGCAGCGACGCCACGGTCGCCACCAGCGCGATGCGCAGCGACAGGTGGACCGCGGTCCATTCTTCGGGCGTGAGTTCAAGCATGCCGTCGAAACGCGACAGACTCTCGTGTCCCGGGCGAGCGCAGCGAGACCCGGGACCCCGGTTTCTTTGCCGCGCAACGGAAAGCAACCGGGGTCCCGGGTCTGCATTGCAGCACTTCGTGCCGCAATGCGCCCGGGACGAGAGAACGGAGTTCGTTCAAAGAACTCACGATCCCGGCTTCGCCAGGAAGGTGAACCCGGCCTTCTGGAGGATCGTCTGCGCGGCCGGCGCGCGCAGCAGCTTGAGGAAGGCGTCCGCTTCCGGCTTCGCCTTCGCGGTCGCCGCGACCGGATAGACGATCGCCGGGTGGGAGTTTTCCGGGAACGTGCCGATCACCTTGACGCCCGGCTCCACCGCCGCGTCGGTTGCGTACACGATGCCGAGCGGCGCCTCGCCGCGCGCCACCAGCACCAGCGCCGCGCGCACGTTCTCCGCCATCGCGAACTTGGGTTCGGCGGCGGCCCACGAGCCGAGCTTTTCCAGCGCGGCCTTGGCGTAGCGGCCCACCGGCACCGACTTCACGTCGCCGGTGGCGATGCGCCCGCTGCCCGCGAGTGCGGCGAGGTCGAAGCCCGGACCGATCTTCTGCTCGCCGAGCTTGGAGTCCTTCGGCGCGATCAGCACCAGCCGGTTGCCGGCGAGATTGAACCGCGTGTCGTTCCTGATGAGTTTGCGCTCCTGGACGTAGTCCATCCACGGAATGTCCGCGGAAATGAAGATGTCCGCGGGAGCGCCGGCTTCGATCTGCTTCGCCAGTGCCGATGACGAGGCGAAGCTCGGCTTGACCGCGACCTTGTTGTCGCGGGTGAAGATCGCGCTGATGTCTTTTGCCACATTGGTCATGGATGCGGCGACGAACACGGTGATGGACTTGTCCTGCGCGGCCGCCGGTTGCGAAAAGGCAATGGCCAGCCCAAGCAGGGCAACAAAGGCACGAGGAGTCATGACGGCGCTCCCTGGGCGCAATGCGCCCGTCTCAGGTTTCAGAATGTGATGGAGCGACCAGCCGGAATCGCCATTCCGGACAACGACAATGCACGCCCAGTGCACTGCGGTCGTGCCCGGAACTTAGCAACCAACAGACTGAAAGGTAAAGCCGATTCAGCGCCGGTTGCGCATCGTGGCCTGCAGCGCGCTGAGATGCCGCGTCGTGGCGCGGTGGGACTTCTGCTCGATCGCGGTGTAGTGCGCGACGACCGACCTGCCCAATCCGGTCAGTTTCGCGCCGCCGCCGCTCCTGCCGCCGGTCTGGGCGTCCACCACCGGCTCCCGGAAAGCGGCATTGAGCTCCTCGATCAGCTTCCAGGCACGCCGGTACGACATGTCGAGGGCGCGTCCGGCGGCGGAAATGGACCCGGTCTCGTCGATGGCCTTGAGCAGCGCGATCTTGCCCGGGCCGATGCGCTCGCCACCGTCAAGGTCGACTCTTACGCTCAACGTCGGCATGAAGCGGCGCTCGCGGGATCAGGGCACCTCGCCGCGCACCGCCCATGCCGTCGCGGTCAGGGAGCGTGCACCATCGGGTGAGCCGGCAAGATAGGCCGCGCGCACCGCGCTTTCAATCCGGCTGCGCAGCGCGGGGTCGATCGCGGTGAAGTAGCTTCCGACCGGCCCCTGGCCGCCATGCAGCGGCTGCCAGTAGTCCTCGAAGTTTGCGTACTCCATCCGGATCGTCAGCGATGCGCGCCTGACGTTCTGCAGCCCGTTGCGCCCGAACAGGTCGAGCAATCCGTCCGGCAGTGCGAGCGGCGGCGAGAACAGGCGGTCGCGCGCGGAGCCCGCAGCGGGATCGATGCCCGCCGCCGTGTCCCAGAACATCCGCTGGAATATCAGGCCGCCGCGGAAGTCCCACACCGAAGCGGCAACCGGACCGCCCCGGCGCGTGACGCGCATCATTTCGGAGAGCGCGCGGTCCGGATCCTTGACGAAACTCAGGACGAGCTGCGCTGCCGATGCCGCGAATGTCCGGTCCGCGTAGGGCAGGCGGGCTGCGTCGCCGGTGCGGAACTCGATCGTGC
>CAZGSW010000019.1:1926-31596 GCA_964528635.1 uncultured Rhodoplanes sp. | reverse complement strand
ATACGACGACCACGCGTCCCTGCGAGGACGAAAGTTCGTTCGGGAGGTTTACTAGCGTGTGATCCCGAAAAGTGGAATTCGGCTTTCGGAAAGGATCACGCGCAAACAAAAAAGCTGACTCCAGGTACACTGGCATCAGACGGACTGGCGATTGGCCGTGACCCCAGCCCTCTTGCGACGCATACCGCTGTTGACATGGCTGCGCGGATATCGCGCCGCATGGCTTGGCTCGGATCTCGTCGCGGGTCTGACGCTTGCTGTCTACGCCATTCCGGTGTCGCTGGCCTATGCCAGCCTGGCGGGACTGCCGCCGCAGGTCGGCATCTACGGCTATCTTCTGGGCGGGATTGGATACGCGCTTCTGGGATCGTCTCGCCATCTCGCGGTCGGTCCGACATCCGCAATCTCGCTGATGATTGCTGTCAGTGTCGGCGCGATGGCGGACGGTGATGCGCTGCGCTATGCGCAGATCGCCGGTCTGGCCGCCTTTACGGTCGCGGTTTTGTGCGTGATCGCGTGGGCCTTGCGGCTCAGTGTTTTGACCAAGCTGATGAGCGACAGCATCCTCGTCGGCTTCAAGATCGGCGCTGGCGCGACGATCGCCATGAGCCAGATGCCCAGCCTGCTGGGGGTGTCCGGCAGCGGACACACGTTCGTCGAGCGCGTGCTCCTGCTGGCGCCGCAGGTCGGCCAGACCGATATGGTTGTTGCCGCGATCGGCGTCATTTCGATCACCCTTCTGTTGATCGGAGAGCGGAGCCAGCCGGGACGACCCATTGCGCTCGCTCTTGTCGCCGCGGCCATTGTTACGTCAACGCTGCTCGACCTGCCGCGACTTGGCGTCCCCGTCATCGGGCCGATCCAGGCTGGCCTTCCGTCCCTGGACGGACCGGCGCTGCGGCTTGGGGATGTCGAAGGGATCCTTCCGTTGGCGGCGGGATGTCTCCTGCTTGCGTATGTAGAAAGCGTGTCGGCCGCCCGCACCTTTGCCAGCAAGCACAGCTACACCCTGGATGCGCGGCAGGAATTCCTTGGCCTGGGAGCAGCCAATCTCGGCGCGGCGCTGGGTCAGGGCTACCCTGTCGCGGGCGGCCTGTCCCAGTCCGCGGTCAACGAGAAGGCCGGGGCGCGGAGCCCGCTCTCGCTCGTGTTCGCGTCGCTTACGCTGGTGCTTTGCCTCCTCTACCTCACGTTCTTGCTGGAAAACCTGCCGAAGGCCGTGCTGGCCGCGATCGTGATGACGGCGATCCTGGGCCTGTTCGACTTCCACTCGCTGGCGCGGATGTGGCGGACCAGCCGGCTGGATTTCTACGCGGCCATGATTGCCCTTCTGGCGGTGCTCCTCCTCGGACTGTTGCACGGCATCCTGGTCGCAGCCATAGCGTCCGTCCTGCTGCTGATAATGAACGCATCGCAGCCCCACGTCGCGTTCCTGGGCCGTATTCCCGAAACCAATGCCTATTCCGACGTCGCCCGGCACCCCGACAACGATCCCTTGCCCGGCTTGATCGCATTCCGCCCGGAGGCCTCGCTGCTCTACATCAACGCCGATGCCGTCCGTGACGCCGTCACCGCGCGCCTGGCGGCAACCGGGCTGCGGAATGTCCGAATGGTCGTTTGCGACCTGTCCGCTTCTCCGACGATCGACCTGGCCGGCGCGCGCATGCTGCATGAACTGCATGCAGCGGTGCACCCGCACGGCATCGCGCTCCGGATTGTGGGCGCCCGGGGCCGCGTGCGGGACCTGCTGCGTGCCGACGGTTTGAGCGAGAAGGTCGGCGGTCTCGACCGTGCCGCATCGCTCCACGAGCTGGTGCATTCCGTGCGGGGCTAGCGCCTCTCCCCCGCCTGATCGCGCAGCCGCCAGTTCCGCCACAACGCGAAGGCAAGGATAACGAGGACCAGCAGACCGAGGCCGAGCATGCCGCGGACGATGAAGTACCGCGGTGTGTCGTCCGCATAGAGCCAGTTCGGCATCCACGAGATGACGTGGAAGACGGTTTCAGAAACCCAGGACAGCACCGGATGCGCTCCCTGTTCCCAATTCTGGCGGAGAGGCCCCGACTCCGTTTGATGTAAATCAAATCGGATTTTCTCGCTCCCAGCAATCTGCACCGGCTGTTGCCGGCCTTCCTGCAGTTTCGAGCGCACGTCATGGATGTCGTCCTGGTCGTCAATGCAGGGTCTTCAAGCCTCAAATTCCAGATTTTCGACGTTGGCGACCCTCATTCTCCGGCTTGCGCCGTCAAGGGGCAGATCGACGGCATCGGAACGCGGCCGCGCCTCCGGGCGGTGAAGCCCGATGGGCAAAGCCTGATCGATCGGAATTATGAAGCCGGGCAGATCCGGGATCTGCCGGCGGCCATCAAGGTGACCGGCGACTGGCTGCGGGCCCTGGAGGGTTTCAATCTCGTCGCAGTGGGGCACCGGGTTGTCCATGGAGGCCCGGATTTCGATCGTCCGCTGCTGCTGAATCAGGAGATCGTTTTCAAACTCGAACGCTACGTTCCCCTGGCGCCCTTGCATCAGCCCAACAATCTGGCGCCGGTGCGCTCGCTGCTTGCCACCCGTCCCGAGTTGCCGCAGGTGGCATGCTTCGATACCGCGTTTCATCGCAATCACGGCGCGCTGGCCGACCGCTACGCGATACCCGAGTCGCTCTACGCCGAGGGCGTCCGCCGTTATGGCTTTCACGGCCTGTCGTACGAATTCATCGCGGAGCGGCTCCGGGAGGTCGCTCCGCAGATCGCATCCAGGCGGGTGATCGTGGCGCACCTTGGCAGCGGCAGCTCCATGTGCGCGATGCTGGGAGGCCGGAGCGTCGAAAGCACGATGGGATTCACGGCCCTCGATGGCCTGCCGATGGGCACCCGGCCGGGCCAGATCGACCCCGGCGTGGTGCTCTATCTGATCGGGCAGAAGGGCCTGTCTGCGGACGCCGTCCAGAAGATGCTGTATCAGGACTGCGGTTTGAAGGGCCTGTCCGGCATCAGCAACGACGTCCGCGAATTGCAGGCTAGTCCCGACTCCAGGGCGTCGTTCGCCCTGGACTACTTTGCCTATCGTGTCGCGCTCCACGCCGGCATGCTGGCGGCCGCGCTCGGTGGTCTTGACGCCTTCGTATTTACCGCGGGCGTCGGCGAGAATTCACCCACCATGCGCGCCCGGATATTCCAGCATCTGTCCTGGCTTGGCGCGGCCGCCGATATAGCGGCCAACGACACCGGCGAGCCTCTGATATCAGGTCCCGACAGCAAGGTGGCGCTTTACGTTCTGCCCACCAATGAAGAGTTGATGATCGCACGGCATACGCTCGCTGTGCTATCGAAAATATAGATCGCGGGACAGGGTTGGCGCTCACGCCCCATGCCCGATCCCGCGCCCGCATCCTCTTAACTTAAATCAAAACCGCTTGCCCGCGGCATGCATGATCGCGGTGAAGCTGTACGCGCCGGCGTCCGGCGCAAGCGGATGGATCGCGAAAATTGTCGTGAAACACGCTTTCAAAGACACCGATCACGCCTCGCTGCATCTGCGCATTGCATCGATCGGCGCAGTGCTCGCGGTCATGATCGCCCTGGTGGCGATCATCCTCCTCTAGGCTCAGGACCTATTAATTTTGATTGTGTTCTGATTCAGAGAATCTCCGACGAAGAGCCTCATGCAATGCATGGTAAAGGCTGCAGGGCGGCCGACCTGATCGGGCTCGGATAGACCGCTTGTGACGCAGCACGATCCGCGCGCGTGCGCGCCTAAACCAAAGCATAGTCGGACGATCCGTCCAAACAGTTGAGCGCCCTTCGACAGGTGCGCTCAATGTCCGTCGGCAGGTCTGCGCATTCAATACGTGCGGGCAATATTTTCGGACGCGAGATCCTCGCCGCGCACGGCGGCTGAACTGCTGCAGCGCAAGACATCACGATCGCTTGCGCTTGATAAATGTCAAATCGAGTACCGCGCTACGTCTTATCGGTGCGGATAGTTCAAGGAGGACCCCATGCAGAAATTCAACGCTACGCTTGTGACGTTGGCTTCGGCTGCGCTGCTCGTTTCTGTCGCGCCCGTCCACGCTCAACAGAAGAAAGAAAAAGTTTCCAGGGAGCAGGCGTGGTCGCTTTGCGCAGCGGAAGTCAACAAGCTTCCCTACGACGCGCACAGTCAGCGCTACACGCTCGGCGCTGCCTGCATGAAAAAGTACGGCTATCGGATCTAGCAGACCAAGGACACCGTGGCGCTGGCCGAGACGTCGGCCGGGCTGCGGTCCGCCTGTCGATATCAGGAGCAACGCCATGAATGCGACCGCCGCCGCGCTCGCCAGGAAACCAGCCGCCGAGGATGCCTGGCGCTCGTTCAACCCGGGAGCCTGGCAGAGGGCGATCGACGTCCGCGGGTTCATCGTCGCGAACGTTACCCCGTATACGGGAGACCAGCAGTTCCTTGCCGGTCCGTCCGAGCGCACGAAGGTGGTGTGGGCCAGGCTGCAGCCGTATTTCCAGGACGAGCGCAAGAAAGGCGTGTTGGCGGTCGATGCGAAGAATCCATCGACCATGCTGGCGCACAAGCCAGGCTACATCGACAAGACAAACGAGGTGATCGTCGGCCTGCAGACTGACCAGCCGTTCAAGCGTGCGATCTTCCCCTACGGCGGTCTGCGCATGGTGGAGGCCGGTCTCAAGGCCGCCGGCTTCGAGTCAGACCCGCAGGTCCACGAGGCGTTCACCAAATACCGCAAGACGCACAACGACGGCGTGTTCGACGCCTATACGCCTGAGATCATGAAGTGCCGAAAGTCCGGCATCATCACGGGCCTGCCCGACGCTTACGGGCGCGGCCGTATCATCGGCGATTACCGGCGTGTCGCGCTCTACGGAGTAGACCGGCTAATCGAAGTCAAGAAGGAGGAGCGCGCCCAGGTCGACGACATGTGGTCGACCGACGAGATCATCCGCGTGCGCGAGGAGCTGTCCGAGCAGACCAGAGCGCTCGAAGACCTCGTGAAAATGGCGCAGCTCTACGACTGCGACGTCAGCCGACCGGCCGCCAACGCGCAGGAAGCCGTGCAGTGGACGTATCTCGCCTACCTCGCCGCGATCAAGGAGGCGAATGGCGCAGCCATGTCGATCGGCCGTATCTCGACGTTCCTCGACATTTACATCGAACGCGACATCAAGGAAGGCCGGTTGACCGAAGCCGGAGCCCAGGAGCTCTGGGACCAACTCGTGCAGAAGCTTCGCATCGTCCGATTCCTGCGCACGCCCGAGTATGACGCACTGTTCAGCGGCGATCCCTATTGGGCGACCGAATGCGTGGGGGGCATGGACCTCAGCGGCCGGCCGCTCGTGACCAAGAGCAGCTATCGCATGCTGCATACGCTAACCAACCTAGGCCCGGCCCCGGAGCCGAACATCACCGTGCTCTGGTCGCAAAGCCTTCCTGAAAACTTCAAGCGATACTGCGTGAAGGTCAGCAAGGAGACGTCGTCCCTGCAATACGAGAACGACGACCTGATGCGCCCGCTGTGGGGCGACGACTATGCCATCGCGTGTTGCGTATCGGCGATGAAGCTCGGCAAGCAGATGCAGTTCTTCGGCGCCCGCGTGAACCTGGCGAAAGCCCTGCTTTACGCGATCAACGGTGGCCGCGACGAGATTTCAGGCGACCAGATCGCGCCGGCCACCCCGCCGGTGACTGGCGACGTGCTCAACTATGACGATGTGTTCGAGAAGTTCGACCACACCATGGATTGGCTCGCCCGAACCTACGTGCATGCGATGAACTGCATCCACTACATGCACGATAAGTACTTCTACGAGCGTCTGGAGATGGCGCTGCACGATCGCGACATCCTGCGCACCATGGCATTCGGCATCGCCGGCCTCTCGGTGGTCGCCGACAGCCTGGCCGCGATCAAGTACGCGAAGGTCCACGTCATCCGGGACGACACCGGCCTTGCGGTCGACTACAGGATCGACGGCAAGCCGCCGCAGTTCGGTAACAACGACGACCGGGTCGACGGCATCGCGGCGGACCTCGTGACGCGGTTCATGCAGAAGATCCGCAAGCACCCGACCTATCGCAACGCCACGCACACGCAGAGCGTACTGACCATCACGTCGAACGTGGTGTACGGCAAGGCAACCGGCAACACGCCGGACGGACGGCGCAAAGGCGAGCCGTTCGGCCCCGGCGCCAATCCGATGCACGGCCGCGACAGTCACGGCTGGCTCGCCTCCTGCCTCTCGGTCGCGAAGCTGCCCTACCAGGATTCGCAGGACGGCATCAGCTACACGGTCTCGGTCGCGCCGCAGAAGGCGCACCTGTCGGACCAGGAAATGACGGATGCCGCGGTCAAGGCGTTCGACATGTACTTCGGGCACGGCGGGTTCCACATGAACCTCAACGTCATCGACAAGGAGACGCTCGAAGACGCGATGAAGAACCCAGACAAGTATCCGCAGCTCACCATCCGGGTGTCCGGCTATGCCGTGAACTTCGTCCGCCTGACCAAGGAGCAGCAGCAGGACGTGATCAGCCGCACGTTCCACGGCCAGGTCTGACCGGGGCGGGCGATGCTGCAGGAAGCCCCCCTCGAAGTAGGAAGCCGGCATGATCTGCGCGTCGGACGCTCGCCCGACGCCCCGGACGTAGCGGAGTTCCGCGATCCCGCCGGGGTGTTCGGCTACGCGCACTCCTACGAGTCGTCCTCGCGCTACGACGGGCCGGGCCTGCGGGTTGTCCTGTTCCTGTCGGGCTGCCTGCTTCGCTGCACGTATTGCCACAACCCCGACACCTGGCATCTCAAGGACGGCACGCGCGTCTCGGTTCAGCAGGTTCTTGATCGGCTGAAGGGCTTCGCGCCGGCGCTCAAGGCGCTCGACGGAGGAATCACCATCTCCGGCGGCGAGCCGATGGTCCAGATGGAATTCACGCGGCACATTCTCGAAGGCGCCAAGGAACTAGGCCTGCACACCGCGATCGAAACCTCCGGCTATCTCGGCGACCGGGTGGACGACCGCTTCCTGTCGGTGCTCGATCTGGCGCTGCTCGACATCAAAAGCTCGAACCCGGAGACCTACAAGAAGGTCACGGCCCGCGAGATCGACCCGACGCTGCGGTTCGCCGAGCGGCTTGCCAGGATCGGCAAGCCGACCTGGGTCCGCTTCACGCTGGTGCCGGACTGCACGGACGATCTCGGCAATGTCGAAGGGATCGCCAGGTTCGTCGCGCCGATGAAGAACGTGCAGTGGGTGGAAGTGCAGCCGTTCCACCAGATGGGCGCCTTCAAGTGGAAGGCGATGGGCCTCGAATACAAGCACGCCGACACCAAGTCGCCGTCTCCCGAATTGATCGCCCGTGTGATCGGGCAATTCAAGGCGGCGGGCTGCAACGCGCGGTGACCGCGCCGATCCAATAACGTTTCGGGGGACATTTCATGCTGGACTTGGCTCGCGACATCATCGGCACCCAGCCGATCCTGACGCTGTTCCTTGCCATCGGCGTCGGCTACCTGGTCGGACAGATCAACATCGGCAGCTTCTCGCTCGGCGTCGGCGCCGTCCTGTTCGTCGGCCTCGCGCTTGGCGCATTCGCGCCCAAGGCGTCGATCGTCGGCCCGATCGGACTCACCGGCCTGATCATGTTCCTCTATGGCATCGGCATCCTTTACGGCCGCCAGTTCTTCCAGGGCATGGCCGGCGCGGCGGGGATTAAAGCCAACGTGCTCGCGCTGGTCGCCGTGATCGCCGGCCTGCTCGTCGCGCTCGGTCTTGGCCATGTGTTCGGCATCAAGATCGGGCATACGCTCGGCATGTTCGCCGGCTCAATGACCAGCACTGCGACGCTGCAGGCGGCGCTCGACGTCATAAAGAACAGCGATCCGTCGATCGGATATTCCATCGCCTACCCCTTCGGCGTGATCGGACCGATCCTGTGCATGTACTTCATGACCAGGAAGGTCCAGCCGAAGTTCCCGCCCAAGGCGCAGCAGTTCCACATGGGCGAGATCACGCTGGGAGAGGCTGGCGCAGGCCAGACACTGAACGACATCCTCCGCAGCCTGCCGGCAGGCGTGCAGGTCACGATGGTTCGCAAGGGCGAGCAGAACATGGTGCCGGACGGATTGATCGCGCTGGCACCGGGCGACGCGCTGCTGGTGATCGCCGACCGCAAGGAAGGGCTCGACGCTGCGGCAGCGAAGCTCGGCCGGCTCGAACCGGGGCGGCTCGTCAAGGACCGTTCGGCGCTCGACTACATCCGCGTGTTCGTCAGCAGGGCGAGCGTGGTGGGCATCCCGCTGTCGCAGCTTCCGGTGCCGGCCGGCTTCCCGTCACACATCCTGCATGTGCGCCGCTACGACATGGACCTGGTGCCGACCCCGGACCTGATGCTGGAGTTCGGCGACCGTGTCGGCATGCTGATGCCTCCAGATCGACGCGAGGAAATCCGCAAGCACTTCGGCGACACCGTGAAGGCGACGGCGGAGTTCAGCTACGTCTCGCTCGGTCTGGGTATGGTGATGGGCGTTCTTCTTGGCCTGATCCCGATTCCAATCCCCGGCGTCGGCATTGTCACGCTGGGCATCGGCGGCGGCCCGCTGATCGTTGCGCTCATCCTGGGCTATTACCGCCGCACCGGACCGATGCTCTGGACGATGCCGCTGCCCGCGAACATCGTGCTGCGCAACTTCGGTTTAGCGATCTTCCTGGCTGCGGTCGGCATCAATGCCGGACAGCCGTTCGTGAAGACCGTTACTGAAAGCGGCCTGACCATGTTGTTCATCGGTGCCGCTATCCTGCTCACCACAGTGGCGATCGTATTGCTGATCGGCTACCACCTAATGAAAATTCCCTACGACGATCTGGTCGGCATCGCGTCGGGTGCGACAGGAAACCCCGCCATCGTTGTCTACGCCAACCGAATGGCCCCGACGGAGCGTCCCGATATCAACTACGCGATGATCTTTCCGTCGATGACGATCGTGAAGGTCATCGCCGTGCAGATCGTCGGATTGATGTTCCTTGCATCGGGTTAGGAGTAATGAGCAACCCGCCTGCGGCTTCCGAAACCAACACCTCGCCTCAGATCGTTACCTTCGACGCCATCCTGCCGCCTGCCATGGCGGCGCGAGCGGAGGACAGTGGCGTCCGTCGCGCCGCCATCGATCCGCTGACGATCTTCGTGCTCAGCGTGCTCGGCGGCGCGTTCACTGCCTTCGGTGCGACCTTTGCGACGACCGTGAGTGCCGGCGGGATCGTCTACTGGTTCGTCTATTTGCGCAAAAGAGCGGCAAGCTGACACCAAAACCCATTATCGATGGCGGCTATCATCGACCAGGCCACCGCACCGGCGGCCCTCGCGTTTGACAAAAGTCAAAGCGGCACAGCCTGCCTCGCGTCAATCGTGGAGGATTGAGCGAGGCCCTTCATGCCGGCGGACGACGACGACAATCAGTTCTTGAACAGTAATTGGCCAGTTCCTGGTGCGCTTGGCGCGGTCGGCGCGTACATGATCGATGCCGCGCAGCGCATGGTTCTCTATGCCGATGTGATGCGCCGGCGCGGCAACGAATATCGCGAGCATGCCGCGCAGGAGGTTCCGCACGTCCTTCAGTACAGGGTCGAACTCGTCATGGATGGCCGCAAGCTCGAGCGGCCGGTGAACTATGGTCTGGTTAAGGTGCTGCCCCCCGAAGGGACCGAGATCGACCCGACCAAGCGCCCGTTTGTCGTTGTCGATCCGCGCGCCGGACATGGCCCTGGGATCGGCGGCTTTAAGGCCGACAGCGAGATCGGCGTCGCGTTCAAGGCGGGACACCCCTGCTATTTCGTGGGCTTCGTACCCGAACCGGTGCCCGGCCAGACCATCGAGGACATCGCGCGGGCCGAGGCCGCGTTCCTGGAGAAGGTGATCGAGCTGCATCCGGACGCGGAAGGCAAGCCTTGCGTGATCGGAAACTGCCAGGCCGGCTGGGCCGTCATGATGCTGGCGGCCATCCGGCCCGAACTGTTCGGGCCGATCATCGTCGCCGGTTCGCCGCTGTCCTACTGGGCCGGCGTCCACGGCAAGAACCCCATGCGCTACACCGGCGGTCTGCTGGGCGGAAGCTGGCTGACGGCACTCGCCGGCGACATCGGCGGCGGCAAATTCGACGGCGCATGGCTGGTGCAGAATTTCGAGGCACAGAATCCCTCGAACACCTATTGGAGCAAGCAATACAACCTCTACGACAAGGTCGATACGGAAGCGCCGCGCTATCTCGAATTCGAACGGTGGTGGGGCGGGCACGTCTACCTCAACGCCGAAGAAATCCAGTTCATCGTCGACGAGCTGTTCATCGGGAACAATCTCGCCGCGGGCCGCATCCAGACATCGGATGGCCGATCGATCGACCTCCGCAACATCCGCTCGCCGATCGTCGTGTTCTGCTCCAAAGGCGACAACATCACGCCGCCGCAGCAGGCGCTGGGCTGGATCCTGGATTTGTACGAAAGCGTCGACGAAATCCGCAGGCACGGCCAGACGATCGTCTATTCGGTGCATGAAGCCGCAGGACATCTCGGGATATTTGTCTCCGGGGGAGTCGCCCGGAAGGAGCACAGCGAGTTCTCGAGCAACATCGATCTGATCGACGTGTTGCCGCCGGGTCTCTACGAGGCCGTTTTCACGTCGAAGTCGGAACAGGTCGCAAACGCGAACCTCGCCGGCGGCGAATGGATCATGCGCTGCGAGGCAAGGACGCTGGATGACATCCGCGCGCTCGGCGGCAACGACGCGGACGACGAGCGCCGGTTTGCGGCCGCCGCGCGGCTGTCCGAGATCAACCTGGCGATTTACCGGACGTTCGCCCAGCCGTTCGTGCGCGCCTGCGTCACGCCGCAGATGGCGGAGATGGTTCGCCGCATGCATCCGCTTCGGCTGCAATACGAACTGTTCTCCAACGCCAATCCGGCGATGGCCTGGCTCCAGCCGTTGGCCGACGAGGTGCGCAAGAAGCGCGCCCCGGTCGGGAGCGACAATCCGCTGATGCAGATGCAGCAGACCATGTCGGACAACATCGTGAAGGCGCTCGACGGCTGGCGCGACCTGATGGAACGTGCTTCCGAACGCACCTTCCTGTCTGTCTATGGCATGCCGGCGGTGCAGGCGGCGGTCGGGATTGATCCGAAAGGAGAAGCGAGGCCGCGTGCCGGCAAAGACCCGCTGCATCACCAGCTTGTCGAGGAGCGAATCGCGGAACTGCGGGCGCGAATTTCGGAAGGCGGCATCCGTGAAGCGACCATCCGGGCGCTGCTCTACGTCGGCATGACGCGCGGCGCAGTGGACGAACGCTCGTTCGAGACGATCCGCCGCATTCGGCAGAATCACGACGATCTCAATCCGCTGCCGCTTGCGGACTTCAAGGCGATGGTCCGCGAACAGTATTTCATGCTGCTGATCGACACCGCTGGCGCGGTCGCTGCCATCCCAGCGATGCTGCCAGCAGATACCGCCCTGCGCTCCCAGGCGCTCGACATGATCACGCAGGTCATCGAATCGACGGGCCGACTCTCGCCAGAGAGCGAGACACGATTCGAACAGGTCAGGGGCCTGTTCTCAAGCGCGAGAGGTCCGGCGCCGGTGATCGATATGCAGGGCAAGCGGCCGCCTGCAAAGCCAAAGCAATCCGGCGCGCCGCAAAGAGGAACCGAAAGATGAGCGCTGCAGACCGAAATCCCGATACCCTCGCCGCACTCAGTCCGCTCGGTCCGCCGCCCGGCTCGAAATACGACCGCCTGGTCGCGCGGGCGAAGGCTGTCGTTCCTCCGGCCGTCACGCTGGTGGTGCACCCTTGCGACGGAACGTCGTTGCGCGGGCCTGTGGAGGCCGCCCAGGAAGGCATCATCAAGCCCGTTCTGGTCGGCCCGGCTCACAAGATCCAGGCGGTGGCGAAACAATACGGTATTCTGATCGATGGAATTGAGATCGTCGACACGCCGCACAGCGACGCCGCGGCCGCCAAGGCGGTGGAAATGATCCGTGAGGCGAAAGGCGAGCTGCTGATGAAGGGCAGCCTGCACACCGACGAACTGATGCGTGCGGTGACCTCCGGCGCGACCGGGCTGCGGACCGCCCGACGCATCAGCCACGTGTTCGTGATGGACGTGCCGACCTACACCGACACGCTGTTCATCACCGATGCCGCCATCAACATCGCGCCCGACCTGGAAGTGAAGAAGGATATCGTTCAGAACGCGATCGACCTGTGGGTGCAAACCGGCCTCGGACGCCCGAAGGTCGCGATTCTGTCCGCTGTCGAGACAGTCACCTCGAAAATCCCGTCGACGATCGACGCGGCCGCGCTGTGTAAGATGGCCGACCGCGGACAGATCACCGGTGGCGACCTCGACGGGCCGCTCGCGTTCGACAACGCCGTCGATCCGAAGGCGGCCGAAATCAAGGGCATCAAATCGGTGGTGGCGGGCCACGCGCAGATTCTCGTGGTGCCTGATCTTGAGGCGGGCAATATGCTGGCCAAGAACCTCTCGATTCTCGCTCGGGCGGACGGCGCTGGCATCGTGCTGGGCGCGCGCGTTCCGATCATCCTGACGTCGCGGTCGGATTCTGTTCGATCGCGTCTCGCCTCGTGCGCGGTCGCGGTTCTTTACGCGGACGCCAGGCGCCGCGCCGCTCCTGTTGTTCCACACTGACAACCGGGTTGGAGCCCAGGTTGCCGACTGCGACGAGGCCGATCGGCACGCCGGATTGTTTGACGATCTGGCGCCGCTATATGCTTCGATAGAAATCAACCAGCAGTTGATCGAACTGATTCACCTGCAAAAGACCAAGACGCGGATATTCGATATCCGTGATGAGAAACAGTGCGAGCGCGAGAGCTGCGGCAAAAGCCACAACATGCACCCAGCTCTTCCTTCTGCTTGCGGCCATCGACACGCCGGCAAGGAAAGAGCTGCCGAGGCCCAGGACGAACAACGAAATGTAGATGGCATGGGGCGGATGCCTCCTGTTCGCACCATCGCGCAACCGGGCCGCTTCGGTCATTTCATTGATCGGCGGCAAGATCATCGTACAGGTGGGGCCAATACCAGCAACTTTGCAGGCGGCTATCGCACGATCCAGGAGCTCGGATCTGAGCGTGTCGATCCTTGCTGTGTGCACTGAGGAAGCAACTTCAGCCCCTTCCCAAAACGAGAAGTCAATTCCTTCCCGGTAAAGATCGATCCGGGCGCCGAAATAGTCCTTCATTCGTCGCCTGAGATCCCCTCTGATGTCCTCATCGAGCAGACCGAACCGATCATAGGCCGTGCTGATCGCGTTTGCTTCCTTCAGCATCAATTGCTTGCGTTCATCGAACCGCTGCAACGCGCCGGATATGGTGAAAGCCAAGAGCAATCCGACCAGAGCGAAGATGGCGGCTTCGACGTTGCCCAAGCCGGTCAGGGCCGTATCCCCGGCCCGGGCGAGATGGCGTCCGCCGAGGCTGCGTCCGAGACCCATCAACAGGACAGAGCCCGCAAAGAAGGCTATTGCGACAAAAGAGGAGAAAAGCAGGAAAACCAAATGTATCACCTACGAAGCCAACCTTGCGGATAACGGAGTCAAAAGCCCGCCGCAGCCCAGCCTGAACGGGATGGACCGGACTTGATTTTTGTCAATCTCGGGACCGTTGTCGGCCGTTTTCTGATGACGGCGCAAGCGCCGCCACAGGACGACCGCCGCATTTGGCGTCGGAAACAATCAGTCGATGATGTGATAGCCGCCGTCGATATACAACGTTTCACCGGTGATCAGTTTCGCGGCATCGTGAATCAGGAAGGCCGTAGCTGCCCCCACATCGTCGATGCTGACCAGACTGCGTGCCGGGGCTTTTGCCTTCGCCTTGTCGAGCAAAGCGTCGAATTCGGGAATGCCGGACGCCGCACGCGTAGCAAGCGGTCCGGGCGAGATCGCATGGACCCGGATGCCCTTGGGGCCGAGTTCGGCAGCGAGATAGCGGACCGATGCCTCCAGCGCCGCCTTGGCCACGCCCATGATGTTGTAATTCTTCACGACACGCTGACTGCCGTAATACGACATCGTGAAGAGCGAGCCACCCTTGTGCATCAGCGGCTCAGCGAGATGAGCCATGCGGATGAATGTCCAGCACGACACGTCCATCGTCTTTAGAAATCCGTCGCGCGACACGTCCACCACCCGACCCTGCAAAGCATCCTTGGGCGAGAAGGCAATCGAGTGGAGAACAAAGTCGAGCTTGCCCCATTTCTTCTCGATCGCTTCGAACACCGCTTCCATCTGCCCGGGGACGTTGACATCGAGCGGCATGACGATCGGAGATTCGAGCACGCGCGCCAGCGGCTCGACGTATTTCTTCGCCTTGTCGTTCAGATAGGTGACGGCGACTTCCGCCCCCAGGGCGCGGAACGCCTTGGCGCAGCCCCATGCGATGGACTGGTCGTTGGCGATGCCGACCACGAGCCCGCGCTTGCCTTCCAGCAGCTTGGCCTTGACCGGCGGCAGCCTGGCCAGTTCCTTCTTGTCGAGCTGCACCAGCTCGCCCTTCAGGAAATGATCGGCGATCTTCTCGAGATCGCGGAACGCCTGGCGGCGATCCTTCGCGTCGGTGATATGGGCGACCTGCCGCCCGTTCACCCGCAGATGTCCTTCGCCCCAGGCGGCGACATCAATTTCCAGCTTGTCCTTGCCGGAAACGGCGACGAATTCCTGGAAGGTGGCGCCCTTGCCTGCCGCCAGTCCGCTGTTGGTCGTCCATGCGAGCTTAGCCGTCATCGCTTCACCACCACTGCCGTATCGTTAGGCTAGAGTAGCGTATCGTCAGGACAGGGCGATTTGACAAATATCAGGCCCGCTGCGCGATGCAGCGAGCCATCACGATCAAGGCCAGTCCCAGCACCATGAGCACCCAGGGCGTCAAAATCCGCCCCACGCCGTGACCAAGCATCATGGTCTGCATCACGCCTTCGACAAAATCCGGATAGGTCGCTGCGGGCGTGTTCATTCCGAGCAAGCGGCTGAGCCACGCCAACAGCCAAGCTCCATACTGGATGACCAGACCGGCCAGCAGCAGTATCGATCCAGAGATGAACAGGATTCCGCGCATCTTTTGCTTGCCACTGGTTTACGCAAGTCAGCGGAGCAGTTTACTGGGGCGCCACGATAGGCTTGGACAACGGCGGCATAAAATATCAGGCTGCGGCAAGCTGTGATCGGTCCAGCGCAGAGAGATTCGGTCTCTCCCGCACGATTGATTATACCGTCCCGCGCAAGATTCGCGTTTGAGAAATATCAAAAGACGGGGGAGACATTGGCGTTACGACGCGGTCATGAGAAAGCTCACTGGTTTAGAGAAAGCCGATAACCGGCAAGAACGACCCGCGGTTCTTCGGGCTACGGCCGGACAAGGAGTAGCGACCGATCGAAACCTCCAACGAGCTTCGCTGCGCGGTTTACACCTGTAAATCTACCGAGCACGGCCTGGGGCTGGAATTCAACTCGCCCGATGCCCCAGCGCGAAGCCTGCGAGGCCGTCCCGCTTATTCGGTCGCCTCGTCGGCGGTGGCGAGAAGGATCAGCGGGACGGTGAGGCCCAAATATGGGCTCAGTATACCATTGATGTCTTCGGAACCACCGAACCGGGTTGAAAACAAATTTGGAATGATTCAAATAGTCCTATTCAACGGGCTTGGAGCGAGGCCATGGCAATGAAGCCCAGCGCCAATGAGTCAGCGACCGCGCACACCCGTCGTGAGGAAATTACAGCTTTCATCGTTCTTGCCGTACTGATCTGGCCGGTTGTGACGGTGGGTGTGGTTGGCGGCTACGGATTTCTTGTCTGGATGTACCAGATCCTGACCGGTCCACCCGGCGCCCCTCAATAACCGGAGCGGAGCCTTTGCAACAAGAACAGTATCGGGAGAACGCCATGCATATTTCCAGCGCCGTCATCTCGGTGTTGCCTGCAAGGCGCGAGGCCATAAAGGTTCTGCTTTCGGCGATGCCCGGCACCACCGTACGTCATGAAAGCGCCTCTAAGATCGTCGTCGTCATCGAGGCTCCGAACAGCGACACGATCGGCAGCAGGCTTGCAGAGATTGCCGGTTTCGACGGCGTCCTTTCAGCCAACATGGCTGCCGAACAGGCCGGCCTCCCCCAGGAGGAAAGTCGAGAATCCATCGCCAACGGAATCTCGCGGCGCGATCTGCTGAAAGCGCAGGCCGCGGGTCTTGCGGCAGCAGCGGCCGGCATTGCCTTGCCGGCTGCTGCGCAACCGGTCGCCGGCGGCATTGGGAGTTTGCAGATTCAATGGTCCAAGGCACCCTGTCGCTTCTGCGGCACCGGCTGCGGCGTCATGGTCGGGGTCAAGGAAGGCAAGGTTGTCGCCACCCACGGCGATACGCTTGCGGAGGTAAATCGGGGGCTGAACTGCATCAAAGGCTACTTTCTTTCCAAGATCATGTACGGGGCGGACCGGCTGACGACGCCGCTGCTGCGGAAAAAGGGCGATGTCTATGACAAGACGGGCGAGTTCACGCCCGTGAGTTGGGACGAAGCCTTTGATGTGATGGCCGCAGAGGCCAAACGTGTACTGAAAGAAAAGGGCCCCGCAGCGCTGGGGATGTTCGGTTCAGGCCAGTGGACGATCTGGGAGGGCTACGCGGCGACCAAGCTGATGCGCGCGGGCTTCCGCTCAAACAATCTCGATCCCAACGCGCGTCACTGCATGGCGTCCGCCGCTTATGCCTTCATGCGGACTTTCGGTATGGACGAGCCGATGGGCTGCTACGAAGATTTCGAAGCCGCCGACGCATTCGTGTTGTGGGGCTCGAACATGGCGGAGATGCATCCGATCCTGTGGACGCGGCTGACCGACCGACGCCTCAGCCATCCGCACGTCCGGGTCGCCGTCCTCTCGACCTTTACCAATCGCAGTTCGGACCTTGCCGACATTCCGATTGTCTTCAAGCCTGGCACCGACCTCGCGATCCTGAACTACATCGCCAATCACATCATTACGACCGGACGCGTAAACAAGGGCTTTGTCGACAGGCATACGAGCTTTGTAAAAGGTATGGTCGATATCGGCTATGGACTCCGGCCTGATCATCCGCTGGAAGCAAAGGCCAAAGGCGTGCCCAACGCTGCCGCCATGCAGCCTGGCGACTTTGCGAGCTACGCCGCCTTCGTCAAGGAATACACGCTGGAAAAAGTGTCGGCGCTGTCGGGCGTCGAGCGCGGCTTCCTGCAAGACCTCGCCGAGCTTTATGCAGACCCCAAGCGTAAAGTCATGTCGCTGTGGACCATGGGCTTCAACCAGCACGTACGTGGCGTGTGGGCCAATCAGCTTCTCTACAATCTTCATTTGCTCACCGGAAAGATTTCAGAGCCGGGCAATTCCCCGTTCTCCCTGACCGGGCAGCCTTCGGCGTGCGGTACGGCCCGCGAGGTCGGAACTTTCGCACACCGGCTTCCCGCCGACATGACTGTGACCAATCCCGAGCATCGCAAGCACGCGGAAGAAATATGGCGCGTGCCGCACGGCATCATCCCGGAAAAGCCCGGCTATCACGCCGTCGAACAGGACCGCATGCTCCACGATGGTAAGCTCAATTTCTACTGGATACAGGTGAACAACAACCTGCAGTCCGCGCCCAACAACTCGCGCGAGACCTATCCCGGCTATCGCAATCCCGAGAATTTCATTGTGGTGTCGGATGCGTATCCGACCGTGACGACCATGGCCGCAGACTTGATTCTCCCGGCGGCAATGTGGGTTGAAAAGGAAGGCGGCTACGGCAACGCAGAGCGCCGCACGCACTTCTGGCGGCAGCTTGTGAACGCGCCGGGCGAAGCCCGCTCGGACCTCTGGCAGCTCATGGAATTCTCCAAGCGATTTACCACCGATGAGGTGTGGCCCCCTGACATTCTTTCGGCCAATCCCAATTACCGCGGCAAGACGCTGTTCGATGTGCTGTTCAAGAACGGCAACGTGGACCGTTTTCCAGTCTCCGAAATTCCTGCCGATTACGAAAATCGAGAATCCAAGGCATTCGGATTCTACGTTCAGAAAGGACTGTTCGAAGAGTACGCGTCGTTTGGGCGCGGTCACGGTCACGACCTGGCACCCTTTGATCTCTATCACGAGAACCGTGGACTGCGGTGGCCGGTCGTCGAGGGCAAGGAGACCCGCTGGCGCTATCGAGAGGGGTACGACCCTTACGTCAAGGCAGGCACGGGCGTGCAGTTCTACGGTCAACCTGACGGCAAGGCAAAAATCATCGCGGTACCTTACGAGCCGCCGGCGGAATCGCCCGACAAGGAATACGATATCTGGCTTGTGACCGGTCGGGTCCTGGAGCACTGGCATTCCGGCTCGATGACTATGCGCGTGCCTGAACTCTACAAGGCGTTTCCAGGGGCGCGGTGCTTTATGCATGCCGAAGACGCGCGCGTGCGAGGCATCAACCAGGGCGCCGAGGTACGCGTAATCTCCCGTCGTGGCGAAATGCGGACCCGGGTGGAAACGCGGGGGCGAAATCGGATGCCGCGCGGGGTGGTATTCGTCCCGTGGTTCGACGCCAGCCAGTTGATCAACAAGGCGACGCTGGATGCAACCGACCCCATCTCGAAGCAAACGGATTTCAAGAAATGCGCGGTCAAGATCGTTCTCGCCTGAGCGGGTGGCAGGCCGTAGGTATCGGCTCCATCGCAGGAGCTTGCCTGATATTCGGGATGGCCGCCTTTGCTGCCGGACCGGACATCGTTCCACGCATCACAGGCGCTGCGAAGCCGATGCAGGACGTGGCCGCGCCACCTCTGGCGCGGCCGATCACGGACGACGTCCGCAAGATGCGCAATTACCCGGAGCAGCCTCCGATTATCCCTCATGCGATCGAAGGCTACCAGCTCACGCTGCACGCCAACCGCTGTCTCGATTGCCACCGGCGGCAGTTCACCGAAGGATCTGGCGCGCCCATGATCAGCATTACCCACTTTATGGATCGCGACGGACAGGTGCTGGCCGACATAACGCCACGCCGTTATTTCTGCACCGCCTGTCATGTGCAGCAAACCGACGCAAAGCCGCTGGTTCCCAATCAGTTTGAGGACATGCTGCTGGTCGGGAAGACCAGGCGCTGACGTTCCTGATGGCAACACTTCTCTCAAGAGCAAAAGCTATTTTGCTGCGGTTCTGGAACGTCATCAGCAGCCCGAGCGCCTATCTGAGTCTCGGGTTTCTGACCCTCGGTGGCTTTATTTGCGGGGTCATGTTCTGGGGCGCCTTCAATACGGCGCTCGAATTTACCAACAAGGAGTCTTTCTGCATTTCGTGTCACGAGATGCACGACAACGTTTATCAGGAGCTTCAGCGCACCGTGCACTTCACAAATCGATCCGGCGTGCGTGCAACATGCCCCGATTGCCACGTTCCGCATGAATGGACGCACAAGATCGCCCGCAAAATGCAGGCTTCGAAGGAGGTATGGGGAAAGATATTCGGCACGATTTCGACGCGTGAGAAATTTCTCGACATGCGGCTGGAGCTTGCCAAGCACGAGTGGGCGAGGCTCAAAGCAAACGACTCGCTCGAATGCCGCAACTGTCACTCGTCAGTGGCCATGGACTTCACCAAACAAACCAGACGGGCTGCCGAAATTCATTCCCGCTATCTGGTAAGCGGCGAGCGAACCTGCATCGATTGCCATAAAGGGATTGCACATGAGCTACCGGATATGACGGGCATTGAGCCGGGCTGGCGCGCGCCTCCGGAAATGCGTGGTCGCGAACAATCGTTGCGAAAAAACGAGTTGGAGAACCTGGCGGCTTATCTGGCTGACGCTGGCATCCGGTGACGATACAAGACTGCAACGGAGCAAGATTACGGGCGGCCGGCACCGGCGCATGACCGCTCAGGACTCGAACCGCAAAATTCTCGTTTCGAGAGCAGGTGAAATTCGGCCCGACCATGTGTCATTGGTCGGGGACCATGCCGGCCGCGTGAGACCTTATCGGACGATAACAAGATGATCCGACAGCCTGCAAAAACAGCCATAAGATTGCCCCGACTTCCACTGGACTTCTGCGCGCCACGGAGTGTGTCTGTGTGCATGGACCCGCACATCCTCGACGTCACGCTCAAGTTGCATATCAGGGAGATGCACGGGCGTTGAAGCAGGCTGCCGGCATCGCCCGTGCCGCGCAGGCCTACGCGGACGCCGACAACCCCGGCAAGGCGATCGACGTCGTCCTCAACGTGGAGCAACTGATCTATGAGGCCAACACCCTCCTCAGCGCCTCCAGCATGGTCAGGCGTCAGCGGTCTGACGGACATGCCACGCATACGGGTCGGTCCGGCAGCACCGGACCACAACACGATCGATGTCGAGATTGCGCGCCTGCATGATCTCGATGTCGGCGCGCTTCGGGCCCACTGGCGCACCGTGTTCCGGAGGCAGCCTCCCCCTCACCTGCCAAGGCACCTGCTGTTCCGCATGCTGGCCTACCGGCTGCAGATCGATCACCTCGGTGACCTGGACGGCGATGTCCGGCGCCGACGTCGATGGGGCGGCTGACGCTCAATGTCCTGCTGTCATTCGCCCAGTGCGAGTACGAGGTCACCTCCGAGCGCATCCGGGACAAGATCGCGGCCTCCAAGCGCAAGGGTCTCTGGATCGGTGGCATGGTGCCGCTTGGCTACGACACGAAGGACCGGAAGATCACCATCAACGATGGCCGAGGCCGAATGCGTGCGGACGATCTTCCGCAGCTATGTCAAGCTCGGCAGTCTGAACCGGCTTATGGTGGAGCTTCGCAAGCAAGGCATCGTCACGAAACGACGAACATTGTGATCGGGCAGGACCATGGGTGGTATCCCGTTCACCGGGGTCCGCTGGCTCATCTGCTCCGCAATCGGTTCTACATTGGAGAGATAACGTTCAAGGGCGAGACCCTGCCGGGCGAGCAGCCCGCCATTGTCGACCGCAAGTTATTCGATGCGATTCAGACCAAACTCACGGAGCAGCTCAACAGCCACAACAACGCCCAGCTTAAGTCCGATGCCCTCCTGATCGGCAAGATCTCCAGCTTTCGACGAACAGCATCGGAAGTAACAATCTCGATTTCCAGGGCTGGCACCCGGTGGATCGACCCCGCTTCCTCCAACACTCACCGGCAAGGCCCACAGGCCAATCCGCGCCGATGCTCGCGCAAGGCTGGTGGCTACGATGGTACGCCGTAGGTGTTGGCTCGACGAACCTGCCGCGTGGCATCGGCATGGCCCGCCTGTGCGATCTACCAGCCGAATGGTCTGCTCAATATCGACAGTTCGGACTGCCTCCTCACAAATCGCAAATGGTCCTCCCCCAATCTGACCGGGTCAAAATCACAAGAAACGGAAATTTCCGCCCCAGAGACCGCGGCACCAAAACGCGCGCATGCGGTGGAGAAGATGCCAGAAGAGACCCAAACACGATACGAGGCGCCGCCAATTCGGCGCCACTCGCGCGTGCTCAGGAAATATCCTGAACGAGGGCGACTGGGTGGTGGGCGCACAAGGATTCGAACCTTGGACCCGCTGATTAAGAGTCAGCTGCTCTACCAACTGAGCTATGCGCCCAACTCACAGGGAACCCAAGAGCGCGTCGTTTAGCAAAGCGCCGCAAGGCTGTCCAGCAATCCGATCCCGCTTCCAACAAGCCAAAGCCGCCGGTTTCCCGGCGGCTTTGCTCGGTAGCGCGGCCGGGGGAGACGGCGCGCCACGACTTTCCGTATGCTTAACCCCGGTGATGCCGGTGCATGCCGCCGTTGCGGCCGCCCACCCGAAGCAGCCGGACGAACCGATGCTTCTGGCCTTCGTCGAGCGACTGGTAAAGCGGCTCGGCCGCATCGGCGAGTTTCTTAAGCGCTTCGCCACGCGACTCCATGGCGTCAGCGCCACGGCGCAGCCGCGCGATGGCATCGGGCCGGGCCGGACGCGGGTCCGCCTGACGGGCGGCGCGACGGGCTTCCATCGCAGACTGACGCTGCTTGGCGAGATCGCGGATCGCCGTCTCGACGGCCGGCCAGTGCTTTTCCTGGTCGGTGCTGAGCTTCAGCCCGGCGCGAATAGCCGCAATCCGGGCATCGGTCATCGCCGCTCTGTCTTCAGCACTGACCCGATAGCGCGGGGCATCGGGCTTGGCCGCCTGCTGTGCGACAGCGATCCCCGCACCCGAAATGCTCAATGCAGCAACGCCGGCGAGAACGGATTTCCACATTCGACTCTCCTGTGGGTGTTGTCGACTGTGGTCAGTAGACGGGCGCGGCTCTCACCGCGCAAGTTAAACATCCGACAGCTACCTGACCGTCCGTTCAGATCAGACTGACTGTTCGTTCAGAATGCTGCCGCGAGGTGGCCGAACCCCGCCGAGCTTACGAAAGACATTGCGCGCTGCTTCTGCGTTTCGTCGAGCGCACGGATCAGTGGCGCGGCAGCGGATGCCAGCCGGCGAAGATGCATCGCGGTCGCAGCCGCGCCCGTGGCGCGATCGCTCATCCGCGACACGAAACCACCGCCCGAAGCCGCCCTGCCCTGCTGCCGCGCCAGCGCGCGAAGGGCTGATTCGACTGGCCCCCAGAAGCGCCGCTGCTCAGGCTTGAGATCGAGCGCTGCGCGCAGTCGCGCAATATGCGCCGCATTGATCACCGGGCCGCCCGCGCCCTGTTCGTACCGTGCCTGCGGTGCATCCAGCGTCTCCGCCACCGCCAAAGACGTCATCCCCGTCGCGAGCACCACCGCGCCCGCGAGCGCTGCCTTCCACATGAACACCCTCGTAATGTTGATTGTGCAGGCGCGCCGGATACATGAACCGTTGCAGCGTCACAATAAAAAATATGTTACAGCGGAAAAATTCCGCGAGACCGGTTCCGATTAGGCAATTCCGCCGCAATGACGACACGTGGCCTTCATGCCTGCGGCAGAATTGTGATCGATGCCATGAGTGCTTCGCCGCCAAAATCGGTGCCGCGCCCGTGAGACGCGGCACCGATAACGCATAGCGATCAGGCTACACCACGTCGGTCGAATGAATCCGCCGTTCGGCCGCCATGCCGCGATAATGCCGGCTCATCAGCTTGTTCAATGCGCTGAGGTAGGCCTTGGCGGAAGCAACCAGCGTGTCGGGATCGGCCCCCTTGGCCGTTACCGAACGCCCGTCGCTGGAGAGCCGCACCGAGACCTCGGCCTGCGCATCCGTGCCCTCGGTCACCGCGTGGACCTGGTACAGTTCGAGCTTGGCCTCATGCGGCACCAGCGCGCGGATCGCGTTGAAGATCGCATCGACCGGGCCATTGCCCGTCGCCTGGGTGGTGACGTGCTTGCCGGCGATGTCGAGCGACAGGGTGGCAGACTGCGGTCCCATCGTGCCCGCGATCACCGTGAGCGAGATGATCTTGATGCGATCGTGCGCGTGCGCGATCTCTTCGTCGACCAGCGCCTCGATGTCCTCGTCGTAGACCTGCTTCTTCTTGTCGGCGAGCGCCTTGAAGCGCACGAACGCATCTTCGAGCTGGTTGTCGGCGAGCTTGTAGCCCATTTCCTCCAGCTTGTGCACGAAGGCATGGCGGCCGGAGTGCTTGCCCATCACCAGCGAGGTCTGCTTCACGCCCACGCTTTCCGGAGTCATGATCTCGTAGGTCTGGGTGTGCTTGAGCATGCCGTCCTGATGGATGCCGCTCTCGTGGGCGAATGCGTTACGTCCGACGATCGCCTTGTTGTACTGCACCGGGAACGACGTCACCGCCGAGACGAGTTTCGAGGCGCGCGTCAGCATCGTCGCGTCCACGCCGGTCCAGTACGGCATCACGTCGTTACGCACCCGCATCGCCATCACGACCTCTTCGAGCGAGGCGTTGCCCGCCCGTTCGCCGATGCCATTGACGGTGCATTCGATCTGCCGCACTCCGGCGCGGACGCCGGCCAAGGAGTTCGCCACCGCCATGCCGAGATCGTCATGGCAGTGCGCCGAGAACACCGCCTTGTTCGCGTTCGGCACGCGCTCCCGCAGCATCTTGAACAGTGCGAAATACTCCTCCGGCACGGTGTAGCCGACCGTATCGGGGATATTGATTGTGGTGGCGCCGGCGTTGATCGCGGCCTCCACGCAGCGGCAGAGGAAATCGTGCTCGGTGCGGGTCGCGTCCTCGGCCGACCATTCCACGTCGTCGGTGTGGCTCCTCGCCCGGGTGACCTGGTCGATCACCATCTGCAGCACCTCGTGCGGCTCCTTCTGAAGCTTCCACTTCATGTGGACCGGCGAGGTCGAGAGGAACGTGTGGATGCGTTTGCGCCTGGCCGGCTTGATCGCCTCGGCGCAACGGTCGATATCCTTTGGTGCGGCGCGGGACAGCCCGCAGATCACGGCGTTCTTCGCCCGCTTGGCGATCTCGTTCACCGCCATCCAGTCGCCTTCAGACGCGATCGGGAAGCCGGCCTCGATGAGGTCGACGCCCATGGTGTCAAGCAGTTCGGCGACCTCGAGCTTCTCTTCGTGGGTCATGGTTGCGCCGGGGCACTGCTCGCCGTCGCGCAATGTGGTGTCGAAGATGACGACGCGGTCCTTCTCGGACTTCGCTGGCGTGGTCATGAAACTGATCCTTTTCGCTTTGCGCCCGTCGATGGGCGCTCCGGGGTTCCTGGTGTTCGGTCCCCTGAGTGCCCAGGCACAAATGCCCAGCCGGCCCTCAGGGGCGAATAAGCAGCAGGAGCCCACCCAGAATGAGAGCGGCATCCGGACGGGGCTTTGCCCCCCGGGCGATCGCGCAGATGGAAGCGCGCGTCGACATGCCAAAATCCCTCATCATCGGGCCGCAACAGGGTCGCGAAACTTGGTTAACCGCTCGTTAAGCGCCGGTGCCCAGTGTCTCTATCTAGCGGATCGGTGGCCGGGGCCGCAATAGCCCAACTGCTTCCAGATATGGTCCAGGAGGGCGGATACAAAGGCCGGCATTCTGGAAGAATCGAGGTCGGCGGCCCCCCGGACGATCCGGATATCCGACAACTCCGGCTCCTTCTGGGAAGCGATATGGCGGAGAACGCGCTCGCGCAGAGCCTCCGCCGGCACGGGTGCCGTCAGAAGCCTCGCCGCCAGCGCCCAGGTGCGGAAGCGGAGCGACAGCCAGTTGGGGGCCGGCTCCAGGTCGTCGAATTCGAGCCCGGTTTCGTCATTGAGTTCGTGCTTTGCGTTGTATTCCAGGTCGACCCGGCCATCGGCGATATCGCCGGGATCGGGCGTTCCGCACGGGAAATAGATCTGCCCGGCGTTGGCGGTATGCGGCCCCATCACACCGAGCAGGATGCCGCCATCGCTGCCGCGCACCACCGCAGAAGCGAAGCAGTTGATCACCCCGACCGGCGGCCGCTCCCAGTCCCGCCACGCATCGAAGCTTGCGAAATCGGTCTCCAGCAGAGCGCCCCGGCAGACCCCGCCGGACACCTCGTATTCATGCGCCAGCAGGACGCGACCGTTCCACAGAGCCGGATTGGCGCGCTGCTTGGCAGCGAACCGTGCATCGATTGCAGCCCTGTTGTCATCGGCGAACGCCCAGGGCCGCGGGGCGAACTTGAGATCGAACCGCTCGAACGGTGTGATCCTGACTTCACTCGCCTCCACGATCCCTTCACTGACGAATTGCATCAGGCCTCCTCATGCCGGCTCGGCGCGGAAGGACCGGCCGGGGCTGACCAGTTCGTCCTGCGCTTCGACCAGAAGGATTTCCCGCGAGCCGGCATCCGCCGTCCGCTTCAGAATACCGAACACCGACGACACCGCCCGCGACATCGCATCGGCCGCCGATCCGCTGCGCAGGCAATGTGCGAAAAACAGGGCCGCTATGGCGTCGCCTGCGCCGTTGACGGAGATCGGCAGCTTGGGCGTACGGAGACGGTAGTGGCCGTTGTCGTCGCAGGCGATCAGGTCGATTGCGTCGTCAGGCGTCTCGCTGGTGACCAGCGAGGTGACCAGCACAATGCGCGGTCCCAGCGTCCGCAGTACATCGACCGCCTCCAGCGCATCGGCCAAAGAAGCCGTGCTGCGGCCCGTCAGGTGATCCAGCTCGAAGTGGTTCGGCGTTGCAATGTCCGCGGCGGGGATTGCTTTCTCACGCATAAACTCGACCACGCCCGGCTGCACGAACACGTTGCGGCCGACATCGCCGATCACGGGATCGCAGCAATAGCGCGCATTGGGGTTGGCGCGCCTGACCTGCCCGACTGCGTCAAGAACAGCGCCGCCGATCTCCGCCGATCCCAGATAGCCGGACAGCACGCCGTTGCACGCGCCGAGCACACCGCGCTCGCCGATGCCCTGCATCAGTTCCGCAATGAAAGCGGCGTCGAACGCCCGGCCGCGCCAGGAACCATAGCCGGTATGATTGGAGAATTGCACAGTGTGGATCGGCCACACCTCGACACCGATCCGCTGCAGGGCAAACACCGCCGATGCATTGCCGACATGGCCGTAGGCGACGTGCGACTGGATGGAGAGAATATTCATGGTCGGAGGCTGCGCCATGGTGTCACCGGTAGCGTGTCCGGACCTGCGGCGGCAAATCAATTCAATTGACCGGCGGGATCAGTGCTGCTGAACGATCGCTTCCGGCGGCAGGCGTGCAAAGAAAAGCGGCGGGGACATGCCCCGCCGCCTTTCAGCAACAGCCGGTGTCGGCTTACTTCTGCGCCGCCTCGACGAAGCGGTTGGTGTAGGTCTTCGACAGATCGATGTTGGCCTTCGCCACGGCGGGCGAGGACTGGCTGAACACGTCGAGCACCGCCTTGGCGCCCTTGGGATCCATCAGCCCGGTGGTGGAGTACATCGGGAGGGTGTTCTTCAGCGCAGCGAGATAGAGCGCCTTGTCGGCCCCGACCAGTTCCGCCGGCATCTTGGACATGATGGTCTCGGGCGAGTTGGAATGGATGAATTTCAGGGTGTTGATGATCGCCTGGGTCAAAGCCTGCGCCACCTTGGGGTTCTTCTCGATCCAGTCAGCGCGGGTGTAGAGCGCGCCGCCCGGATACTCGCCTCCGAACACGTCGATGGTGTCCTTCTGTGTGCGGGTATCGCTGAGAATACGCAGATCCTTGTGCTTGCCCTGCAGCAGCGTCACCGCCGGATCGAGCATGACCGCGACATCGACCGAACCCTGCTCCATCGCCGCGACGGCCGTGGCGCCGAGACCGATGCCGATGATGCCGACGCTGTTCGGATCGACGCCGTTCTTCTTCAGCAGATACTTGACGAAGTAGTCGGTCGACGAGCCCGGCGCGCTGACGCCGACCCGCTTGCCGGCCAGATCCTTCACCGACTTGATGGCCGCGGTGTTCTTCGGAGCAACCACCAGCGCCAGCCCGGGATAGCGGTCGTAGACCACGAACGCCTGCATATGCTGGCCCTTGGCGGCGAGATTGACGCAGTGGTCGAAGTAGCCCGACACGACGTCGGCGCTGCCACCGAGCACCGCGGTCAGCGCCTGCGAGCCACCCTTGAAGTCGACCATGTCGACGTTGACGCCGGCCTTTTCGTATTCACCAAGGTGCTTGGCCAGCACGGTCGGCAGGTAGCACAGACAGGCGGCGCCGCCGATCGCGATCGTCGCCTTCATCTGCTGCGCAACGACTCCGCCCGATGCAAGGGTCAGAACCGCCACCGTCGCAAGCACGGTCCGCATCAAACGCGCTCTCATAGCCTTTCCTCCATAGGCGGGTATTCCGCCGCTTTGTCTGCCGACGATAGTGCAGCCGGCTCTCTCCGGTCAAAGCCTCAGGTGCGGGTTTCAGCCGCCGCCGGGCGCCAGACCAGCAGCCGGTTCTCGACCAGCGTCACGATCCAGTCGATCACGATGACGAACACCGCCAGCACGAACATTCCGGCGAATACACCGGCGATGTCGAACGTCCCCTCTGCCTGCAGGATCAGGTAGCCGAGCCCAGCCGCCGAACCGAGATACTCGCCCACCACCGCGCCGACCACGGCAAAGCCGACCGAGGTGTGCAGCGACGAGAACATCCAAGACAGCGCGGACGGCCAGTAGACGTGCCGCATCAACTGCCGCTCATTCATGCCGAGCATCCGAGCGTTGGCGAGCACGGTCGGCGAGACCTCCTTGACGCCCTGGTACACGTTGAAGAACACAATGAAGAAGACCAGCGTGACGCCGAGCGCAACCTTCGACCAGATGCCAAGTCCGAACCACAGCGTGAAGATCGGCGCCAGCACGATGCGAGGCAAGGCGTTGGCCATCTTCACGTACGGGTCGAATACCGCCGCGATCAACGGCTGACGCGCGAACCAGAATCCGACCAGGATTCCCGCAACCGAGCCGACCACGAACGCGAGCGCGGCTTCGGATAGCGTAATCCAAAGATGCCGCCAGATGGTGCCCTCGGCGAACCACTTTATGACGCGCTCCGCCACGTCGAGCGGCGTCGAGAAGAAGAACGGCGGCACCAGCGGCTTGCCGTTCACCGGAACGGTCGTGAGCAGGTGCCACAGCACGATCGACACGACCGCGACGGTCACCTGAAGGCCGATCAGCTTCGCCCGGTTCATCATCCGCCTCCGGTCTGGGCGTAGCCCTTCAACACTTCATCCTTGAGCGTATTCCAGATCTCGCGATGCAGCTCGTGAAAGCCGCGCTCGAGCTTGACCTCGGCGATGTCGCGCGGACGCGACAACGGCACTGGCCAGTCGCCGATGATGCGCGCCGCCGGACCCGCCGACATGATGACCACCCGATCCGACAGCGCGATCGCTTCCTCGAGGTCGTGAGTAACAAACATCACCGCCTTGCGGTCTGCGCTCCACAGATCGAGCAGCAGGTTCCCCATGATCTGTCGTGTCTGTGCATCGAGCGGACCGAATGGCTCGTCCATCAGAAGAATTTTGGGATCGCGGATCAGCACCTGCGCCAGCCCGACACGCTTGCGCTGACCGCCCGACAGCATGTGCGGATAGCGGTCGCCGAAGGCGCCCAGCCCGACGCGCGTGAGCCATTGGCCCGCACGCTGCAGCGCTTCGGCGCGCGCCACGCCCGCCGTTTCCAGACCGATTGCAACGTTGTCCCGCGCGGTCTTCCACGGAAACAGTGCTTCCGCCTGAAACAGGTAGCCGGATTGACGGTTCAGCCCATCGAGCGCCGTCCCAAAAATATCGACCGTTCCCGAGGTGGGCGGGAACAGTCCCGCCGCGGCATTGAGGAGCGTGGTCTTGCCGCAGCCAGTCGGCCCCACGATCGCGACAAACTCACCATCGGCGACGTTGAGCGACGCGCTTTGCACGGCCTTGTACGTCCCGCCATCAGCGAGCCGGAACGCGATCGTTACGTCGGTCAGCGACACCGCAGCGGCGCCCACAGCCGTAGTCCCAGCCATCGCTCCCCTCGTGGCGGCCCCGGCCGCGCGTCAGTCTTAGCGGGACATCAATCGATTGATCAACCCGGTGGTCTTGCGGCCTAGAGACCCGAGATCAGACCGGCGTCGATCAGAAGCCGGTTGAACCGCCGCGCCTCCGCGCCGTTGGCGCACTTGTAGAACAAGCCGTCGCAGCGCTTCAGAATGCGCTTCTGTTCGGCGAACGCGGAGTCGAGCGGAAGCCCCGCCGCCTCCAGCACGACCAGCGGAAGATA
>CAZGSW010000019.1:0-1826 GCA_964528635.1 uncultured Rhodoplanes sp. | reverse complement strand
ACCTCGAAGCTGCCGTTGCCGGTGCCCTTCCAGCCCGGCGTCAGATCGGGGCGGAAGCGGAAATTCCACGGAAAATGGTTGGCCGCCGTGTAGACGAACGTGAACAGCGGCTGCCTGCCGCGTTCGCGTTTCATCAGCTCAAGAGCCTTGCCAAAATAGAACCTGTCCGGCTCAAGCGCCCTGGACCCGAGATCGTCCGCGTCAAGGAACTGCTGGATTCCCGTCGTGGTCTGGAACTGCCGGGCGCCGCCGAACCGGCCCCACATCGGGTACATGCTGAAAGTCCGGTAGCCGCACTCCGCCAGGACCCGCGGCAAGCCCCTCACGACCCGGCCTGCGGCGATCTGGGTCACGAAATCGGCAAACCGGCCGAAGCTTTTGACCGAGAGCCCGGTCAGCACGTTGTATTCGGTGTACCAGCTCGGACCGCCTGCCCCCTCCACCAGCAGCGCCCGAGACTTGCCGTCGAAAGACTTGAAGTGGTCCCGATAGCCCGGCCAGACATTGATGCCGGGCACACGGGTGATATCGAAGCTGCCTTCGTCAAAAACCATCACAATGTGCGGACGCGGGCCGGTGGCCGCGCAAGCATGGTTCGAGGCCGGGGCCAGCTTGTCAGCAGAGCTGACGTCCGATTCCAGATAGCCGCGGGTGTAGAGATCGTAGATGCCGGTGAAGCCCGATCGCGCGAACTTCGAAACGAAATTGTTGGGGTCGAATTCCTCGTAAAGGTCGTTGGGCACCGCCAGCGACAGCGATCCCAGTCCAACGAAGCAGACTAGGGCACCCGATATCGCCAACCGGAATGGCACACGAAACGGATCGAGCCGCCACAGCATCGTCACGATGAAAACGACTGCGGTCACCGCGACGGAAACGGTCCAGATCAGATTGGGAAAGATCGTGAGCAGAAAACGCACGCTGTCACTGTCGACAAGCAGAACATCGAGAAAGTTGACCGTCATCAGCAGAATGTCGTGCTTGAACTGCGACAGCACGATCAGTCCGGCGATCATGGCGAGCGTCAGCGCCGCAGCCGGCATGGGGCGCCGCAGGACGGCCAAAAGAATGAAGTTGAGGAGCCCCCAGGCAAGAACGAACGCAGCCTGCGGTACCAGCCCGAACTCGGACCACAACAGCAGGCCAAGCGCCGAGAGATGCAGCCCGACGAGGATCGCCCACGCCCAAAGCCTGCGACCGCCGGGAACGGCGGCGGGCAGAGACCGGGTCAGATACGCAAATGCGGGCGGCATGGCTCAGGCGCCCCCGCCGAAACGACCAATACGCAAGCCGGAGGAGGCCTGCTGTCATAATTCTGCAATACGGTTGTCATGACAAGCCCGTCGCAGCGAGGACGGACGGCCTGAAGCGGCCCGGGCAGCCTCATGGCGGCTGGACCAGCAAAACGGCCGCCCGGCCCATAGGGCGAGCGGCCGTCAGCGTCTCCAGATAACCGGATCAGTTGCGCGAGCGGTCGACCAGCGCGCGCTGCTTGATCCAGGGCATCATCTCGCGGAGCTTGGCGCCGACCTGCTCGGCCTGGTGTTCGGCGAGTTTGGCCCGGGTCGCCTTGAACGAGGTCTGGTTGACCTTGTTCTCCAGCATCCAGTCGCGGGTGAAGCGGCCGGACTGGATGTCGCCCAGCACGCGCTTCATCTCGGCGCGGGTCTCGTCGGTGATGATGCGAGGACCGGTGACGTATTCGCCGTATTCCGCGGTGTTCGACACCGAGTAATTCATGTTGGCGATGCCGCCCTCGTAGATCAGGTCAACGATCAGCTTCATCTCGTGGATGCACTCGAAGTAGGCCATCTCGGGCGCGTAGC
>CAZGSW010000018.1:29094-32847 GCA_964528635.1 uncultured Rhodoplanes sp. | reverse complement strand
TGTGATGCCCCGCCGGAACACGTCAGGCAGGCAATGAATTCGTGGCTGAATTTGCGCTGAAACAAGGAGCCGCGAACCGATCCGGCCCATGGTGCCGTTACGGGCAACGACACGCCCGGCTCAAGGAGCGCACCATGGCATATTCATATGAAAGCCACGTTCCCTCACGCGCCGAAATGGCGGTCGGCATGATAGCCGACGCAATTCGCCGCCGGCGCGACCGCCGCGAATTTGCGAAGTTCGTGCAGCGCAACCCCGCCGAGGCCGAGCGGGTGGCCCGCGATCTCAATCTCGACACGGCGACCCTGATGAAGATCGCAGGACACAGCAGCGGGCCGCCCATCCTGCTGGGCCGGCGCCTCCAGATTCTTGGCATCGACCCGGAGGAGCTGCGGCGGCGCGAGCCGGCCACCAAGCAGGACCTCGAGCGCTGCTGTACGCTTTGCGGCAGCAAGGCGCGGTGCTCCCGCGACCTCGCCACCAAACCCAAAAGCGATAGCTGGAAGGATTACTGCCCAAACGAACCCACGCTCACGGCGCTGGCGCCGTCGGCAGCGGCGCACTGAAGCAGGCTTGAAGCACCCCGGATTGCGGCCTAGTGAGGGGCAAGGAAAGCCATAACGAGAGAACCAAATGGCCGACATTCCACGCCTGCGTGACTACCGGGGGCCGGCTCTTCTTTCCTATGGCTTTCGCCCCTTCTTCCTGTTCGGCTCCCTCTATGCCGGACTTGCCGTGCTCGTCTGGCTGCCATTGCTCAACGGAGAGCTCGAACTTCTCACGCTGTTCACGCCGCGCGACTGGCACGTCCATGAAATGCTCTACGGCTTCATACCCGCCGTCGTAACAGGGTTCCTGCTGACTGCGATTCCGAACTGGACGGGACGGCTGCCGCTTCGGGGCATGCCGCTCCTGGCGCTGCTCGCGTTCTGGCTTGCGGGCCGCGTCGCCGTAAGCCTGTCGATCCAGATTGGCTGGATCGCGGCGGCGGCCATCGACAGCGCATTTCTGCTGCTCGTCGCCGCCGCGGCCGTGCGGGAGATCGTGCGGGGAAAGAACTGGCGCAACCTGGGCGTCGTCGGCGTTGTCGGAATCCTGGCGATGGGGAACATCGCCTTTCACCTCGAAGCGCACTTCAACGGCATTGCCGACTTTTCCATACGAGCCGGCGTCGCCGCCATCATCCTTCTGATTTCTCTCGTCGGCGGGCGCATCGTGCCGAGCTTCACGCACAACTGGCTTGCGCGACGACAGGCCGGGCGCATGCCGCACCCGTTTGGCAAATTCGATATCCTGACGATTGGCGTATCCGCCGTCGCGCTGATCCTGTGGACCGCGGCGCCGGACCTGGCCGCGACGGGTATCGCGCTGATCGCCGCCTGCATCATGCAACTCGCCCGGCTCGCCCGCTGGGCGGGCGAGCGCACGTTCGCGGATCGGCTTGTTCTTGTGCTGCACGTTGCCTACGCCTTCATCCCCGTCGGTTTTGCGCTGACGGGCATGGCCGCATTCGGCCTGGTACTGCCTTCGGCGGGCATTCACGCCTGGACGGGAGGCGCCGTCGGCACCATGACGCTCGCCGTCATGACGCGCGCCAGCCTCGGACACACAGGCCATGAGCTGTCCGCCTCGCCAGGCACGCAGGCGATATACGCATTCGTTGTCATCGGCGCGCTCGGCCGCATCTGCGCTTCGATCGATCCGGTCTGGTCGAACCAGCTGCTTCTTGTGTCCGGCATCATGTGGGCGGCAGCCTTTGGGGGATTTGCAATTCTCTACGGTCCCCTGCTCTGCCGGCGTCGCCGCACCGCAGTGTAAGTGACTGCGGTTACGCGCCTGATGTCATGGTCGGCTCCCATGGCTGCCTGCATGATGGCTGCCTGCATGAAGGGCAGCGACGGTGACCTGGTTTGGACAGTATTCCGGCCAACGAGCCCCTTTGGGACGATCTTCCAGCTCATGCGCGCACAGCGCCTTGACGGCACATCCTGAGCAGCACCGCTGCAAATCGCGCATCACCGCCGGCTCGACTTTGGATGCATCGAGATTGATGCTGTGCATCCGGGCCAGGAGAAGGTCGGCGGAATGAGCGCCGCCTTTGACCAGCCGCCGCAATTCCGAGGGCGGCACGCCGAGCTCGCGGGCGATGCAGGACATCTCGTTTGCATCCGCGCGATCGAATGCGGCGAGCCGCGCGCGGCGCTCCTGCCATCCTTTCCAGGCATCCGCAAAAAACCTGATGACGGCATTTTGCACGTCATGATGCCGACCGGAGCGATGGCTTGTCATCGTCGCCTCCTTCAGTGGGACATCAGGGTGGGTACGGTCATGGATTGGAGCATTCCGCGCGTGGCGCCGCCCAGGACCAGCTCGCGCAGCCGCGAGTGGCCGTAACCGCCCATCACGACGAGATCGGCGCCGCTGTCTGCGGCATGGTTGAGAATTGCGGCAGCGACGTCGTTGGTCTCGTCAGCAATCGACTTGACCTCCACGCTCAGGCCGTGACGCGCCAGATGCGTTGCAATGCCCACACCGGCCACGTCGCTGCGGAGATCCATTGCGCCGATGGTGATCACCTCGACCGTGCCCGCACGGCGCAATATCGGCAGTGCATCCGCCACAGCGCGGGCGGCATTGCGGCTGCCGTCCCAGCAGACCAGCACCTTGTCGAGCTTGATACCGCCTTTCTGAATCCACGGAACGATCAATACCGGCCGCCCTGAACCGAAAAGCGCGCCTTCTATAATGGCATCCTCCGGTTCTGCGGTGTCGGGGTGCGCCTGCTCCACGATTGAGAGGTCATGGCTGCGCGCAAGCCGGGAGAACGCGTCGGCCACCGCGTTGCTGCCAAGCTCGACGACGTGGGCTTCGGAACTGAGATTCGCCTGCCGCTGCGCCACCTTCTTGAATTCGTTACATGCCCTCTCTGCTGCCGCTATAAACTCCTCGCGGTAGGCACTGATGACTGCCACCGCGCCGTCAAGGATCGCACCGGGAACGATGGGCCCATACGCAAAGGCAATGCCGGTCAGATGTGCCTCGAAACAACCCGCAACGGAAATCGCGTAATCCCGCGCCGCATGGCGGCCTGACGTTGCCTGCAGGTTCACAAGAACGTTCCTGATCATGATCGCTTCTCCTGCCTGCCCGCTACGGGCGGATTTGACGCACAACCGGACCCGCAAGGGACCGGCGGACGCTGTCGACGAGGGTAAAATCGAGCAGAGGCTTCTCCACCACCGGAATGCCGGCTGCCGCGGCTCTCGCATACAACTCCGGATCGGAACGGCTCGCAATCAGGATGGCCGGAGCCGTGAAATTGCGGGATCGCAGCATCGATATGAGATCGAGCCCTGTCATATCCCGCGCATGCTGTTCGACGACGATGCAGTCGCCCGACGGAAGCGAGACTTCCGCAAGGAGCTGCCGGCCGCTCGCAAACACGAGAACATCGAAGCCTTCCGCACCGAGTGAAAAGCGCAGCGAGTCGCGAACCGCTTCGTCTTCATCGACGATGACGATGAGCTTTTGCTGCATCGAATTGCGCCCGCAGCCGTTAGTGCCTGACGGTCCGGTCATAGGCGGCGCACGATACAACGGAAATTCCGATATCGCCCCTAAGGGACATTCCTTAGGTGGAGGCCGGGATCGCCGATCTGGCGCTTTCCGGCAGGAACCCGGGGGAGTATCCGGCGCGGCCTATCGTTTGACGTCTGCTGCGGACGGCAGCGTGTCCATCATGCCGCCAACCAG
>CAZGSW010000018.1:0-28994 GCA_964528635.1 uncultured Rhodoplanes sp. | reverse complement strand
GCTCCTTGAGACGCCGCAGCAGATCCATCCCGCTGAGGCCCGGCATGCGCACATCCGTGACGACACATCCCATCCTGACCTGCGGCAGGGCGTCCAGAAACGAGCCCGCGGACTCGTACGTTTCAGCCTGAATGCCGGCGGTGCGGAAAAGGAAGGACAGGGAATGTCGCATGGCTTCATCGTCATCAATGACATGAACGACCAAGGCGTCAGACGGCATCGCCGATCTCCTCCCTGCTTACGGCCCGTACAGTCAGGCGGAAGACCGTACCGCCGCCTGGATCGTTTTCTGCGGAAATCCGGCCTCCGTGCGCCTCGACGATTGTTCTTGAAATGGAAAGACCAACTCCCATGCCGTGGGGCTTGGTCGTCACAAATGGCTCGAAAAGCCGGCTTGCGATCTCCGGGGCGATGCCTGGGCCGGTGTCCGCAACGCTGATCATCAGCATCGTGCCGTCCTGGACCAGCTTCGTGGAAAGGGTCAGCTCCCGCCTTGCGCAATTCTGCATGGCCTCGATTGCGTTTCGTATCAGATTCAGGAGCACCTGCTGAATCTGCACCTTGTCGGCGAGCACAAGATCGTGAGAGCGGTCGAATTGAAAGCGCACGCGGATGCCCTGGTCCTTGGCCCCGACCAGCGCGAGGGCGCTCGCCTCCTCCACGAGCTTGGCGATGCTCTCCACCCGCCGTTCGCTCTCCCCGCGCGAAACGAAATCACGCAGCCGCCTTATGATCTGGCCGGCGCGCATAGCCTGCTCGCCCGCGCTGTTCATCGCATCGCGGATCATCCCTGAGCGCTCGTCATCGGCGTTTTCAAGAAGCCGCTGGCAGCCTTTCATATAGTTGGCGATTGCCGACAGGGGCTGATTGAGTTCGTGAGCCAGTGTCGATGCCATCTCGCCCATCGCGGTCAGTCGCGAAATATGCACGAGTTCGGTCTGCAACTCCTGAAGGCGAGCCTCCGTCTTCTGACGCTCGGTCAGGTCGCGGATGAACCCCGTGAAATAGCGCCGGTCTCCGGACTTCATTTCGCCGACGGCAAGCTCCATCGGAAAAGTCGACCCGTCCTTGCGCTCCCCGACCACGACCCGGCCGATGCCGATAATACGGCGCTCGCCGGTCCGCATGTAACGGGCGAGATAGCCGTCATGATTCTCCCTGTACGGCGAGGGCATCATCATTTTGACGTTCCGGCCGATAACCTCCTGGCGGCCGTATCCGAAAAGCCGCTCGGCGGCGGTGCTGAACGACTGCATGACGCCGTGTTCGTCTATCACGATCATGGCGTCCGGAACGGTGTCCAGGATTGACTGGACATGCGCTTCCCTTGCGGCAGCGTCACGGCTGCTTTGCATCGCCTGCAGCCAGCCCGCCCCGAGCCGCTCCCCGAACCATGAAATGCCTGCTCCCAGCAGAACGAACGTCACGGCGCGGGAGATATCGATCGCGAACGCCGCCGATGAGACATGCGAGAGGCTGGCGTGTTCGCCGGTGAAATAGAGATGCAATGCAAGGCTCAGAAACGTAGCCAGCAGTCCGGGCCCCCACCCTCCCAGAACGGCTGTCGCCAGCACACCGGGGATCAGAAAAAGGTAGGGCGTGCTGAATTCGGAACCGGCCAGCGCGAGGACAAGGAAATTGCCGGCGACAAGGCACACCGCAACCAGATAACCCAGCCCGTATCGCCCCAGCGCCTCGCGGAACCGCGGCAGCAGCTTCAGAACAGCCTCGGGTGATCGCCTGGCGCTATCGGTCATCGCTGCAGGGCGGTCCGTGGTTGCTGATCCGGGCGCGACTTCGAAAACCAGTGCGCTACGGCTGCCTTTTGGCCTCCGGGATATCCCTTAGGGACGATATCTGATTTTCGCAAGCGTTCCGGGTGGCCTATCGATGTCCTGCGAACACGCCGAAGGACATCGGATGATGATGCGCAGGCAGATGCAAAGAGCCATGTGGCTTTCTTTGCTGTTGCTGACGATAGCGCCGGGCCTCGCGCTCGCGCAGTCTCCCGCCGTGCAGCGCGGGCAGGTCTTCGTTCGCACGAACTGCGCCCATTGCCATGCCATCGACCGCTATTCGCCGAGCCCGCTCAGGGACGCGCCGCCGTTCCGGACGTTGCATCTCAGGTATCCCGTCGAATCGCTCGAAGAATCGCTGGCCGAGGGTATCGTGACGGGTCACCCGTCGATGCCGCAATTCCAGCTCGATCCCGGCCAGATCGGCGATGTCATCGCCTACCTGAAATCGCTGGAGCGCTGAACGTGCAGACCTTTCATCGCTTCATGACAGGGAGGGAATGTCAGATGCCTTTCTTCAAGACACTCTTTCGTGCCGGTCCACTGTTCACCCGGCTCCAGCGCAGTTCAGGGCTTGCGGCGTGCATTGCGGTTGCATTGACGCTGCCGGCTTGCGTCGAATCGAGCGCTCCCATCATAACAAACGCGAAGCCGCTTCTCGGACAGCAGTTCAATGTTCACCTCTACGAGGATTTTTCCGAAGGAAGGCCCCGGAACTTCCACGCCGCTTCCTACCGTTGGGCGAATGGCGAATATGTCCGCGCGAGCGGGTTTGGCAGCGACGCCAAGAGGTTCGTCGCCGAGCCGCTGGCAGGAAGCGATTTTGTGATCCAGTCGACCGACGAGCAGGCCAAACGCTTCGTGTTCTGGATCGGACGAAAGCTTCATGACGGCACCTACCTCGTGTTTCCGCTTCATATGATGGATGCAGACGAGGCGACACGGAAAACAACATGCGGCGGCGAGCAGGCTGAAGTATGCCGGATCGCGACGCGCGAGCATCTCGCGGTGATGGCCAGGGCGAGTGCCGCGCAAGCTCCGCGCGATCCCGTTCTCGGCGTCGTGGTCGCCAGATAGCTTCACGGGAGTTTGGAGAACCAAGGTGTCCTACGCGGCAATACTTGCTTACACGGACGGCGACGACGCCTCGCAGAACCGCATTCGCATCGCTGCGGAACTGGCCCGCCGGTTCCAGGCGGCTCTTATCGGCGTCGGCGCATGCGCGCTCCGGCCTCCTGCCGTCTCCAACGAGATGATCCCACGGGAGATCGAGGCTGAAATCGCGGCAGCCACGAAAGAGCTGGCAGAGAAGGAAAGAAGGTTTCTGAGCGCGGCGTCAGGCCCCGGCCAAAAAGCCGAGTGGCGCGCCTCGCACCGCCCTCCCAACGAAGCGGTTGCCGAGGCTGCCCGCGCCGCCGATCTCATCGTGATCGCCAGGGATGTCGATCCGAGCGATCCGTTTCACCGGCTCGATCCGGGTGCCGTGCTGCTGCAGGCCGGCCGGCCGGTGCTCGTCGTGCCGCAAGGGGTGCAATCGCTTTCCGCGAAGAAAATCCTGATCGCCTGGCAGGACAGCCGCGAGGCGCGGCGGGCGCTACGCGACAGTTTGCCGTTCCTCGCGCAGGCGGACGAAATCCTTCTGACGCAGGTATGCGGACAGGACGACGCCCCCCAGGCACGAGAGGCGGTTCGCGACGTCGCCCACTACCTGGCGAGGCACCGCATCGGCGCCAGCGCCGGGATCAAGCTCGCAGGCAGCGGAAGCGTCGCGGACGATCTCATCGAGATTGCCGGACGCGAAAAGGCCGACCTGCTTGTCGTCGGCGCCTACGGACACAGCCGTCTCGGTCAATGGATATTCGGGGGCGTTACCCGCGACCTTTTGAATCGCAGTCCGCTGTGCTGCCTGTTCTCGCACTAGCGCGCGGTTCGGAAAGCAGGACAGGCGACAGCACGCAGCCAGAGAAATTCCTTCCACGAAGACCGGATCATGATTGCACAACTGACCACCAGTGAACGACAGACCGCGCTCGTATTGCTTGTTGCACTCGCGGTCGTTGGATTGGCGATCGCTGCGGCGGGCAGAGACGATCCCATCGCCGTGCACGGCGCGATCGTCCTGGTCGCCGCACTCGCCGGAGTGTTCAGCGTGATCTCGGGATATTACCTGCCCGAGCCCGCAGCCGAGCGGCTTGAACGCTATTACGACGGTCCGACCAAGACCGGCATCGTCATTTCGATGGCCTGGGCGGTGTTCGGCCTCACCGTCGGCGACTGGGTCGCCTGGCTCATGGTGAACCCCAATCTGACCTTTGACGCAGCCTGGGCCAGCTACGGCCGCATCCGGCCTGTTCACACCACTGCCGTCATCTTCGGGTTCGGAGGCAACGCGCTGATTGCGACCTCGCTCTACGTGTTGCAGCGGACGTCGCGCGCTCGGCTGCCCGATCAGCTCAGCCCATGGTTCGTGCTGTACGGCTACAACCTGTTCTGCGTTCTCGCCGTCACCGGCTACCTGATGGGCATCACCCAATCGAAGGAATACGCGGAGCCGGAGTGGTACGCCGACATCTGGCTGGTGATCGTGTGGGTGGTCTACTTCGCGATCTATCTGCGCACGCTGGCGCGCCGCAAGGAGCCGCACATCTACGTGGCCAACTGGTACTACATGGCCTTCATCCTGGTCGTGGCGGTGCTGCACATCGTCAACAACATCGCCGTGCCCGTCTCGATCGGCGGCGCCAAGAGCTACTCCGCGTTTTCGGGGGTGCAGGATGCGATGACGCAGTGGTGGTACGGTCACAACGCCGTGGCGTTCTTCCTGACCGCCGGCTTCCTCGGCATGCTCTATTACTACCTGCCCAAGCGCGCCGGACGGCCGATCTTCTCCTATCGGATGTCGATCATCAGCTTCTGGGGCATCACATTCTTCTACATGTGGGCCGGCTCGCACCACCTGCATTACACGGCCTTGCCGCAGTGGGTGCAGACGCTCGGCATGACGTTCTCGCTGATGCTTCTGGTGCCGTCGTGGGCGTCGGCCGGCAACGCGCTGCTCACGCTGAACGGCGCGTGGCACAAGGTGCGCGACGACGCCACGCTTCGCTTCATGATGGTGGCCGCGGTGTTCTACGGACTGTCCACCTTCGAGGGATCGTTCATGGCGATCCGCACGGTCAACGCACTCTCGCATTACACGGACTGGACCGTCGGCCACGTCCATGCCGGTGCGCTCGGCTGGGTCGCCATGATCACATTCGGCTCAATCTATGCGTCGGTGCCGTGGCTGTGGAAGCGCGAGGCCATGTATTCCGCGAGACTCGTCGAAGTGCACTTCTGGCTCGCCGTCGCCGGCACCATCGTCTACGTGTTCGCGATGTGGAATTCCGGCATCATCCAGGGGCTGATGTGGCGGACCTACAATGAGAGCGGCACCCTGGCCTACTCGTTCACGGACTCTCTCGTCGCCATGCACCCCTACTATGTGGCGCGCGCGATCGGCGGGCTGCTGTTCCTGATCGGTGCGGTCGTCGGTTGCTACAATATCTGGATGACGATCCGTACCGCACCGCGCGCGGCCGATGAACGGGTTTCGAACAGGCCTGACTCCGTGCTCGTGGGCACGCCGGCCTTGCAGCCGGGAGAATAAGTCATGTTCGGGCTCCACTATCGTCTGGAACGCAAAGCCGTCGGACTCGTGCTCGCCATCATCGGCGTCGCCAGCATCGGCGGTCTCGTCGAGATCGCTCCGCTGTTCACCATTCACCAGACCGTCGAAACCGCGCCGAACATGCGCGTCTACACGCCGCTCGAACTCGCCGGACGCAATATCTATATCCGGGAGGGCTGCTACGCGTGTCATTCCCAGATGATCCGGACGTTGCGCGACGAGGTCGAGCGGTATGGACCGTATTCGCTCGCGGTCGAATCCAAATACGACCACCCCATGCTGTGGGGTTCCAAGCGCACGGGACCGGACCTTGCACGCATCGGCGGGAAATATTCCGACGAATGGCATGTCGCTCACCTCGTGAATCCGCGCGACGTGGTCCCGGAATCGATCATGCCGGGATATGGCTGGCTCGCCCGCAACGAGTTGCGCATCAAGGACCTCGGCGACCATCTCAAGGCGATGCGCGCCGTCGGGGTTCCGTATTCCGACGAAATGATCGCCAACGCAGCCTCCGATGCCTACGGCCAGACCGCGCCGGACTCGCCCGCGGCCGAAGGCGTGACGACCCGCTACGGCAAGGCGACCAACGTGCGCAATTTCGACGGCAAGTCAGGTTCTCTGACCGAGATGGACGCGATGGTCGCCTATCTTCAGATTCTCGGCCGTCTGACCGACGCCGCGCACAAGCAGACCGCAAACGCGGAGAAGAAACCATGAGTTTCGCGCACGACACGCTGGTCTGGTTCTCCAAATCGTTCGGGCTGTTCTACCTGATCGGGCTGTCGATCCTGGTGGTCATCTACGCCTATTGGCCCGGAAACCGGCAGCGCTTCGATCACGCCGCGAAGTCGATCCTCCGCGAGGAGGACCGCCCATGAGCGTCGAACATCGCGATCCCCACACCGGCTATCTGACCACCGGGCACGAGTGGAACGGCATCACCGAACTGAACACACCGGTTCCCAAGGCGGTCTATTTTTTTCTGATTGTGACGGCGGTGTTCTCGTTGGGATATTGGGTGCTGATGCCGGCCTGGCCGACCGGCAAGAGCTACACCAAGGGGCTCCTGGGCGTCGATCAGCAGTCTGTCGTGCAGGCTTCTCTGGCACAGGCAGCACTCGATCGCAGCGCCTGGACGAAACGCATCGAAGCAGAGACCTTCGCTGCCATCCAGTCCGATCCGAAACTGATGAAAACGGTACGCCAGGCCGGTCGCACGCTATTCGGCGACAATTGCGCGGCCTGTCACGGCACCCAAGCCAAGGGCAACAAGGGATTCCCCGACCTGACGGCGGCATCGACGCTCTGGGGGGACGAGCCCGATGCAATCGCAGAGACCATTCGCGTCGGTATCAACGCGGCGCATCCACAGACCAGAGTGGCGCAAATGCCCGCTTTCGGTCGCGATCAGCTTTTGAAGCGGGACGAAATCGATAGCGTGGTGAGCTATGTCCGCTCACTCACGTCGAATGCAGGACAGCCTGCGGCAGACAGCTCCGGCGCCGGCAAGAAAATCTTTGCGGAGACCTGCGCGGCCTGTCACGGCGATGACGCCAGGGGCAAGCGTGACATGGGCGCACCCGATCTAACCGATGCCGCTTCGATCTACGGCATGGATCCCGGCACTGTGTACGACACGGTCTGGGGTGGACGTCAGGGCCACATGCCCGCCTGGGAGCAACGTCTCTCACCTCTGGAGCGCAAGATACTTGCGCTTTACGTCCTCGACCTGCGAAGGCCTCGGCCATGATCCTCACCAGAATGTCCCCAAGAAAGACTGCCGCGTGGCTGCTCGCAGCGGGCGCGCTGCTTCTTGTCGCATTTGCGAACTGGCATCTCGTCGATGTCGCAATGCGCTCGCAGCCAGACTGCGTACCGCACGTACGGCCCGGCGCAGCCGCAAACTCTCAGGCGCAGTTCAGCGCCGCGAAATCTTCCTGCACACCGAACTGAACTGGGTACGACATGACGACGCTTCCCGATGTTGTTGCCCCGATCCCAAAGACCAAGACGTGGGCGAGGAACCTGCCGCGAACCCAGGCCTTCACCTGGCTCGCCCTGGGATGGCGTGACTTCACCGTGCGGCCTGCCCTGAGCCTGTTTTACGGCGGGCTGGTTTTCCTGGTGTCCCTTCTTATCGTCGTGGGACTGTTCGCGTTCGGATGGGACTACATCCTCTTCCCGGCGTTCGCAGGTTTCATGGTGGTGGGGCCGGTGCTCGCGGTCGGCCTCTACGAAAAAAGCCGCCGCATCGCCAGCGGCGAACCTCTCGGACTGCTCTCCATGCTCCTGGTGCGTGCCGCGTCAGGCGGACAACTCCTGTTTACCGGCGTCCTTCTGTGTCTGCTGATGCTGCTTTGGATGCGCGCGGCCGTCATCCTCTATGCCCTGTTCTTCGGCCTGCGGCCCTTTCCCGGTCTCGACAATATTGCGCAAATGCTGTTCACCACGCCGACCGGCTGGGCCATGCTGATCGTCGGCAGCGCCGTCGGCGGGCTGTTCGCGGCGTTCTCGTTCGCCATCAGCGCCTTCTCGATTCCGATGCTGCTCGAAGAACGCGTCGATGCACTCACCGCCATGGGAACCAGCATGGCGCTGGTGTGGAACAATCTGCCGGTGATGCTCACCTGGGGGGCCATCGCACTGGTGCTGTTCCTGCTCAGCCTCGCGACCGGCATGGCAGGACTGGTCGTGGCCTTCCCCGTGCTGGGGCATGGCACGTGGCACGCCTACCGCTCGATCCGGCAAACGATGGAGAGAGCGGGATGACCTGTTGCACGGTCCTCCCGGACGCCGGAGCCACGTCCTCCAAAAACGAACGGGACGAGGTGCACCTGGCGAGTCGCGCCGTTGGCGCCGGCCGCCGTCAACTCGAACTGTCCGTTCCAACGATTCATTGCGGCGGCTGCATGCAAAGGATCGAACGCGCCCTTGCCGCGCTTCCGGGCGTCGAGCATGCACGCGTCAATCTCTCGACCAAACGCGTCAGCGTCCGCTGGCACGGCGAGCCCCCCTCACTACTCACCACACTGCGCGACAACGGCTACGACGCATATCTATGCGAACCCGAGGACACGGCCGACCGGACGCTCGCCGAACTGGTTCGCGCGATGGCGATGGCCGGCTTCGCGGCGAGCAACATCATGCTGCTGTCGGTGTCGATCTGGTCCGGCGCGGATCCGGCGACGCGTGACCTGTTTCACTGGCTTTCCGCGCTGATAGCCCTCCCTGCTCTCGTCTATTCCGGGCGCGTGTTTTTTCGCTCCGCATGGAACTGCCTGCGCCGCGGCCAGACTAATATGGATGTGCCGATTTCGATCGGTGTGCTGCTGGCCTTCAGCCTGAGCCTGTACGAAACGATTCACCGGGGACCGCATGCCTACTTCGATGCGGCGACCACATTGCTGTTTTTCCTGCTCGTCGGACGCACGCTCGATCACATGATGCGCGAGCGGGCGCGAACCGCGGTGCGAGGCCTTGCGCGGCTTGCTGCCCGCGGCGCGTTGATCCTGGAAGCCGACGGAACGAAAACATACCGCCCTATCGACGAGATCAGGCCCGGAATGACAGTCCTGCTGTCGGCGGGCGAGCGCGTGCCGGTCGACGCTTGCGTCATCAAGGGCCGCTCCGAGATCGATTGCTCGCTGGTCAATGGCGAAAGTCGGCCGCAAGCCGTGACGGAAGGCACGCTTCTGCAAGCCGGCACGATGAACCTTACAGGTCCGCTTACGGTCAGGGCGACGGCGGCGGCCGATGATTCCTTCCTCGCAGAAATGATGCGAATGATGGAGGCCGCCGAACAAGGCCGCAGCGTGCACCGGCGCATTGCCGATCGCGCGGCGCGCCTCTATGCGCCCGTTGTCCACCTGACTGCGTTGCTGACGTTCGCCGGATGGATGATGGTGACGGGTAACGCGCATCATGCAATCACCGTCGCAATCGCCGTACTCATCATCACCTGCCCCTGTGCACTTGGCCTCGCCGTGCCCATGGTCCAGGTGACGGCAGCCTGGCGGCTCTTCGAGCACGGGATCATGGTAAAGGACGGCGGCGCCTTGGAGCGCATGGCCGAAATCGACACGGTCCTCTTCGACAAGACCGGCACGCTCACACTCGGGCGCCCCTGGCTCGTTGAACAGGATGCCATCGATCCCGGCACGCTTGCGATCGCAGCCGCCATCGCTTCGCACTCGCGCCATCCATATTCGCTGGCGCTCGCGGCGGCACACCGGAATCCAGGTCTCACATTCGACTCGGTCTCCGAACACCCCGGCGACGGTCTCGAGGCACATGCCGGCTCGACAACATACCGGCTGGGCCGCGCTGCATGGGCGCAAACCAACGGGCAGCAACCGGCGCCCGCCAAAGCACCAAACGTTGTTCTCTCGCGGGACGGCCAACTCCTGGCTGCGTTCCACTTCGACGATCAGCTTCGCCCCGGTGCGCAGGAGGCTGTGGCTGCATTGCGTGCCACCGCCATGTCCGTCGAGGTGCTGTCCGGCGACCGCAAGAACGCCGTGCAGAAGGCCGTTGCACCGCTCGGCATCCCCTGGGCCGCGGAGCTATCTCCCGCTGGAAAGGTCGACCACATCGTCGCGGCCACCGCGGCGGGACGCAAGGTCCTGATGGTCGGCGACGGTCTTAACGACGCGCCAGCACTCGTTTGCGCTCACGCATCGATGGCGCCTGCCTCGGCCGCCGACGTCGGCCGCAATGCCGCCGATCTGGTGTTCTTGCGCGAGAACCTGATGGCGGTCCCGGAGGCCATTGCAACCGCGCGGGATGCCAGCCGGCTGATCCGACAGAACCTGATCTTTTCCGTTGCCTACAACGCCGTCGCCGTGCCGATCGCCATCCTTGGTCAGGTCACGCCGCTGATCGCAGCCATCGCAATGTCCGCATCGTCGGTCCTGGTCATTGCCAACTCCCTGCGACTGCGCAGCATCGGCGGCGCAACCACAATTTCCGACAAGCATCCGGAAAGCCACGGGGCGCCAGCGGCACGACCGGCATGAGGCACAACCGATGATCGACTATTTCTATCTGATCCCGATTGCCTTGATGCTCGGCATTGTCGGCTTCGGTTCCTTCCTATGGTGCCTTAGATCCGGACAATACGACGATCTCGACGGTGCGGCAGAACGCGTCTTGCTGAATGACGAGGACATTTGAGGCAGGATCTCAGCCAGGGCGACGGCCCTGCACTTGAAATCCACGGCGTTCAAATCTTTGAGAAGAGAGAACTGGAAAGCAAGCCCGCTGCGAGAATCGCGTTAGCGTGCCGGCATCGACGATTCGGTCAGGAACCCGTTGCCCTTTGTGCGCGCCAATGTGCCACACCGGCAACCGGGAAAAAGACGCCGCCCCGGATACCAGCAACGGCCATCCCCTGAATAAACCAGAGCATTCCCGACGCGACGCGGATTGGAGGCGCGGCAGGGGCCGGGCGTCCGGTTGTGGAAACATGCCATGCGTCATGACCCCGCCCCGGGGTTCGGTTACGGTCGATCGATGGCTGGCGGGCGTCGGGGAATCCGCTTGCCCTCGCGCTGGCCGATTCCTCATAAGTGAGGCGAGAAATCGGAGTTGTCGCGATTGGGCCTGAGATGGTGATTTCCCCCGAAACGCTATTGATCGCGGTCATAGCGCTTCCTTTTGCGGGGAGCTGCCTGGCCATCCTGCTCCGTGCCAATGCGCGGAACGCAGAGGCATATCTGGCCGGTTTCGTCTCCCTCCTCGCTTTCAGCCTCGCGGTCTCGACTTACCCGCGTGTCGTCGATGGCGGGAAAGTTCAATTCAAGGCAGCCTGGGTTCCGGAACTCGGACTCGAGTTCAGCCTGAGGATGGATGGCTTTGCGTGGCTGTTCACAGTGCTGATCACCGGCATCGGCGTCCTGGTGGTGCTGTATGCCCGATACTACATGTCCCCGGCCGATCCCGTACCGCGCTTCTTCTCGTTCCTGCTTGCGTTCATGGGCGCGATGCTCGGGATCGTGCTCTCGGGCAACCTCATTCAACTGGTCTTTTTCTGGGAGCTGACCAGCCTCTTCTCGTTCCTGCTGATCGGATACTGGCACCACAACGCGCAGGCACGGGACAGCGCGCGGATGGCGCTGATCGTTACGTCGGCCGGCGGACTTTGCCTCTTCGCCGGCGTGCTGATACTCGGACACATTGTCGGCAGTTACGACCTCGATCGGGTGCTTGCATCCGGCTCCGTCATTCGCGCGCACACGCTCTATGTCCCGGCGCTGGTTCTCATCCTTATCGGTGCCCTGACAAAGAGCGCACAGTTCCCGTTCCATTTCTGGCTGCCGCATGCGATGGCGGCACCGACGCCAGTCTCGGCCTACCTTCACTCAGCCACGATGGTGAAAGCGGGCGTGTTCCTGCTGGTGCGGCTCTGGCCTGCCCTGGGCGGAACCAACGAGTGGCTTTGGCTCGTCGCCACGGCCGGCCTCATCACCTTCATTCTCGGCGCTTTCATCGCGGTTTTTCAGCAGGACCTGAAAGGGCTGCTTGCCTACTCGACGATCAGCCACCTGGGACTAATCACCCTGCTCATCGGCCTTGACACGCCTCTGGGACAGGTCGCCGCGGTCTTCCACATCGTGAACCACGCGACCTTCAAGGCCTCGCTGTTCATGGCGGCCGGCATCATCGACCATGAATCCGGCACTCGTGACATCCGCCGCCTGAGCGGCCTGTGGCATTTCATGCCGATTACGGCGAGCCTGGCGATGGTTGCCGCCGCTGCGATGGCCGGCGTTCCGCTGCTGAACGGCTTCCTTTCGAAGGAGATGTTCTTCACCGAAACGATCGAGATCCACGACAACTCGATCCTGGATCAGGCGCTGCCATACATCGTCACCATCGCGAGCATGTTCACGGTCGCCTATTCGCTGCGCTTCATACGCGAGGTATTTTTCGGACCTGCGCCGGAGGCGCTGCCGCGCACGCCGCAGGAACCGCCCTTCCTCATGCGCTTCCCCGCCGAGCTTCTCGTGCTGGCCTGTCTTGTCGTCGGCGTCATCCCCGGGCTTACGATAGGCCCGCTGCTCGAAACCGCGCTCCACGCCGTGCTCGGCCCCACGCTTCCCCAATACAGCCTCAGGCTGTGGCATGGCTTCACCCCCGAACTGCTGATGAGCCTGGTGGCGATCGCGGGCGGAGTGACCATGTACTTCGTGTTGCGCTCGTATCTGCTCGTCAGCGAAGGCCCGCCGCTGCTGCGCCACATCAAGGGCCAGCGCATCTTCGACCGCGTGCTTATCGACCTCTCATGGCGGCTCGCCCGCTGGCTGGAAAATATCTTCGGTACACGGCGCTTGCAGCCTCAACTGCAACTTATGGCGTGCGCCGCGTTATTTGCCGGATTCGCGCCGACGTTCGTGCGGGGAACGAGCGCCGGCGGCTCGGCGCGAATGACATTCGATATCGTGTTCGCGATAATCTGGGCTGTCGGCATCGGTTGCGCCCTGGCCGCGGCCTACCAGGCCAAGTTCCACCGCCTCGCCGCTCTTATCCTGCTTGGCGGAGCCGGGCTGGTGACCTGCATCAGCTTTGTCTGGCTCTCGGCCCCCGATCTGGCACTGACCCAACTGGTCGTTGAGGCTGTCACGACGGTGCTGCTCCTGCTCGGGCTGCGCTGGGTGCCGAAACGGGTCGAAGGTCTGAGCACATCCGAGATGGAGGCGGCCGGCATTCATTGGTATCGCGTCCGCGACTTTACCATCGCGGTCGCTGCAGGAGCGGGGTTGGCCGCGCTGTCCTACGCCGTCATGACCCGTCCCAAACCGGAGAACATCGCCGGCTTCTTCGTCGAGAATGCCTATACCCAGGGCGGCGGCACCAACATCGTGAACGTCATTCTGGTGGACTTCCGCGCGTTCGACACGCTCGGAGAGATCACGGTGCTCGGCATCGTCGCAATCACCGTCTATGCGCTGCTGCGGCGGTTCCGCCCGGCGGCCGACAGCATTCCGGTGCCGGAGCAGCAGAGCAACCAGGACCGGTACGACAATGCGCACCCGGATCGCCGAACCGGCGATACGGTGAAGAGCGCGATGTCCACCCCCGCGTTCATGATTGCAATGCTTTTCCCGGTCGTCGTCGCAACAGCCGTTTTCCTGCTCTTGCGAGGGCACGACTCGCCGGGAGGCGGATTCGTCGCCGGCCTCGTGATGGCCGTGGCATTTATTCTCCAATACGTGGCCCGCGGTGCGACGTGGGTGGAGGCGCGCCTGCGCGTGCTGCCGATGCGTTGGATGGGGACCGGCCTGCTTCTCGCAGGGACCGTGGGAGCCGCCGCGTGGATCTTCAATCGTCCCTTCCTGAGCTCGGCGTTCTCTTACGTCGAGGTCCCGTTGATCGGCGCCGTGCCGTTGGCCAGCGCGCTCCTGTTTGACCTGGGCGTGTTTGCGCTGGTGGTCGGCGCGACCGTGCTGATGCTGATCGCAATCGCCCACCAGTCCGTGCGCAGTCACCGGGCGCCGGCAGGCCGCGCCCCTGCCGACAGTCCCGGTGCCGAGGTGCAGTGATGGAGATCATTCTTGCACTCGGTATTGGCGTGCTGGCCGGCTCCGGCGTCTGGCTGGTGCTGCGACCGCGCACGTTTCAGGTGATCATCGGCCTCTCGCTGCTCTCCTATGCGGTCAATCTTTTCATCGTCACCATGGGACGGCTTACGACCGGACAGGCTCCGGTCCTGACAGCGCACGCGGCCGGCGATCCGGCACAGTTCGTCGACCCGCTGCCGCAAGCCCTGGTCCTGACCGCGATCGTCATCAGCTTTGCGACCACGGCGCTGTTTCTGGTCGTGCTGCTTGCGTCACGCGGGCTTAGCGGAACCGACCATGTCGACGGACGGGAGCCGGAACAGTGAACCGCATCGGCGACCATCTGATAATCGCACCGGTGGTGCTGCCGCTGTTTGCCGGCGCGATCATGCTTGCGCTCGGCGGCGAACGCCGCCGCAACGTCAACGCTGCGATCAACGTGGTGGTCACGTTCGCGCTCGTCGCAATCGCCATAACGCTGCTCCGCGCCGCCGATGCCGCCCCGACCGGCGTGTCGGGGGTATACCGCCTCGGAAACTGGCCCGCGCCATTCGCCATAGTTCTCGTTTTGGACCGGCTCGCGGCCGTCATGCTGCTGCTGACGAGCCTGCTGGCGGCCGCTGCGGTTGTTTTCTCGCTGGCCCGCTGGCATCGCGTCGGAGTGCTCTTCCATCCTCTGTTCCAATTCCTGCTGATGGGAATCAACGGAGCATTTCTCACCGGCGACCTGTTCAACCTTTTCGTTTTCTTCGAGGTGTTGCTGGCGGCCTCGTACGGCCTCGCGCTGCACGGCGCGGGATCGGCCCGGGTCATGGCCGGGCTGCATTACATCGTCATCAATCTGGCGGCCTCGCTGTTGTTTCTCATTGGCGTCAGCCTGATCTACGGCGTCTCCGGAACGCTGAACATGGCCGACCTCGCCGTGCGCATCCCGATGATCCGCGCGGAGGATCGGGCGTTGTTGGAAGCAGGAGCCGGCATCCTGGGCATCGCATTTCTGGTTAAGGCTGGAATGTGGCCCCTGTGCTTCTGGCTACCCGTGACCTATGCGGCGGCGCCGCCGCCGGTGGCAGCGATCTTTGCAATTCTCACCAAGGTCGGGGCCTACATCGTGCTGCGGCTATGGCTGCTGCTGTTCGGAGAACAGGCGGGCGCGTCGGCTCAATTCGGAGGAGAATGGCTGCTGGTCGGCGGGCTGCTTACCGTCGCGTTCGGCGCGATCGGAAGCCTCGCCTCGCAGGACACGGCAAGGCTGGCCTCATACTCGGTACTTGCATCGTCTGGCACCGTGCTTGCTGCGATCGGAATGGGCCAGGTCGGCGTTACCGGCGGAGCCCTGTTCTACCTGATAAGCTCGACACTTGGCATCGGCGCGTTCTTCCTGCTGATCGAGCTCGTCGAGCGAGGCCGCGAACCCGGCGCAGACGTGCTCGCCGTCACGCGGGAGCTTTATGGCGAAGAGGACGAACTCGACGGTCCCGACGAGATCGGTATCGCGGTTCCCGCCACGATGGGATTGCTCGGTTTGGCTTTTATCGGCTGCGGTCTTGTGATCTCGGGCCTGCCGCCGCTCTCCGGATTCATCGCAAAATTCGCGCTCCTGACGGCCGCGCTCAATCCGCATCAGGGGAGTGTGCCGGTTGCTGCCTGGATCTTTCTTGTGGTGCTGATCCTGTCCGGGCTGGCGGCTCTGATCGCCATGACGCGCGCAGGCATCCGATCGTTCTGGGCCTCACCGGACCGGTCTGTGCCGCGCGTGCGGTTGATCGAGATCGCGCCGGTCGCAGTCCTTCTGTTGCTTTGTGCATTGCAGACGGTCCAGGCGGGCCCGGTCATGCGCTTCATGCAGGCGACGGCGCAATCGCTGCACACTCCCAACGACTACATACGCAGTGTCCTTGGTTCGGCAGCCGAGCGTCCGATTATCCTGAAGGGTGGGACATGAGCCGGCTCCTCCCGTTTCCAATCGCGAGCGCCGGCCTTCTGGTCTTCTGGCTGCTGCTGAATCAAACGCTTTCATTGGGGCATATCCTCCTGGGCGCCGCCATCGCACTTTTCGGCGGCTGGTTTCTCGCGGCGCTGGAGGTACCGAAAGCGCGTCCACGGCGGCTTCATGCAATCGTCCGATTGGCTGCCTTGGTCATTGCAGACATCGTCCGCTCCAACATCGCCGTCGCTCGCATCATCCTCAGTCGCGAGCGCAGGGGGTGGACCTCCGGATATGTCGAAATCCCGTTGGACCTTGACGATCCTTATGGCTTGGCCGCGCTGGCCTGCATCATCACCTCAACGCCCGGGACGCTTTGGGTGGATTTCGACGAGACAAACGGCATCCTGACCATCCATGTCCTCGATCTGATCGACAAGCCCGAATGGGTGCGCACCATAAAGGGACGTTACGAACGGCTGCTGATGGAGGTCTTTCAATGAGCGCTTTCCTCGCATGGTCGATCACCGCCGCGCAGATCATGCTTGGCCTTGCTGCGGCATGCGCGACCATCCGCGTCCTTCTGGGACCAAGGGCGCAGGACCGTGTCCTGGGGTTCGACAGCCTGTATGTGAATGTGATGCTGCTCCTTCTCGCGTTCGGCATCCGCTCCGGCAACACGCTCTATTTCGAGGCCGCGCTGATTATTGCCCTCCTCGGGTTCGCGAGCACGGTCGCGCTTGCGAAATTCCTGCTTCGTGGCGAGGTGATCGAATGAATGCAGGCGCGGAAATTTCCGCCGTCCCGGCGGTCCTGACGGCAAGCCTCCTGCTGGCCGGAGCGGCGATCACTCTGATCGGCACGCTCGGGCTGCTTCGCCTCCAGAGCTTCTACGAACGGGTCCATGCTCCGACGCTTGGGACCACGCTTGGCACGACCTGCGTGGCGCTCGCATCCATCGTCTACTTTTCGGCTCTCGGGAGCCGCCTCGCCGTGCACGAACTGCTGATCATCGTTTTCGTTACGGTGACGACACCGATCAGCCTGATGGTTCTGGTCCGCGCCGCAGACCTACGCGATCAATCCGAAAACAACAGATTGCCTGCGGAAAGGCCGGAGCACGAGCATCGCTGACCTCACGGCCTGGCTGGAGGTACCGCAAGGATATCCACGTCGAGCGAGCGCAGAGCCTGTTCCGTGACGCTGCCTATCAGCGCCTTGAGAAACGCGGAGCGGCCGTGCGTACCCATTACGAGCAGGTCAGGACGCAGCTCTGACACGGCGCGGGAAATGACCTCCATTGGAGTCCCCTCCTCCACGCGGAGAGACCATCGGACCTGCTGGAGGTCGTTCGCAGCCAGGAACGTTGCCAGTTCGTCCATGGCGCGCTTGCGCTCGCTCGCAACATAACTGTCGATGCTGGCTTGATCCGAGCCGGCAATATACATCTTCCCCCTTGCCAGCGCCACGAATGCATGAAGCAGCGTTGCGCCCGCGTCGCCGATCAAGCCTGTCGACCTCGCGGCCCGGACCGCGCCGGCGGAGACATCCGACATATCTGTCGGCGCGATAACGCGCTCGTATTGACGCTGCGCCTCGAAGTTCACCATCAGGACCGGGAAAGAGCCTTTGCGAACCACGCGCTCAACCGTGGTGCCAACAAAAATATCGAGCAGCAACTGCTTGCGATGGGAACCCATGACAATGAGGTCGGGCCGAGTCTCCTCAGCCGCCCGCAGTATCCCGTCGAAGGGCGCGCCCGTGACCACCATTGGGTGGGGCTGCGTTCCGCGAAGCTCCGCCATTGAGTCCACCTGCTCTCTCAACAGCCGTTCGGCCTCGCGGATTTCCATGCGGACCAGTTCTTCCGGCTGATCGTCATCCACAACGTGCACGATATGGACCTGCGCATTGCTGCGCTGGGCCAACAGGCCCGCCTGCCGGAGGGCACGGTTGGAACGAGTGGAGAAATCAGTGGCTGCAAGGATGTGCATAGTGACCTGACCTCGGCGAACGCGGTGGGGCAGTTCTACCGCATAGCCGCGCCGAAACCGAACCGTCTTTGACTCTGCCGAACGAGCCGCAAGCTGCGGTGCGGCCGCCCAACAGCCTGCCTTGCCAATCGGTGCAGGAGCGCTATCGATGCACACTGCACCGATCAACGGCTCACTTGAATTCCGTTACCGTGAATTGAAATTCCCGGTCAGCCGCATTCACTATCTCGCCTTCGGCTCCACTCTCAAACGCGATCTCCTGGCCCACGGCGATCTCTGTGTATCGCTCCTGACCGTAGCTCCTTATCAGGAGCTGACCTGCGTTGTGCGAAAGAAAGGTCGTCTTGAACTCAAACCGCTGCAGTCCGGTCGAGGTGGCGCCGGGCAGCGTCAATTCCCTGATCCGGTAACAGGGATTGTTCGCCCGCGCGCTCCAGGCCGCTCCGGTCGCAGCTTCCATGACTCCTCACTTGCGCTGGCTGCGCTCCACCGGAACCGCAGCGCAGCCTCATCGCCCGTCGAATTTTCGTTCGATCGCCTCCCAGCAATCGGGATAGGCGCCGTCCATCAGATCGAGGCGCGACGCATAGCCAGTCGGACTGAGCGGATAACGGGTCTCGAACATGAAGGCCATGGTTCCCGAAAGCTTCTCGGGCTGGAGCGGGCGGTTCGACGCCTTCTCGAAGGCCTCGGCATCCGGACCGTGGGCGATCAGCGCGTTGTGAAGGCTCATGCCGCCCGGAACGAAACCGCCCGGCTTCGCGTCATAGACGCCATAGATCAGGCCCATGAACTCGCTCATCACGTTCATATGGTACCAGGGCGGACGGAACGAGTTCTCCATCACGATCCACCGTTCGGGGAAGATCACGAAGTCCACGTTCGCGGTGCCGGGCGTGTCCGACGCCGACGTCAGCACGGTGTAGATGGACGGATCCGGGTGGTCGAAAAGCACCGAACCGACCGGCGAGAAACGCCTGAGATCGTATTTGACCGGCACGAAATTTCCGTGCCAGGCGACGACATCAAGCGGCGATTGAGGCAGGTCGGTCTGGTAGAGCCGTCCCAGCGCCTTGACGAAGAGGCGGCAAGGCCGCTCCCTGTCTTCATAGGCAGCGACGGGTGTCAGGAAATCGCGCGGATTGGCGAGGCAATTGGCTCCGATCGGACCGCGCTCGGGCAAGGTCAGATAGGCGCCGTAGTTTTCGCAAACGTAGCCGCGGGCCGGGCCGTTCGGCAGGTCGACCTTGAACTTCATGCCTTTTGGAACGATGACGATATCGCCCGGACCTGCGTTCAGAATGCCGCACTCCGTGAAGACGTTGATGCTGTTTTCCTGCGGAACCAGCAGCATCTCGCCGTCGACGTTGTAGAAGTAGTCGTCGCCCATGGACCGGTTCGCCACGTAGACGTGGCTCGCCATGCCTGCCTGCATGTAGACGTCGCCGCCGGTGCAGATCGTTCTCAGTCCGGTGAGGAACGTGCTGTCCTCGTCCGGGATCGCAATCGGGTGCCATCGCATCTGGCCGATCGGCAGGCTGCCTTCGTCGCGGCAGGGAGCCGTGCGAACAAGGCCGGCATCCACCGCACGAAAGCCGCGCCCGTGCTTCACCGAGGGACGGATGCGGTAGAACCAGGTCCGCTTGTTGGCGTGGCGGGGCGCCGTGAAGGCAGAGCCGGACAATTGCTCGGCGTAGAGGCCGAGCGGAGCCTTCTGCGGCGAGTTGCGGGCGATCGGCAACGCGCCAGCCACCGCTTCGGTGGCGAACGAGTTCCCGAAGCCGGTCATGTAGGCGATCGAACCGTCAGACGGCGAACGAACGGCCTCGCTGGCGACAGACGTCAAATGTACATTCATGGCGTCCTCCTTCGTAAAGGTTGTCAAAGATGGCGGCCGCCGTCGACGACAATTGCGCTTCCCGTCGTCAGACGCAGGTGCGTGATGGCGGCGATCACGGCGAGCGCCACGTCGTCGGGTTCAGTCACGGTCTTGAGCGGCGTGGAGGCCGCCTGCTTCTGAACACCCTCGCGGCCCCTGCCCGGCACGAAATCGGTCGCCACCGCCGCCGGCGAAACGGTCAGAACCCGCACTTCGGGCGCGAGCACGCGGGCCAGAGACAGGCTCATGGTGTCCAGCGCCGCCTTGGAGGCGCAATAGGCGATGCTGCTGCCGAGGCCCGTCGTCCCGGAGATCGACGACAGGTTGATCACCACACCGTCTCCGCTGGCGCGCAGAAGCGGCGCGAAGGCACGGATCGTCGCGAAAGGGCCCCGGACATTCGTGGTCAGAATCCGCTCAAAGGTGGCATCGTCGAGCCCGTCCAGATCGGCATGGGGAACCGCTCGCGTCACGCCCGCCGAATTGACCAGCACATCGGCCCTGCCGAGCCGCGTTCGAACGAGGTCGGCCGCAGCGGCGATCCGCTCACTATCCTCCATCGGGATATGAACCGGCAGATGCCCGTCGCCGGCCAGTTCCCCGGCAAGCTTTTCCGCCCTGTCCCGTCCGGCGTTGTAGCCCACGGCCACACGCGCTCCCGCAGCCGCAAGCCGTTTTGCGGTGGCAGTGCCAATGCCGCTGCTGGCGCCGGTCACGACCGCCACCCGACCCTCAAGCCTGTATTCGCCCTGGCCGCCCGCTCGGATCTGATTCAAGGTGCTGTCTCCGCTTCTCGCAACGACGATAGGCCCGCGCCAGGATGATCTGCGCGGGCGCACTACTGAACTAAGATTAGCCGAATTCCGCGCAACCATCTGTCACAAGCGCGGGGGACAGACCCGCAAACGCGGGACCCGGTCAGCCGGCCAGCGCCGGGGCAATCCGGCCGCTGCACCGGCCAAAACCGATGGAAACGAACCCGGCGCGCCGGCACCGGGCGGTCAGCGTGACCTCGTCGCCGTCCTCCAGGAACTTGCGCGTCTCGCTTTCGCAAACCGCGACCGGCTCCTTGCCGCCCTTCGAAAGCTCCAGGAGACTGCCGAGATTGTCGCGTTCATCGCCCGACACCGTGCCGGTCCCGTAGAGGTCGCCCGCCTCGATGTTGCAGCCGTTGCTGGTCTGGTGGGCGACCAACTGCGCGGGCGTCCAATACAGCTTTGCAGCCGAGGACGCGCCAAGCCGCACGGCTGGCCGGTTGCCTTTGGACATGGCCGCGCTGCGCAACCAGACCTCGATCTCGATATCGACCGCCCCCGCCTCCAGATCCGCCGCGTCGGAAAGATACGGCAGAGGATCGGGATCCTCGGCTGGACGAGCGAACGCGGGCACACGGAAGGGCCGAAGCGCGTCGGCCGTCACAATCCAGGGCGAAATGCTCGTCGCGAAACTCTTGCCGAGAAACGGACCGAGCGGCTGGTACTCCCATGCCTGAATGTCGCGGGCCGACCAGTCGTTGAGCAGGCAGAACCCGAAGATGTGGCGCCAGGCATCGGCGATGGCGACGGGGTGCCCGATCCGCGAATTCCCGCCGAGGAAGATGCCGACCTCCATCTCGTAGTCGAGGCTGCGGCACGGCCCGAAATCCGGCACATCCTGACTTGCCGGCTTGCGCTGGCCGCTCGGACGGCGGATCTCCGAGCCACCGGGACGGATCGTCGAAGCGCGGCCGTTGTAGCCGATCGGAACGTACTTGTAGTTCGGAAGCAGCGGAGCCGCCGGCCGGAACAGACGTCCGGCGTTCGTCGCGTGCTGGATCGAAGCGAAGAAATCGATAAACCCGCCGGGTCTGACGGGCATGAGCATTTCGACCCGGTCGAGCGACACCAGATGAGGCTCGCAGGCGCCGCGCGCGGCTGAGCCTGTCTCCAGCATCCGCGCGATCGTCTGCCTCAGCGCGCTCCACTCGGCGGGCGTGCGCGCCATCAGCGGCGCCAGCGACGGCGCACGCAGGATATCGGCAGCTCCGCCGACCGCCCCGTCCAGGTGAGAAGCAACTGCTGCAAGGTCGAGGGCGAACTCGCCGATCGCCACCCCGATCCGGGGACGGTCCTGGCTGCCGCCAGGGCGGAACACGCCGAGCGGCAGATTCTGGATGGGAAAATCGCCGTCAGGTGCATTGGCCGACTCGACCCAGCTTCTCCGGGCCGGATCGTGCGTCTCGTCGAGTTGAATATCGGTCACGGATGCTCCAACGATTGTCGGAAAGCCGCTCTACGCGGAGCGGCCGTACGCTCTAACAGGCGGTCAAGCTGGTTCCTGTCAAGGGATTGTGTGACAACGGCGGAGGAGCCGGTCAACTCACGAGGCGGCCGGTTGGCTGGCATCGCCCGAAGGCTTATTCTTCCGCCCCGACGGACATTGACCGCGATGAGTGCGGGGGTGCGGGATGGATGGCAACACGAAAACCGTGAAGTCGGCCGGGCGGGTTCTCGCCATTCTGGAGTATTTCGACGAAATCATGCGGCCGGCGAGCGCCGCCGAGGTGCGTGCGCATCTGGGACTTCCCGCGTCCAGTGCCAGCGCCCTGCTGGGAAGCCTCGTCGGACTCGGCTATCTGCACTATAACACGCGCAGCCGCCTCTATTGCCCGACCATGCGCGTCGGCCTGCTGGGCGACTGGGTCCAGAAAGGCGGAGCGATGCAGTCGCTTCTGCAAGACCTAAATCATCAGACCGGCCAATTGGTTGTACTGGGGGCGCGCTGCCAGCTCAACGCCCAGTACATTTACGTCGTGCGTACGAACGACTCGCGCCCGGTGCGGCGCGGCACGCTGGCGCCGCTCACGCGCACCGCAGTGGGCTGGGTGCTCATGAGCAAGCTCAACGATAACGAGATCGTCCGGCTGGTGACTCGCGTTAACGCCGACGAAGCCCCGAGCCAACGGGTTTCGCCTTCAAAGTTCATCGAGGAGATTCATGCGGTGCGGCAAAGCGGCTTCGCCTTCTGCTATGGACGGGTGACGCCAGGCGTCGGCGCAATCAGCATGCCGTTGCCGACGCTCGACGACGAACCGCCGGTCGTCCTCGCCGTCAGCGGGAGCGGACCGGGGTTCGTCGAACGGAAGAACGAGATCGCCGCGAGGATGCATGAGCGGGTCGAGCGCTACGTCCGGGATCGCCGCACGGCGGCAACGGCCGGGCCGTTGCTCAGTTGACCTCGAGACGGATACCGGAACCCGCCACGATCTTGCGGTAGCGGTCGAGTTCCTGATGCCAGAACCGGGTCATCTCCTCGGCCGACGAACCGACGCCGTCAGCACCGAGATCCTTCATGCGCTGGACCACCTCCGGTTTTTTCATGGCTTCGCCCAGCTTCGCGGCGATCAGGTCAACGACCGGCTTGGGCGTTGCGGCCGGCGCGAAAACCGCCGTCCAGAACGACAACTCGTAGCCAGGCATGCCGCTCTCGATCATGGTCGGAACGTCGGGCAGCTTTTGAGATCGCTTGGCCGTCGTCACCGCCAGCGCACGGACCTTGCCCGCCTCGACGTTGGCGACCTGCGGCGGAACACCATCGATGATCATCTCGATACGCCCCGCGATCAGGTCGGTGAGCGCCGGCGCATTCCCCTTGTATGGAATGTGCTTGATGTCGACGTTCGCCAGCGACTTGAACAGCTCCGCGCCGAGATGGACGATGCTCCCGTATCCCGATGAACCGTAGTTGTACTTTCCGGGATTGGCCTTCAGCAACGCAACGAACTCGGCCATGTTCTTCACGGGAAGCTTCGGATACGTGAAGATCGCGAGCGGAAACTGGTTCGCCAGACTGACCGGCACGAGTGCGGTCAGCGGATCGTATTTGAGATTGCTGAACGTCACCGCGTTGATGACCGACGACGACGTCGTGTGCCACATCAGCGTATAACCGTCGGGCTCCGATTTCGCGACGTTCATGGTCGCAATGGTCCCGCTTGCGCCGGGTTGATTCTCCACCACCACGGTCTGCTTGAGCTCCTCACCGAGCGCCTTGGCCGCAAGCCGCGCCATCATGTCGACGCCGCCACCAGCGGCAAACGGCACGACGAGGCGGATGGGCTTGTTAGGATACTGCTGCGCGTGAGCCGTCATCGGCAAGCCGACGGTCAGCAGCGCCAGAGTCCACAGAACGGCGCATAACTTTGTCATTACGTCCTCCTATTCAACTGGGATCGCCGTTGTCGGCCTTCAACCCCGCCGCCGTGATCCCTCGGATCGCACAGGCATCGTCGTTATCCTCGGTGTCGCCGGACACTCCGACGGAGCCCACGATGTCGTTTTCGTTGTTGCGGATCAGGACGCCGCCAATCACAGGCATGACCCGCCCCTCGGAGGCGACAGCCAGCGCGGTATAAAAAGTCGGCCTGATGGCGTTGCGCCGGGCAAACTCACGCCCGCCGTAGCCCATGCCCAGCACGCCCCATGCCTTTCCTTCGGCGATCTCGCGCCGCAGGATTCCGCTCTTGTCCTCGCGCTTGAATGCGATCATGTGGCCGCCGGCATCGAGCACAGCCACCGTCAGCGGCTTCATTTTCTGCATGCGTCCAAACTTCAGAGCCTCGTCGACGATGATCGCCGCCTGGGCGAGCGTGAGACCGGTCATGACAGTCGGGCTCCTGGCTCGGGAACGAGCTTCTGCAAGCAGACCGGGTCCTGGTCCGGATCGAGCGTCACGCCACGCCCTTTCAGCGTCGTCCGGGCTACCTCCCCGATGTAAATCGCGCCCTGCGAATCCACCGCCACGCCGTGCGGCGACGTAAAGGCGCTGTCGCGGGCCGTCGGACTGCGACGGTCGCCGAGGCGCGCCAGCACGTTACCCTCGCTGTCCATGATCGAAAGCCTTGGGCCTATACCCGGCCAGTCGCGGTTACTGAACTGCGTACCCGGACCAAGTTCACCCACGTAGAAGCGCGGCTCGCGCGAGCCGTGCATGCATAGACCGCACGGCCGGTGCAGATTGTTCCATTGGCCCTCATAGTGGCCGCCCGGATCGAACACTTGAACTCGATGATTCTCACGGTCGGCGACATAGATCCATCCATCGCCGTCACAGCAGATGTTGTGAACGATGTTGAATTCGCCAGGCCCGGTTCCCGGCTGCCCCCATGACGAGATCAGCCTGCCATTGGGTGCATATTTGTGGACGCGGGCGTTGCCGTATCCATCCGCGACGTAAATATCGAGCGACGGCGACAGCGCCGTATGCGTGCAGCGGTGGAACGGATCGCCGCTGAGGAAGGGAGACGGAACGCCCGGCACCCCGATCTCCAGTTCAAGGCGGCCTTCGGGCGTGAACCGGCGAACTGTGTGATCCCCTTCGTCCGTACAATAGAGGCTGTCGTCGGGGCCAACATGCAGGCCGTGCGGTTGCCGGAAGATGCCCTCGCCCCATGAGCGGAGAAAATTTCCATCGCGGTCGAACACGATCATCGGGTGCTTGCCGCGGGCAAAGACGTAGACGTTATCCTTACTATCCACCCCGACGGCCGCGACCTCGCCGTAACGCCAGCCGTCCGGTAGCCGTCCCCAGGACGTATCGACCCGGTACCGGTACACACCATCTTCCAGAACAGCGGTCATCGTCACGCCGGCTCCAGGGTGCGAGGCGTATGCGGCAGCCGGAACGCCATGAGGTCCGCCAGGATCTCCTTTTCCAGGGCCTCGATCCGCTCGGCCTCTTCCCTGTCCGAGCCCATCGGCGGTGCGGGACGAACCAGCGCGTAAGCATAAGTCGGGATCGGTGCCTGATGGTTTGCATCGAGCCCTTTCGGCTTCTGGCCCTCGGCAACCGATCGAATGCCTGCACGCAACTGCCGGCGATAGATGCCAATTCCGACATCAGCTCCCGTGAGCTTGTCGTTCTCACGGGAGACGATCGTTCCCTGTGACACGATTGCATCGTAATCACCGGGATTTCGTTGCCGCTCGTTGTATGGGCGATCCCTGGTCTGACCGTGCTCGACCTGACGGATGCGCTCCTCGCGCACGGCCGGCGGCTCATCCCTGGGCACGTGATGCCAGCCAAAGAACATACTGTTCTCGTTGTCGTTGGGAATGACCCACATCGACAGGCCCATGCCGTGGCTCGACGGCACGAGACGCTTGTATCGCAACGCTTTCGTTTGGCTGCCGATACCGACCGCATTGGCTTCATTGTTGGGGATCGCACGGCCTTCGCGCAGCGCGTCAGGAACGCGCGCCACGTTCGGCATGATCATTTCATTGACGCGGATATAGTAGATGTCACCGAGCCGGCGGATGCTGGTCGTCACCTGACCGAGCGGCGTCTCGTGTGCACGGATATACGGGATGGCGTTGGCCAGGTTCGCGCCGAACTGCTTGACGCCGAACATCGAGTGCAGAAACGTAAGATGGATCGGATCCTGCGTGTTCTCGCGGACCTGGAGCCAGTTGCAGTCAAGCGGCCAGCAATAAGGGACGCAATCCTCGTCGGCGGTGTCCATGAAGTCGTAGATGGGAAATTCGGGTTTTTCCTCGGGCGGTCCGAGATAAACAAAAATGATCCCTTTGTACTCATGGACGGGATAGGCACCATGGCACATGCGCCTTGCATAGCTGCCAGGCTTCGTTTCTCCCGGCACATCGAGAATGCTGCCATCGGTCGCGTAGTGCCAGCCGTGGTAACCGCAACGAATTCCCTCATCGCTGATCAGACCGAACTCCAGCGACGCGCCACGATGACTGCAATGCTTGTGCAACACGCCAAGTCTGCCGGACGGCGTGCGAAACACCACCAGATCTTCGCCCAGCAGCCTGGTCGCAAACGGGAGATCCTGGACGTCCGACGACAGCGCCAGAGGCTGCCAGAAACGGCGCAGGTATTCGCCGCACGGCGTACCCTTGTCGACCAGCGTCAATTCCTCGTCGATACTGTTCGAACGGACGACCTCATATCCGCCGAAGGGACGTGACGCCTGACGCGGACGAGCACGTTTTGCTTCGATGGCATCGGTCATGCTTGCTCCGCTCACTGGCGAATTGTCGCTCAGTTGCGGACCATGCCTTAGCATCCGGTCGCTGTTGAAGCCGTCTGGAGCAACTCCAGACAAATTTCACGGATGTGGTTGGAGCTGGTGCGGTGCAAAATCCGGTCGCCGCATCGCCCGTCGGGCACGCCTCCGATTGCGTCTCTGGGAAAAGAAAAATTCTCTGGAAGAGTGGCCAAGGCTTCCGGCCAATTCTTCGAAATCATCTCCTTGAGGGACTCCAGAGACTTGAGAGCGCGCGAAAGCCCCGCATTTGCGGGCCTTCTTTCGTGTCCTCCGGACAGATTTTAAGAGATCCGACTGGCTGACTGGCGGCGCAGTGCCGATCTCATCCGATCTGCCGCATCAGTCCCTCATTTTTCGAACGCGAACACCTTTCGCCAGTCGCGCTTCATGTCGACGACAGTCCATTTCCTGACATTGGCCTCGTCGAGCGCCTTGTCGAGCTTCCCGACATGTGACCTTCGGTCATAGGCCCATTCCCGCTCCGCGTCGGTGTGGTGCACCAGACCCGCGAACCGGGGGCCGCTGCCGGCCGCGGTCCACTGCAGCATCTGCAAATCCCCGTCAGAATTACCGAACGCGAACACCGGCCGCCGCCCGATGAACCGGTTGATGCCGACTGGCTTGCCCGGACCGTCGTCGATGAACTCGACCTTGGCGACCTTAAACAGTTCCGGCTTTCCGTCCTTTCCGAACCGGAACTGCACCTCTCCCGACGATCCGATCACCTGCTCCGGCGGTATTCCGTAGATCTTCTCCGCCCACGGCCGCATGAACTCCACGCCGCCGCCCGAGACAATGAAGGTCCGGTAGCCGTTGGCGCGCAGATAGCCGAGCAACTCGACCATCGGCTGGAACACCAGATCGGTGTAGGCGCGGTTGAACCGCGGGTGCCGCGCCGACCCCATCCAGTCCAGCACGGCCTTGTGAAAGACATCCACGGTCATGCCGGCGTGGGTTGCGGCCACGATCTGCAGCAAACCCTTCTGGCCGGACGCGGCCAGCGCCTTCATGTCCTTGTCGAGCACAGCCTTGAACGGCTGCTGCTTCTTCCATTCCGGGCGTTGCGGCGCCATGGCGCGGATGCGGTCGAACGCGAACGCCGCCTGGAAGTACACCGGCTGCTCGGACCACAGCGTGCCGTCGTTGTCGAACGTGGCGATGCGCTCCTCGGGCGGGATGAAATCCGCGCTGCCGGTTTTGGTCGTGCGCGTCACAAAATCCGTGATCGACGCCTTCACCGCGCCATCGTTCCACGACGGCAATGGATCGGTCTGGGCAAGAGCCGAACCTGCAATCAGCACCGACGCCAGCGCGGTGCAAACGAGACCGTTCCAGATATTGCGGAACATGTCGTTCTCCGTCGATCAATGAAACAAGTTGCGATGAACGCCGGGTCGCGCCCGGGTTTCCGAAAGCACCTGCCAGCCCTTTCGGGCCGGCCGGCATGACACGGTCAGTTCTATTGCGCCCGTTTGAGCTGCTCTTGGACCTTGCTGAGGTTGAAGGCACCCGCCGTCTGGCTCGGCGGGTACTCCTTCATCGTCATCAGGAACTGGCTCGCCAGCGCCTGGATCGGCACCAGCACGAATACCCGATCCATGAACCAGTCGTTGTAGGTATTGGAATTGTGCTGCGAGCGTTCGAACGGATCGCGCCGCAGATTGAACAACAGCGGCACACGCAGTTCAACGAACGGCTCGCGCCACACGCCGAACGCCTGCCCGCGGTTCTCCAGGAACACGACCTTCCAGTCGTTGTAGCGCGCGGCGACGACCTGGCCGTCGTCATTGACGTACCAGAACTCCTTGCGCGGCGACTCCTTGGTCTTGCCGCTGAAGTAGTCCAGCATGTTGTAACCGTCGGGATGCGCGCGATAGCGACGGCCGGCGAAATTGTCGCCTTTCATCAGACGTTCCTTGACATCCGGCATCCCGGCGGCGGTGAGCAGCGTGACCATCCAGTCCTCGTGGGCAACGAGGCCGTTGAGCGTCACGCCGGCCTGGAAGCGACCGGGCCAGCGGACGAACGCCGGCACGCGATAGGCGCCTTCCCAGTTCGAGTTCTTCTCGCTGCGGAACGGCGTGGTGCCGGCGTCGGGCCAGGTGTTGTAGTGCGG
>CAZGSW010000017.1:0-32869 GCA_964528635.1 uncultured Rhodoplanes sp. | reverse complement strand
TCCAAGGAAAACCTGGTGTCGACCGACAACGGCATCATCATGGCCCGGCATCGCCTGCTGCGCGCGCTCAGGGCGATGGACAAGGGCGAGATGCCTCCGGGCATCTCGCACGAGCACCAGCGCATCCGTTCCGCCGCCGTGGTGCTGCCACCCGACCAGCACTTCAAGGACGCCGCCAGGGAGGCGCTGAAGGTGCAGACCGGCAAGGAACACGTGACGGTGTAGTTTTCTTCTTCACCTCCCCCGCTTGCGGGGGAGGTCGATCGCGAAGCGATCGGGAGGGGGCATCGCTTATTGCTTCCCCCCCCCAACCCTCCCCCGCAAGCGGGGGAGGGAGACGAGAGAGCGGAGTGAATTGATGCAATCCGAATCCGCCCGCATGTCGAGCGCCGCCGAGGCGCGGTTCCGCATCGACGCGCCGAACTCCACGCCGCGCACCGTGAAGGTGATCGCGCTCGACCGGCCGAGCGAAGACGTGATGAAGCGGCTGGCCCAGAAGCAATGGGGCCGCGCGTCGTTCCTCACCGCGCCGGCATTCGGCAGCACACCGAAGGCGGGCGAGAGCTTTTCCGGCTGGCTGTCCGACCTCGCCGGCCGCACCCGGAGCATGATCGAGGAGATCGAGAGCGCGGACCTGGTGGTGATGGTCGCGGCCGCGGGCGAGGATGCCGCCGCTGCCTCGATCATCGGCGAGGCCTGCAGCCTCAAGCGGGTCACCACGACCTGCCTGATCCTGGGCGGCGCCGACAAGTCCGACGAGGCGCTGTCGCGCACACTGGCGCAGCTCCGCCCCTGGGCCGTGATGCTGGTGGTGGCCACCGCCGAGGAGTACGTCGAGGATATGCTGCGCGCGCTGCGCGCCTGACCTCGTCTGCGGCCGCATGTCCCGGCCAAGCGAGCGCAGCGAGCGCGAGCCGGGACACGATTTACATCCGCGGTCACTGCCAGAAACCGGGGTCCCGGGTCTCGCTATGCTCGCCCGGGACACGTGTCGCCTCAAACATCGTCTCCTCGCTGCCATTGGCAGGCGACCAGCCGCCGCAGGCCCGCACAGCTCCGCCACCGAACGGCTTGTTGCCTAACCGGGCGCGACGTTCGTAATCTCCCGCCAGACAAACCGAAAACCATACGGGAGAAACACGCCATGCTCGTTCGCCGCGCCATTCTGGCCGCCGCCGCCGTCACCCTGCTGGCGGTTCCCGCCGCAGCGCAGAGCGTCGAGGAGTTCTACAAGGGCAAGTCGATCGACCTGATCATCGGCTATCCGCCCGCCGGCTCGAACGACGTCTATGCCCGGCTGGTGGCCCGCCACATCGGCAAGCATATTCCCGGCAATCCCAGCGTCGTGCCGAAGAACATGCCCGGCGCCGGCAGCTTCACCGCACTGGCGCACGTCTACAACATCGCGGCAAAGGACGGTCTCACGCTGGCGATCGGCGCCCCGACGTCGGCGATCGACGAAAAGCTCGGCACGCAGGGCGTGCGCTTCAAGACCGCGGACTTCAACTGGATCGGCCGCGTCGACTCGCTGATCAACATGGTGTTCCTGTGGCACACCTCGCCGGTGAAGACCTTCGCCGACGCACAGAAGATGGAATCGAAACTGTCCGGCACCGGTGTCGGTTCCACCGTGTCGGTCTATCCGCTGGTCACCAACAACGTGCTCGGCACCAAATTCAAGCTGATCATGGGCTACAAGGGCTCCGCCCACGCGCAGCTCGCCGTCGAGCGCGGCGAGGTCGAGGGGCACTCCACATCATGGACCGCGGTGAAGGTCGGCCATCCCGACTGGTATCCGTCCAAGAAGATCAACATCATCGTGCAGTATGCGTTGAAGCGGCATCCGGAGCTTCCCGAAGTGCCGACGGTGGTCGAGATGGCCCGCACCGACGAGGAGCGCGCGATCCTGTCCGCCGTGATGAACGCCACCGAGATCGGCACCGCGTTCTTCACCACCCCGGGCGTGCCGACGGAGCGCGTTACCGCGCTGCGCCGCGCGTTCGACGCCATGACCAAGGACCCGGAGTTCATCGCCGACGCCAAGAAGATGAAGCTGACGCTCGGCCCGATCACCGGCGAGGAATTGCAGAAGCTGGTCGGCGACGTCGCCTCGCTGCAGGGCGACCTGCTGGCCAAGGTGAAGGCCTCCTACGGCGTGCAGGAGAAGAAGTAGGGGTTCGCTCGACCTGTCCACGTCATGGCCGGGCTCGTCCCGGCCATCCACGGCTTGGCGACAAAGCAAGGCGTGGATGCCCGGCACAAGGCCGGGCATGACGGCCGATAGACAGGGTGGCTTGAACACAAGGCCGCCCTCGCCTCTTATGTCCCCATGACTGGCAAAATCACCGTCGCCGCGCTCCAGCAGATGAAGCGCGACGGCCGCAAAAGCATCGGCGTGGTGGCCTGGGACGCGCCGATCGCGCGTATCGCCGCAAAGGCCGGCGTCGATTTCATCTCGGTCGGCGACTCGGTCGGCGTCAACCTGTGGGGACATGACGATCCGCTGCAGGTGACGATGGACGAGATCATGATCTGCTGCAAAGCGGTGCGGCGCGGTGCGCCGAACGTGCTGCTGAGCTGCGACGTGCCGTACGGCCCGGTGCAGGACTCACCCGGCGCCGCGGTGCGCGCCGCGCAGCGGCTCATGCAGGAAGGCGGCGCCGACATGGTGAAGCTCGACGCCGCCGCGGATCATCCCGACGCGGTACGGGCTGTGGTGAAGGCCGGCATCCCGGTGTTCGCGCAGTTCGGGCTGACGCCGCAGACGGCGGCGAAGCACGGCATTCCCTACAGCGCGCAGAACGCGCCCGGCGCGCAGGCCACGCCGGAGATGACGGCGAAGCTGGTCGAGGAGGCGAAGCTGCTCGAGGACTGCGGTGCCTGCGCGCTCGATTTCACCAACTCCGGGCCGGTGGTGGGAGCGGCCGTGGCAAAGGCCGTCTCGATCCCGGTGATCGGCGGGTTCGGCGGCGGCCCGTGGCTCGACGGCCGGGTGCGGCTCGCCATCACCGCAATCGGCTACGGCGAGAAGTGGCTCGACTCAAAGGTGGACACCTACGCCAACACCGCGAAGGCGGCGCTCGATGCCTTCGCCACGCTGATCGCCGACGCCCGCGCCGGCCGGCAGATCAAGGGGTGAGCGGATGGTTTCAACCCCGGTCATTCCGGGGCGCCCGCGTCAGCGGGCGAACCCGGAATCCAGAGCCAAGGTGGGATTTCCGTCCATATCCCTGGATTCCGGGCTCGCGCCTTCGGCGCGCCCCGGAATGACGGCGGAGAAATTCGGCCGGTATTTCCCGTCGCGTCACACGCGATGCCGGGCACCTGATGCAGGCCACGACGAATGACCGACAGCAAGTTCGATCCACTCCGCGACCACCTGCTCGACCAGAAGGTGGACCAGCTCGTGCTGAGCTACGATGAGATCGAGGAGATCCTCGGCTTCGCGCTGCCGCGCGCGGCGCAACGCGCCGAATGGTGGTTCGACGACGTGCCGGAGCATCCCAAGCTGCAGCGCATCGCGGTGCGCGATGCCGGCTTCGACGCCAGACGCATGCCGGATCAGAAAAGCGTGCGGTTCACGAGGATGCCGAAGCCGAAGCGGTGACCGGCCCTACGCGGCGCGCAGGACGGTCTGCTTCCGGCAGGACTCGCACTCGAACGTCCTGATTTCGCTGTTCGCATCGCCGGGGTCCGGCGTGCGGCGCATCAGCGAGGCCTTGCCGCCGCAGTGCTGGCACGCCACCGGGGTGGCATAAGTGAAAAGTTGCGGTTGATGCTGAGTCATGAGCGTTTCCCTTCCATGACAGGCGGGAGCGCGATTTGTCTCTCAGCCACCGGCGCCCGATTATCGTAGCCGGTGATGCGCCGTTTCTATCACACGGCGCTTGGCGGCCCTGTGTCATCGGACATATCGCCATGCCCTTTTTTTCGTCGCGGCAGGGCACATTCGCCGGATGACTGCGGCAACCCTTCGCGTCGGCAGCAGAATTCGGGACGTTTGTCGAAGATCAGGTGCCGATCTCGCCGCCGTCGATCTTCGTAATCACCACAGTCGCGGACCGCGGCGGGCTTGCGCCACCGTCCGGCCAATGGCTCTCGAAGCGGCCTTCGGCGAAGGCCTCCGGCGACGTCGTTGCGCCGGGATGCTGCACGTTGATGAACATGGTGCGCCGGTCTGGCGTCGTCACCACGCCGGTGATCTCCTGGCCCTTCGGCCCGGTGAGGAAGCGGCGCACCTCGCCGGTGTCCGGATCGGCACACAGCATGGCGTTGTTGCCGAACGGCGCGAGCGGACCCTTGTTCTGCTCGCTTTCGCCGATGTCGGTCTGGATCCAGAGCCGGCCGCCGCCGTCGAACCACAATCCGTCCGGGCAGGCGAGGATGCCGTCGTCGCGAAGCGGCGCGCCCGACAGGGTGCGGCTGGTCTCGACGGTGCCGGCGAGAACGAACAGCTCCCAGCGGAAGCTGGTGCCGCCATGGTCGCCGCCCTGCTCGGTCCAGCGCACGATCTGGCCGAAGCGATTCCCCGCGCGCGGATTGACCTTGTCGACCTGGCCCTCCTGACGGCGTGAGTTGTTGGTGAGGGTGAAATAGACCGCGCCGCTGTCCGGATCGACCGCGCCCCATTCCGGGCGGTCCATCTTGGTGGCCTTGAGGAAATCGGCGGCGCTGCGCGTGTTCACCAGCACGTCGGCCTGGCTGGCGAAGCCGTTCTCCGGCGTCAGTCCGTTCTGGCCGAACGCCAGCGGCAGCCACTCGCCCGAGCCGTCGTCGTTGAAGCGCGCCACGTAGAGCGTGCCGTCGTCGAGCAGATGACCGCCCGCGTTCGCTTTCTCATACGGAGCGCGGCTGACGAACTTGTAGATGTACTCGAAGTTGGCATCGTCGCCCGAGTAGCACACCACCGGCCTGCCCTCGGCGGCGGGCGCGAACACCACGCCCTCGTGGGCGAAGCGGCCGAGCGCGGTGCGCTTCACCGGGGCGCTGTCCGGCCGGAACGGGTCGATCTCGACCATCCATCCGAATGTGTTCGGCTCGTTGCGGTAGTCCGCCGATGGGTCGGTGCCGTTGCGCGACGCGTCGAACCGCATGAACTCGTCGGCGCCGCTGGCGGCAAGCTCCCAGCCGTAGCGGGTGCGGCCGGTGCGGACGCCGTAGCGGGCGTGCTCGCGCGGCAGGTCCGGCTTGTCGTTCGCCCTGTCGCCGTTGCGGAAATAGGCGGCCCAATTCTCCTCGGCCGCCATGTAGGTGTTCCACGGCGTGACGCCGTTGGCGCAGTTGTTGAGCGTGCCGCGGGTGCGGGTGCCATCCGGACTGAACTTCGTTTTCACCGCATCGCTGCCGCGCACCGGACCCGCGATCCCGGCAACCGTCTGGCCGGTGACGCGCCGGTTGCGCGGATCGGCGACCGGCGCCCAGCGGCCGTCGTCCTGGCGGCGGATGCGGATGACCGACACGCCGTGGGCGTCGATCTCGCGGCGCACCTCGGCCGTGTCGCGCTTGCCCTCGGTCAGGACGTAGCCGCCGGAGCCGAGCTTCCGGCCTTTCGCGGATTCGTGCATCAGCCGCGGCTCGACGTACTCGTGGTTCATCACGAACAGGCCGTCGGTCGAGCTGCCGTCGATCGGGAAGAAGTGCAGGCCGTCATGATGGCTGCCGACCTGCATGGCCGGCGCGGCGCCGCTGACGCCGGTGGTCCCAGTCTTGCCGGGAATGGTCTCGCCCCACGGCAGAATGACTTGGGTGCGGTAGCCGGGCGGCACCACGATTTCGTCGGACTGGCCGACCGGCACCGCCGCAAAGCCCATCACCGGCTGTGCCGACGGCGCGGCCAGCGCGCCGCGCGTCTGCGGGAACGGACTGAACACCGCGGCGACCGCGGCGGACAGCCCGCCCATCAGCACGCTGCGCCGGTGAATCCGCGCCTCGACGGCGTCATCGAACATCGGATTGGCGGAAAGGTTGCACTCCGCCTCGTCACCGTCGCATCCGGGATCGATCTCGATGGGGGATGTCATGACCGCTGCCTCGCGACAGGCCTGGTGCGGCCCGGGGAGTTTTCGAATTTCTCCAGCGTAGTCACGTTTTGCGACAGAACGATTTCAGCATGCACACGCGCAAGCCGGTCCCGCGGGCGGCTACGGGGCGTGAAGAACGTACTGGCGCACCGCAATGATGAGGAACAGCACGATGAACACCATCACGGTCTGCGACCGCGCCGGCGGATCATGGCGCCGGAACCACCAGTACACGCCGGACACGATGCTGCTGAACAACGCCCCCGCCAGAATTGCCTTGGACAAAGCCTCGAATGACATGCCTGTGTTGCTCCCGGCTCCGCCACCTGCTCCCGCTCAGCAGCAACCGCATTCGTAGTCGTCGGACACCGCGAGCGCACCCATGAACCAGCGCGGCGGCAGGTCGTCCTCGGCAACCTCCTCCACCGGCTTGAACACCTTGTAGTGGTGGCGGCGTTCGGCATGCCAGAAGGCGATGACGGTCTCGACCGGCGGGCATCCCGGCGTGGCGCACGTTACCTCGGCGACCAGGATGACGGTCTCCTCCGCGAGCGCAAATCGCGCCCGCACCCACTCGCGAACGCGGTTCTGCGCAGCGCTGCGTTCCGGACTTCTGACGACGAAACCAAGCATGAAATCCGAGCTGCCACGTCCGGGCCCGATCGGGGCCTGACCGGCCCGGGCACGGGCTTGTGCCGGGCATCCCCGTCTTACTACGTTACGGCGCCAATGGCGCGACGGCCGGAACATGCCGGCCATGACGGGATGGAAAGGACAACAGGTGGCTGAAAAGGTTCTGGCAGCGGTACGGGTCGCACCGAGCACCACGGAAATTCGCGAGTATCCGATGCCGGACGTCCCGACCGACGCCGCACTCCTGAAGATGGAGGTGGCGGGCATCTGCGGCACCGACGTCAAGCTCTACGCCCATCCGCCGCACAACAAGCCCACCATCATGGGCCACGAGAACATCGGCTTCATCGCCAAGGCGGGCCGCGAGTTCATCCAGCGGAAAGGCTTCAAGGAAGGCGACCTCGTCTTCGTCGAGCACTATGTGAGCTGCGGCAAGTGCGAGTGGTGCCATGCCGGGCAGTATCGCCATTGCGAGAACACCAACTGGCGCACCAATCCCGACGCCATCCGCTACGGCTACACCTCCGACGAGAAGCCGCCGCACCTGTGGGGCGGTTTCTCGCAGTACGTCTATCTGCCGTGGAACGCCGTGATCCACCACGTGCCGAAAGGCGTGACGCCGGAGCTGGCCGGACTGGTGACGCCGATGGCGAACGGCGTCGAGTGGTCGCTGTTCGATGGCCAGGTCGGCTACAACTCCACCGTCCTGATCCAGGGCCCCGGCCAGCAGGGCCTGTCGCAGACCGTCATATGCAAGCAGGCCGGCGCTGCGCTGATCATCGTCACCGGCACCTCGAAGGACGCAGCACGCCTGGAAGTGGCGAAGACGCTCGGCGCCGATCATGTCATCGACGTGAACAAGGACGACCCCCTCGCCCGCATCATGGAGATCACCGGCGGCAAGGGCGTCGACGTCTCGCTGGACTGCACCGCGGGCGCCGGCACCATTCCGATCCTGCTCGGCATCGAGGCGCTCAAGCGCAAGGGCGGCATCATCGTCGCGCAGGGCGAGATGGCGCAGTTCCCGAACTTCCCGCTGGAGAAGTTCACGGTGAAGTTCATCACCATGAAGAGCGCGCGCGGCCACAGCTACAAGGCCTGCGAGCTGGCGCTGGAACAGATCGCGTCGAAGCGCTTCCCGCTGGAGAAGATCACCACCCACCGGTTTGGCCTCAAGGAGGTCGATCTTGCGATCCGCTCGGTCGGCAACAAGCCGGGCGGCGTCCCGGACGTGATCCACGCCTCGCTGATGCCGTGGGAGTGATGGCAACGGTGCCGGCACCACATTCCGTCGAGAGAGCACGCAGCGAATCCCCGGCATGAGCATCAAACCGAAGATCGCCATCGCCACCGGAGATCCCGCCGGGATCGGACCGGAGATCAGCATGAAGGCCGCGCTCGATCCGGCCGTGTGCGCCGCCTGTCATCCGATCCTGGTCGGCGATCCGGCCGTTATCGCGCGCCATGCGAAAGCCTGCGGGATCGCGGCCGACCTGCAAATCGTTTCGCGCTTCGGCGATGCGGCGCCGTCGGACGGCAAGCTCATGCTGTTCGATTGCAGCGAGCCGGGCGCGGCGGACCTGCCGTTCGGCGCCACCAGCCCGGTCAGCGGCCGCGCCTCGATCGCATTCGCCGGCACGGCCGTGAAGGCGGCGCTGGCCGGCGAGGTCGACGCCGTGCTGGGCGCGCCGCAGAACGAAACGTCGATCGCGCAGGCCGGCATCGCGTTCGACGGTCATCCGTCGTTTGTCGCAAGGCAGACCGGAACCGATCCCGACGGCGTGTTCATGATGCTGTGCTTCGGCGACGTGAAGGTCGCGCATGCAACGCTGCACCAGAGCGTGCGCAACGCGATCGCATCGATCACTCAGGATCGCGTTGCGCGAGTCATCGCCGCGACCGATCGCACGCTGCGGCAGATGGGCGTCGCGAAGCCACGGATCGCGGTCAGCGGCCTCAACCCTCACGCCGGCGAGGGCGGGCTGTTCGGCACGGAAGAAAGCGAGATCATCGGACCTGCCATCGCTTCAGCGGCCGGACAAGGCATCAATGTGTCGGGGCCGTTCGGCGCCGACACCATGTTTCACATCAACGGCATCGACGCATTCGTGGTCATGCTGCACGACCAGGGCCATGTCCCCGCCAAGTTCATGGCGCCAAACGCCACCATCGCGCTGACCATCGGCACGCCGATCCTGTTTTCGTCGGTCGCCCACGGCAGCGCGCACGACATCGCCGGCAAGGGGATCGCGAGCCCCACGGCGATGATCGAAGCGATCCTGCATCTCGCCGGCGCGCGCCGCAGTGCAGCGTAGGCCGGGCTGAAATCGCCGACACCTGCCCTTTTTTGGACTGTTGCGCCGGATCGGCAGGCGTTAGGCTTGCCCAACATAAAAATGGGACGGGAGGAGGACGACATGAAGGCCGGCCGCGCCGCGCTTTGCGCCATTGCTGCAACCATCGCTTTCTCGTTCACGACGGCGGGGGCGCAGGACTACCCGTCGAAACCGATCAAGCTCGTGGTGCCGACGGCCGCCGCCGGCATCGGCGACATCGTCGCGCGGCAGATACAGGCGAAGCTCGGCGAATCCAACGTCACCATCGTGGTGGAGAACCGGCCGGGCGCCGCGGGCGTGATCGGCACCAACGAGGTCGCGCGCGCGCCGGCCGACGGCTACACGTTCCTGGTCGGCAATCACGCGGTGCTCGCGATGCTGCCGCACCTGCAGAAGGTGCCGTACGATCCGTTCAAGAGCTTCGTGCCGGTGTTCCTGGCCGTGGCGGTGCCGAACATCCTGGTGGTGCATCCTTCCGTACCGGCGAAGTCGGTGAAGGAACTGATCGACCATGCCAAGGCCAATCCCGGAAAGCTCACCTATGCATCGCAAGGTGTCGGAGCGTCCGGCCACATCGCCGGCGAGCTGTTCAAGCTGCATGCCGGGATCGACATCACCCATGTGCCCTACAAGGGCGCAGCACCGGCCGCGCAGGATCTCGCCGCCGGCCACGTCAACATGATGTTCGACGTGGTGTCGCTGGCGATGGGACCGATCCACGCCGGCAAGGTGAGGCCGCTCGCGGTCGCCACCGGCAAGCGCGTCGGCGTACTGCCCGACCTGCCGACCATGACGGAGCAGGGCGCGCCGGTCGAGGTCGGCGCCTGGTTCGGCCTGTTCGCGCCTGCCGGCACGCCGCCCGCCGCGATCGCGTGGATGACACGGGAGGCCAACAAGGTGTTCTCCACGCAGGAGGGCAGCCAGCGCTTCGTCAAGCAGGGCGCCGCGGTGCCGCTGCTGGCCGGCGACGCCTTCGGCAAGTTCATGAGGGCGGAATCCGACCGATACGCCGAGGTGATCCGCAAGGCCGGCATCAAGCTGCAGTAGGGAGCCCGCAATCCATGACCTGGAGGCCGAACGTGAGGCGACGCGCGTTGCTCTGGCTGGTGGCCCTGATCCCTTTCGCCACGGTGGCGCTGGCGCAGGACTATCCCACCCGGCCGATCCGCGTTCTGGTGCCGGCCGCACCGGGCGGAATCGGAGACATCCTGCCGCGAATGCTCGGCGTAAAGCTGGCGGAGGCCGGCAAGGCCACCATGATCGTGGAGAACCGCACCGGCGGCGCCGGTGCGATCGCGACCAACGATGTCGCCAAGGCCGATCCGGATGGCTACCTGTTGATTATGGGAAACCAGGGCAGCCTGGCGATCCGCCCGCAGCTCACAAAGGTGCCGTACGATCCGATCAAGGAACTCGCACCCATCGTTCTGATGGTGACGGTGCCGAACATTCTGCTGGTGCACCCTTCGGTGCCTGCGAAATCGTTGCCGGAGCTGATCGCGCTCGCCAAGGCGCAGCCCGGCAAGCTGAGCTATGCCTCGCAGGGTGTCGGAGCATCGGGCCATATCGCGGGCGAACTGTTCAAGCTGCATGCGGGCGTCGACATCACCCATGTGCCCTACCGGGGCGCCGCACCTGCGGCAAAGGACCTCGCCGCGGGCCACGTCAGCATGATGTTCGACGTCGTGTCGCTGGCGCTCGGACCGATCCGTTCCGGAGCGGTTCGCCCGATCGGCGTTGCGTCCAAGCAGCGGGTGTCCGTGCTGCCGGATGTGCCGACACTGGGCGAGCAGGGGTTTCCCGACGAGATCGGCGCCTGGTTCGGTCTGCTGGCGCCGGCCGGAACACCGGCGCCCGTCATCGCCTGGCTGAACCACGAGGCCAACAAGGCGCTGAGTCATCCGGACGTGCGCGACAAGTTCGTCAATCAGGGCGCGACCATGCCGCTCGGCACTCCGGAGGCATTCGGCGAATTCATCGCGAGGCAGACGGCGCGGTTCGGCGAGGTGATCCGGAGCGCGGGGATCAAGGCACAATAGGACGCGCTCAACCGCGCCGCAGCCGCTTCAGGGTGAAGGGCACCGTGCCGCTGACGAGACAGAGCGTGCCCGACACCAGCGCGATCGCGCTCATCGGCAGCGGCGTGCCGTCGGCAAACAGTCCGTAAAGCTGTGAGAACAGCGCCGCGCAGAAATTCTGCAGGAACACGCCGACCCCCGCAGCGGTGCCCGCGAAGCGCGGAATCTCGGTCATCGCACCGACCTGGGCGTACGGCAGCGCGATGCCCTGCGCCATGGTGATGAAGAAGCCGGGTACGAAGAACGTCAGCGGGTTGACGGCGCCGTTCGCCAGCAGCACGGCCTGCACGACGACGGTGAGCATGGCCAGCAGCGATCCGCTGAGGACCATGGTCTCGCCGGCGACACGGTTTCCGATCCGGGTCGAGATGAAGTTGCCGGTGAAGAACCCGACCGGAAACAAGATGAAGTAAAGCCCGAACTCGGTGGCAGGCCGGTTCAGCAGTTCGGTCATCAGCGAGGCGGAGGCGCTCGCCATCACCATGAAGGCGCCCGTCGAAAAACCGCTTTGCAGCACGAAGGCGTTGAAGCGCGGCCGCCGCAGCAGCGCGGCGTAGCTCTGCGCGACGCCGAGATCGTCGCTTCTGGTGCGCTTCTCCGCCGGATGGGTTTCGTACAACACCCGGTATGCGATCAGCATGATCGCGCCGCCGGACACGACCGCGAAGGCGAACACGCTCCGCCAGCCGAACGCATCGGTGAGCAATCCGCCGATGAACGGCGAGACCATCGGTCCGAGCGTTCCGAACATGGTCAGGTAGGCGATGGCCTTGATCAGATCCTCGGCGCGGTAGGCGTCGCGGGCGATCGCGCGCACCAGCGCGAGCCCGCACCCGGCGCCGACAGCCTGCACCAGCCGGCCCGCCACCAGCAGCTCGGGCGTCGGCGCGAACGCCGAGACCACGCTGCCGAACAGGAACAGCGCAAGGCCCGACAGAAGGACGGGACGGCGGCCGTAACGGTCAGACAGCGAGCCGTAGAACAGCGTGGCGAACGCCATGCCGAACAGCGCGATGCTGAAGATCAGGTAGGCGTAGGCATCAGACAGCCCGAACGCGACCTTCACGGCGGGAATGACCGGGAAGAACAGATGCACCGCAAGCGGCGTGATCAGCGCGGTCAGGCCGAGGGCAAGCGCGAACACCCGGCTCGGGGCCTGCAGAGACGGTTCCATCAATCCGGGCCGGGCCGTTCAGACGCCGCCGGGACCGAAACCCGGTCCGGGCAAAGGGCCGGCGTGGACCGAACGGTCCGGTTCATCCATGACAGCCTCCGTTTCCGGAAGCTCTGACGCACAAAACGACGGCCGGCAAGTGCCGGCCGCCGAACGCATTGCTGCAATGTCGAAGAGCTAGTCGCGGGCCGGCTGGGCCTTGATGCCGGCCTTGTCGAAGTAGTCCGCCACACTGGGCCGGCGCTCCCTGGCGGCCGCAAGGTCAGCGGTGCTGGCGAAGATGTCGCCCTTCATCAGCCTGGCCACGCCGCGGCCGAACAATGCCTGCGCGGAAGCGGGGTTCAGCTTGAGCGCGTTCTCGTAGTCGCGCAGCGCCTCGTCGGCCTGACCGAGCTTCAGATAGGCCAGACCGCGGTGGTCGAGCGCGCTCGCGTTCTCCGGCCGGATACGAAGCGACTCGTTGCAGTCTTCCAGCGCCGCCTTCAACTCGCCGACCATGGTCAGCGCGCCGCAGCGGTAGTTCAGGGCTTCCGGATTGCCGGGCTGAAGCTCGAGCGCGCGATCGTAGTAGGCGATCGCCTTGTCGTACTTCTTCGTCCCGTACAGCAGGTTGGCCTGGTTGAGGCTCGCCGTCGCAGGCGCACTGTTGCTCTTGATGGTCTGGTTGACCTCCTGGATGACCCGGTCGTCGTCGCGGCGGTTCTCATAGGCGCTCACGCGGGCCGCTCCGGCCACGGCGTAGTTCGGACCCGACACCACCACGAGGTCGGAGTCGGGGATCGTGTTGTCGAACTTGCGCTTGTTGTAGTTGAGGATGCCGCGATCGTGGAAGGCACCGGCGTAGTTCGGGTTGAGCTTGATCGCCTGGTTCAGGTCCTGGCTGGCCCGGTCGAACTCGCGGCGGTCATAGTACACGATGCCGCGGTTGTAGTAGGCCAGCGCGTAGTCCGGATTGAGCCGGATCGACTCCATGTAGTCCTGCAGGGCCCGCTCGCCGTCGCCCTTGTTCCGGTGCGAGAAGCCGCGGTTGTTGTAGGCCAGCGCGTCCTCGGGATTGAGCTTGATCGCCTGGTCGAAGTCGCGGATCGCGCGGTCGTAGTCGCGCTTGTCGTCCCACACCAGACCGCGGTTGTTGTACGCGGCGGCGAAATCAGGGCTGAGCTTCACCACCTGATCGAAATCGGCGATGGCGCGGTCGTGCTCCTTCTTCTCGTAAAGCGCGTTGGCGCGGTTGAAGTACGCCAGCATGTAGGCGGGGTCGAGCTTCACCGCCTGGTCGAAGTCCACGATGGCCTTGTCGGTGTCGCCCTGATTGCGCCAGGCGAAGCCGCGGTTGTTGAAGGCCCGCGCGTCGTTCGGATCCAGCTTGATGACCTCGTCGAGGTCGGCGATGGCGCGCTCGTTCTCGCCCATCAGGCCCAGCGCGACGCCACGGTTGCGGAACGCCGGCGCGTAGGACGGATCGAGCTTGATCGCGGCGTCGAAGTCGGCGACCGCACGGTCCAGTTCGCCTTGGACGCGGAGCGCCAGACCGCGGTGGTTGAATGCCGCCACGTTCTTCGGGTTCAGCTCGATGGCCTTGCCGAAGTTCTCGACCGCACGGGCGAGGTCGCCCTTGCTCCGCCAGGCGAGGCCGCGGTTGAAGTACGCCATGTCGTAATTGGCATGCAGCTTGATCGACTGATCGAGGTCGGCGACGGCCTGGTCGAACGCGCCCTTCTCCAGGTGCGCGCTGCCGCGATTGTAGAGGGCGAGCGCGTACTCGGGCTCCAGTTTGAGGGCCTGGTCGAAGTCGGCGATCGCCCGGTCCAGATCGCCCTTGTTGCGCCAGGCGTGGCCACGGTTGTTGAACACCATGGCGCTGGTCGCGTCGAGCTGGATGACCTGGTCGAAATCCGCAATTGCGCGGTCGTGGTCACCCTTGGCGCCGTAGGCGACGCCACGGTCGTGCCATGCGGTCACGTTCTGCGGCGCGAGCCGGACCACCTCGTCGAGGTCGGCGATGGCGCGATCATAGGACTGCAGCGCCAGCAGCGCGCTGGCCCGGGCATATCGCGCCGCCACGTGCGCCGGCGCGAGCCTGATCGCCTCGTCGAGGTCGGTGATGGCGCTCGCCACGTCACCCTTGTTGCGCAGCGTCAAACCGCGGTTGTAGTAGGCCAGCATGCTCCTCGGATTGAGCTTGATGGCCTGATCGAAGTCCGCGATGGCGCGGTCGAGGTCACCCTTGGCGCCATGTGCCAGGCCGCGATCGTTGAAGGCGAGCGCGTAGTTCGGGTTCAGCTTGATGGCCTGATCCTGATCGGCGAGCGCCTTGTCGAAGTCGCCGCGGTTGGCGTGCGCATTGCCGCGGTTGTGATAGGCGACGGGGTCGTTCGGATTGAGCTTGATGGCCTGATCGTAGCTCTCCACGGCGCGGTCGAACTCCCGCTTGTCGTAGAGCGCGTTGCCGCGGTTGTAGTAGGCAAACGCATAGCCTGGATTGAGCTTGATCGACTGCTCGAAGTCGGCCAGTGCCTGGTCGGTGTTGCCGCCCACGCTGTAGGCGACGCCGCGGTTGGTGAAGGCCGGCGCGTACTTCGGATCCAGCTCGACGGCGCGATCGAAGTCCTTGATGGCGCGTTCAAGGTCGCCCTTGGCGCCGTAGGCGAGGCCGCGGTCGTTGTAGGCCACGGCATAGTTGCCGTTCAGCTTGATCGCCTGATCGAGGTCCGCCAGCGCACGCTCGTAGTCGCGCTTGCGCGCGTACGCATTGCCGCGGTGGTGATAGGCCAGCGACAGCCGCCCGTCGAGCAGGATGGCCTGATCGAAGTCCGCGACGGCGCGGTCGAAATCGAGCCGGCCATAGTGGGCCATGCCGCGGTTGTAAACCGCCTGCGCGTCCTTCGGATCGAGCTTGGCGGCCTGATCGAAGTTCATCGCGGCGCGGTCGAAGTCGCGCTTGTCGTAGTAGACGAGACCGCGATCGTAGTGGGCGAGCTTGTCCTTCGGGTTGACCTTGATGGCCTCGTCGAAATCGGCCAGGGCGCGGTCGAGGTCGCGCTTGTTGTAATGGGCGTTGCCGCGATTGTAGTACGCGGTCCCGAACGCGGCATCGATCTTCAGCGACTGGTCGAAGTCGGCGATCGCAAGATCGTAGTCGCCCTTGGCGCCGAATGCGACGCCGCGATCGTTGTAGGCACGCGCATAGCCCGGATCGAGCCGGATCGTCTCGACGCGTCTCCGTTCCTGCCCGGTCCGGTCGTAGCCGCGATTGCGGTCCGTCGCCTTGTCGCCGGGGCTGGCGAGAACCAGCTTCACATCCAACGACGTGAGCTGCTGGTAATCGGCAATGGCGCGGTCGTAATCATGCTTGCCGTAGCTGGCCATGCCGCGGTCGTGCACGGCGAGCGCGAACTGCGGGTCGAGCTTGACCGCCTGGTCGAAGCTCTCGATCGCGCGGTCGCGATCCTGCTTCTCGGCATACGCCGTGCCGCGGTTGTAGAACGCGATGGCGTAGCTGGAATCCGCCTTAATGGCGGCCTCGAAGTCCTCGATCGCCGGATCCAGCTCGCCGTTGTTGCGGCGCGCGATGCCCCGGTTGTTGAACGCGACCGCATTCGGCGCCGTCTTGATCACCTGATCGAAGTCGCGGATCGCGCGATTGTTGTCGCCCTTGAAGCCATAGGCGATGCCGCGATCGTTGATGGCGTTCAGGTTCTGCGGCTCGAGCTTCACCGTCTGGTCGAAGTCCGCGATTGCGCGGTCGAAATCGTTCTTGTCGAAATGCGCACCGGCGCGGTTCTGATAGGCCTGCGCAAACGACGGGTTGATACGGACCGCGGCATCGAAGTCGGTGAGCGCCCGGTTGACGTCGCCCTTGGCGCGCCACGCAAGACCGCGGTTGTTGAAGGCGGCGTCGAAGCTCGGATTGAGCTTGACCGCCTGATCGAAGTCCTGAATGGCGGCGTCGACCTTGCCGAGCGCGGCGAGCACGCTGCCACGCTCGTTGAACGACACGGCGTTGCCGGGCGACAGCTTGATCGCCTGATCGAAGTCAGCGGCCGCACGCTCGAACTCGCGCTTCTCGGCCAGAGCGCTGCCGCGCTCGAAGTAGCTCAGGCCGTCCCTAGGGTTGATCTTGAGAGCGGCGTCGAAGTCGGCGATCGCCGCGTCCACCTCGCCCTTGGTGCGGTACGCGAGGCCGCGGTTGACATAGGCCACACCATAGCCCGGATTGGCCCGGACGGCTTCACCGAAGTCCTTGATGGCGCGGTCGGTGTCGCCTTGGGCGCGATGCAGGAGGCCGCGGTTGTTGTAGGCCACGTCGAAGTCCGGGTTGACCTTGACCGCCTGATCGAAGTCCTCCATGGCGCGGTCAAGCTCGTTGCGCGACCGGTAGGCCAGACCGCGGTTGTTGTAGGCGGAGTCGTAGGTCGGGTTGATCCGGATCGCGGCGCTGAAGTCGATGATCGCACGGTCGGTCTTGCCGGCAGCGGCGTAGACCGAACCACGTTCGTTGAACGCAGCAGCGAATTTCGGATCGATCCGGATGGCGTTGTCGAGATCGGCAATCGCCCGTGCGTGATCGCGCTTGTTGGCATGCGCAAGCGCGCGGCTGACGTAGGCGACGGCAAACCTAGGATCGAGCTTCAGCGCCTGATCGAAATCGCGGATCGCGCGGTTGTTGTCGCCCTTGTCCCGATAGGCCAGACCACGGTCGTGCCATCCCGCGGCGTTTGCCGGGTTGAACTTGATGGCGTGATCGAAGTCGGCGATCGCGCGGTCATAGTCGCGCTTGTTGAAGTGAGCCGCGGCGCGGTTGGTATAGGCGGCCGCAAAGCGAGGATCGAGCTTGATCGCCTCCTCGAAGTCGGCAATCGCGGCGTCGTTGTTGCCGAGGTTCCAGTAGGCGAAGCCGCGGTTGTTAAAGGCCGGTGCGTTCTTCGGATCGAGCTTGATCGCCTCGCCGAAATCGGCGGCGGCGCGCTCGAAATCGCGGCGGTCGCGGAGTGTCAGGCCGCGGTTGTAATAGGCCGCGCCGAACTTCGGATTGGCCTTGATCGCCTGATCGAAGTCGTTGAGCGCGCGGTCGAGGTCGCGCTTGCTGAAGTGGATCTCGCCGCGGTTGTTCAGCGCGACGGAGAACCTGGAATCGAGCCGGATCGCCTGATCGAAATCCTGGATGGCGCGATCGGTCTCGCCCTTGGCGTTGTACGCCATGCCGCGGACATTGAACGCCAGCGGATAGTTGGGCCGGCCGTTGATCGCCTGGTTGAAATCCGCGATGGCGCGGTCGTAATCGCGTTTGTCGAACGCCACGAGGCCGCGGCTGTAGTAAGCCGGCGCATAACCCGGATTGATCCGGATTGCCTGCTCGTAGTCCTGCAGCGCGCGATCGGCATGCTTCTGGTCCCAGTACGCAAGACCGCGGTTGTAGAACGCCAGCGCGTTGCGGGCATCCAGCCGGATCGAGGTGCTGAAGTCGGAGATGGCGCGCTCGAGCTCGCCCTTGTCGCGATAGGCCAGACCGCGGTTGTAGAACGGCAGGGCGTTCTTCGGATCCATCTTGATCGCGACGTCGAAGTCGGCGAGCGCCTTGTCCATCTCGCCCTTGGCGCGATAGGTCAGGCCGCGGTTGTAGTAGGCGAGCGAGTCCCTCGGATCGAGTTCGATCGCCTTGCTGAGGTCGGAGACCGCGCGGTCGTACTGCTGGCGGTCGTAATAGACGACGCCCCGGTCATAGTAGGCGAGCGCGTAGTTCGGATTGACCTTGATCGCCTGATTGTAGTCCTGGATGGCGCGATCGTAGTCGCGGCGATCGTAGTATGCGTTTCCACGGTTGTAGTATGCGAGCGCGAATTCCGGATTGAGCGCGATGGCCTGATCGTAGTTGTTGATCGCGGCCTCGGCCTCGCCCTTGTTGCGATACGCCAGGCCGCGGTTGTTGAACGCCGCCGGATCGCGGGGCGAAAGCGTGATGGCGTGGTCGAAGTCCTCGATGGCGCGATCGGTCTCGCCCTTCGACACGTAGGTCAGGCCGCGGTCGTTGTAGGCCACGACCATCTCGGGCGTGATCTTCACCGCCTGATCGAAGTCCTTGATCGCGCGGTCGTAGTCACGCAGGTCGCGATAGGCCAGACCGCGGTTGTGGTACGCGAAGGCGTCGTTCGGATTGATCTTGAGAACGAGATCGTAATCGGGGACGGCGCGCTCGGGCTCTCCCTTGGCGCGATACGCCATGCCGCGATTGTAGATCGCGAGCGTGTAGCGCGGATTGATCTTGATCGCCTGGTTCAGATCCTGGATGGCGTGCTCGTAGTCGCGCTTCTCGTAATAGGCGTGACTGCGGCTGTTGTAGATGATCGCAGCGTTCTTCGGGTCGAGCTTGAGCGCCTGACCGTAATCCTCGATCGCCTGGTCGTGATTGCCCAGCGCGCGATTGAGCAGGCCACGGCTGTACAAGGCGTTGTCGTTCCTGGGATCGAGATTGATCGCTTCATTGAGATCGGCAAGCGCGCGCTTCGAATCGCCTTTCTCGCGATAGGCTTCGCCGCGGTTGGCGAAAGCGATTGCCATGCCCTGCGGCTTCTCGGCCGCGGCTTCGATCACCGTGGTGCATGCCGCCACCAGCGCATCGCCGGACAGATCGCCGTTGAAGCAGGGACCCTTCGGCGGAACGAACACTTCGGCGCGCGGCGGTCGCGGCGCCTGGGCCTGCGGCGGCCGCGGTTGCGGCTGCGCGGCGCGCTGAACCGGCGCATGGCGCTGCGGCGCGGGCCGGACGATCTGGCGCTGCGGAGGACCGGGACGAAGCAGCTGGCGCTGCTGATAACCGCGCCGGTCCTGGTAGTACTGCGCGTCCGACGGCGTTGACACCAGCACGAACGCTCCCGCGAGCGTCGCACAGAAAACCGAATGCCTCATTCCACTTTTCATTGCCCGCCTCTTGATCTCGCGCGCCCCGCCTGAATTCGCGTGATCGTGTTGTCCGTCGTATAGACCGGCACTTATGGTGAAGGTTGGCGTTTTGCGGGGTAACATTAATCGGCGGATCGGAAATTTCCGGTGTCCACGCGCGGATCGGATTCGGTTCCCGGCTGGCGTCTTGCGCAAGACATGCGCGGATTTGGCTTTCGACGTGAAACACCGGCGTTTTGCTCTGAAATGCGCGCACCGTCAGCAGCAAAACATTCATCCTTAATCGTTAAGTGATTTATCAGCGTAGCATCCGTTAACACGCGGCAACCTGTGTGCGCGGCGGCACGCGCTGCCTTGCTTCGGCTTAGTTAATCCTAACGCGATCAATTTGGTTCGCTGCATGGCTTGTCGTTGGCGCACAGCGGAAAATGCGATTAGAAATTTATCGCGGGCCAAAGTGTCGGCACGACAGACCGAAATGCGGGCGCGATGAACCTGATCCTCGTCAAGATGTTTGCGACCGCGCTCGCGCTTGGTCAGGTCACGACGCGTCCGGACAGCGTGCGCACGCATTTCGATCCCTCCGCGGACCAGCCCGAGGTCGTGCAGATTCTCAAGGACGGCTGCGCGCACATGCGCAAGGCGTTCGACATCGAGGATCTCAAGCTCGACGACCTGATCGAAACGGCGCTGGCGGACCCGCAGGCGATCGCCGGCGAGATCCGCGCGTTTCGCGGCATCGACTTCAACGACCTGCACACCGCCTACAAGCAGTTCTGCACCGACGAGAAAGTGGATAAGTCGCCGTTCGATCTCGCTCAGGTGATCGACTTCTACAATCGCTCCGTGGCCGACCTGCCCGATCACAACAAGCTCAAGGGCCTCAAGCTGCCGGGCACCAGCGTGGTGTACGACGGCAAGGGCGAGCGCTTCGCCGAGCTGTTCGAGTCCGACCACCGCCGCGTCTGGGTGCCGCTGAAGGAAATCCCGGATCACGTCCAGCGCGCCTTCATCGCGGCGGAGGACAAGCGCTTCTATCAGCACAACGGCATCGACGAGCGCGGCCTGATCCGTGCCTTCATCGCCAACTTCGCCGAGCCGGGACGGCCACAAGGCGGCTCGACGATCACGCAGCAGGTCGCGAAGAACCTCCTGGTCGGCGATGCCGTGAGCTACGAGCGAAAGCTGCGCGAGATGATCGTGGCGTCGCGGCTCGACAAGTCGCTGACGAAAGACGAGATCATGGAGGTGTATCTCAACTCCATCTATCTCGGCCGCGGCGCGTGGGGCGTCGACATGGCGGCCCGCGCCTACTTCAAGAAGCCGATTGCCGGTCTATCACTGACCGAAGGCGCGATGCTCGCCGCGATGGCCAAGGGTCCGGCCTACTTCAGCCCCGACCGCTATCCGCAGCGCGCCCGCGACCGCTTCGCCTACGTCATCAAGCGCATGGAAGAGGAGAAGATCGAGAACGCCGAGGAGGGTTTGCCGCAGCCGCGCATCGTTCCGTACGAAAAGCCGCGGCGCGATTCCGGATTCCACTTCCTCGATCATCTGCTCAGGGAAGCGCGCACGCTGGTCGGCATGCAATCGCTCACCGTCGACTCCTACACCGTGCGGTCGACCATCAATCTCAAGCTGCAGCGCGCGACCGAAGCCGCCGTCCAGGAGGGGCTCGCCCGGTACGAAATCCGCGCCCGGCGCGCCGAGTTCAAGGGCGCCGAGACCAATCTCGGCGAGACGGTCTACCGGGTGGAGACCGACCAGCGCACCAAGGCGCAGCGCCGCGGCCGCTCGCGGCCGACCTGGCAGATCGCGCTGCAGAATGCGCGTCTCCCGCTGTACGACGTGCAATGGCCGCCGGCCATCGTGATCGAGCGGCGTCTCAACGACAAGGGCAGGCTGTCGATCCGCGTCGGCCTCAGGGACGGGCGAACCATGCCGCTCACGACCCCGGACGGGATAGACCCGAGCGCGCTGAAGCTCAACGACGTCGTCTACGTGCGGGTCAACGAAGGCAAGAGCCGGAAGGATACCCAGGCCGAGCTGCGCGTCCGCCCGAAGGTGCAGGGCGCGGCGCTGGTGCTGGAAAACAGGACCGGCCGCATCCTGGCGATGGTCGGCGGCTTCTCGTATCCAGCAAGCCAGTTGAACCGGACCACGCAGTCGCTTCGCCAGCCCGGCTCCTCGATCAAGCCGGTCGTCTACCTCGCCGCCCTGCACAAGGGCCTGCAGCCGAACACGCTGGTGCAGGACAGCGGCGTCACCCTGCCGCCGATCCCGGGCGTGACCACCCATCACTGGTCGCCCAGGAACTACGAGGGCGGCGGCTCCGGCATCATGACGCTGCGGCGCGCGCTCGAGCAGTCCAAGAACATGGTGACGGCACGCCTGCTCGACGGCGGCGTGGACAAGGATCCCCGGCGCAGCCTCGAAATGGTCTGCGAACTCGCCATGGACGCGAAAATCTATACCGAGTGCATGAAGAACTATCCGTTCGTGCTCGGCGCCCAGGCGCTGCGGATGATCAACCTGGCCAGCTTCTACGCCTCGATCGCCAACGAGGGGCAGAAGGTCACGCCCTACGCCATCGACGCGATCGAGCAGGACGGCAAGGCCATCTACCGGCACGCCACGGCCAAGCCGGCCTATCTCGCCGAGGGCGACCGCACCGCGGCGTATCAGCTTCGCACCATTCTCGAAGGCGTCGTCGCGCGCGGGACCGCGGCCTCGATCCGTCAACACACCGGGTTTATCGGCGGCAAGACCGGCACCACCGACAACGAGAACGACGCCTGGTTCGTCGGTTTCACCAGCGACGTCACGGTCGCGGTCTGGGTCGGCTACGACAACGCGGGGAGGCGCCGGACCCTCGGCCAGGGCGAAACCGGTGGCCGGAACGCCGTGCCGATCGCCGAGCAGATCATGCAGGCGGCGTGGCAATTCCACGCACCGAAACAGCCATTGCCGCCGCCGTCGGCGGAGATCGCACGGACCCTGAAGGCGATGCCGATCAACGTTCAGACCGGACAGAAGGTCGCGGCGTCCAAGAATGCATTCATGGAGTATTTCCGGGTCAGCGGCGGCAAGATCCGCCAGACCCAGCACGCGTTGGTCGCGCACGGTCGCGTCGCGACCCCGGCGCCCGTTCAGCGGGCGCCCGTCGACGACGAGCGCATGCTCTATGCCCCGCACCGGATGGCCGCCCCGCACCCGCAACGGCCGCCCCGCTCGCTTCGCGAACTGTTCGGAATGCGCCGATTTTGACCGGAACGGAATACACAAATCGGCCACGGTCGAATGGACTAAATGCTGTTAAAGAGGATTCACTCAGTCGAGGGTAATGCCATGCTGATGCGTCACGTGACCGCCTTCGTGTTCGTGCTCACCGCCTCCGTCGCGGGTGCGCAAGAATTCCAGATCGTCAAGGTCGCCTCGGTGGCCGGCTCCGCGGTCGACAAGCTGGAATCGAAGACGATCTTCTTCAACGACCACCGCGCGGATGAAACCTCCGACAAGGGCGCGTTCATCCACTTCGATGAATGGTCGCGCACCAAGCCCGTTCAGAAACAGTTCCTCAGCCTCTTCCCGTCGTTCGCCGAGGGCAAGATCCACCGGATCGTCGACGGCGCCAAGAAGGAGGTCCGGGACGAGCTGCAGATGTACATCACCGAGGCGCGCTTCAAGCTGTCGCGTCCGGCGGACTCGATTGATCTCACTCGCTTCACCACCCTGCCCTTCATCGAGAGCATCGATCCGGCCATCAAACATCAGGTGATCAAGCCCGAGGATGTCTCCGTCCTCAAGGAGGAGAAGTCGGCCAACAACAAGAACCCGGACCGCGCCTGGTGCGAGGGCGTCAACGTCGGGCTCTGCACCCGCTCGAGCTACAAGCTGGAAGGCAAGCTGCCGATCGGCATCGCGCTCGCCAACAAGCTGCGCGACAGCGACAAGAAGGTGTCGGACACCGTCGTGTTCGAGAGCGAGTTGCGTATCCTGAAGGCGGCCGACGTCGACGAGGCGTCGCTTCGGAAGCTCACCGGGGTGGACACTCCGGTCGCCGGCATGCTCGAGCAGAACATGTTCTACGTGAACCAGGTGATGCGCTTCGGCAAGCTGATCGCGGTCGTGCAGCCCAACCCGGCGGATGCGAACAGCAGCATCGCCACGGTGATGATCGCGCTGGCGGTGTCGTCGCACACGCTCGACACCAAGAAGAAGTACCAGTCGGTGCCCGTGCTTCGGAACATGGTCCCCGCGCAGGTGCTGCTCGGCAACAGCTCCTTCAACACCGGCAACTCGCTGAGCGCGGGCCTGCCGGTCTACGTGCGCAACCGCATCAAGGCCATCGCCGGCATGCTGGAACAAGGCTGAGGCCGGCACGCGGCACAACGAAACGGCCCGCCTCACGGGCCGTTTTTCTTAGGCTCGATCTCGCTCGTTGCCGGGACGGCTGCATTAACCATAACCGGAGCTTAAGCGGCGTTTACGGGCGATTAACCTTGCAAGGTGCCGTACCCGATGAGAAAGTTTCGGAACAATAAACGATAAAAGTTTCCATTTCCCGCGTGCGGCGGCTCAGGAAATAGGAGGGTTCGGACCAGGTCGAAGTGGATGATGTGACATGAAGCGCCCCGTTCAGACGCTGCTTGTATTCGCCGCAATGGCGGCCGTTGCAGGACCTGCTTTCGCGGTCGGCAAAGGCAAAAAAGAAGAACGCTTCACACTGACCGCCGCTGTCGAGCCGGCCCAGACCCCGCGCACCGACAACACCGCCACCATCCCGCAAACCGGGCAGACCAAGGACGCGGTCTTCGCGATCGGTCTGGAGGCACTGAAGTGGATCGGCGCCTCGTCGAGGCAGGTCGGCGTGCCCTATCCCGAACTCTGGTGCGCCGACTTCATCAACTTCATCCTGCGACGCACCGGCCATCCCACCACCAACTCGCGCGCGGCAAGATCGTTTCTCGACTATGGGAAGCGGATCAATCAACCGCGCGTCGGCGCCATCGTGGTTCTGACCCGCGGCAAGAACGGCGGGCATGTCGGCATTGTCCGCGGGACCGACGGTGCAGGCAACATCATCGTGATCTCCGGCAACCACGGCAACAAGGTTTGGGAAAGCATGTATCCCAAGAACCGGGTGCTGGGGTACGTCGTCCCGCCGGAATCAAACTGAGGACATTGCGGAGCGGCCTGTCCGCTACCGGCCTTCTCAGCGCGTCCGCCTGGGCCCGCAAAACGCCGCGTGCAGCGCCATGATGATGTCGCGCACCTCGGGTTTCGCCAGCGAGTAATAGACGCTCTTGCCCACCCGGCGGGTCTCGACCAGGGCGTCCGCGCGCAACCGCGCCAGTTGTTGCGACACCGCCGGCTGCCGCAGGCTCAGCATCTGCTCGATCTCGGTCACCGATTTCTCGCCGTCGGCGAGCAGACAGAGGATGACAAGCCGCGCCTCGTGGGACAGCGCCTTGAGGAATTCGGCCGCGTCGCGTGCGTTCGCGATCATGGTCTCGATGTCAACGTCACGGCTCTTGGCTAGCGCTGTCGGACTCATGGGCGCATCTCGTGAGCGCATCTGGCGGAACGCATCCCGGGTTGGTTGGCGCTCCAGATAGACACCCCGGATGCCGCAGAATCAACCGTCGATTTTCGCCGGGCCGCATTCATGTGACGGCACACACATGTTACGGCCCATGCATCAAATTCGCATCGAATTGCAAATCATGAATGCAAGCCCACCATTCTGACCCGGGAGAGTCAGGTGGGCGCAATCATGACGCCGCAGCACTGCGACGACGTTGGAACAACCTACTGGAAGCGGACCAGACGTCCGACGATTGCAGCCTGAGGCTGCGCCCCATCATCGACCTTGAAATGAGTCTGCCGGTCGCCGATCCGGGCGACATAGATGCCGCCCGGCGTGAGCGTCCGGCGCACCTTGGCAAGATCGTAGAACCCGCGTACTAGCGACGAGCGGCCCACAAAGATGACATGGCGCTCGCCGGGCACGTCGATACGCTCGATCTCCAGCTTGCCGTCGACCTTCATCTCCACGACGGGTGACGTCCCGTACACCACCATCCCGTAAATGGGCGCGGCAGGAGGAGGCGGTGCCGTCGTCTTTTGGTTCGATCCCAGACTGCGGAACACCGTTGCCCCGACAGAGCCCTGCTCCGCTTCCGTCAATTGCTTGAAAGACGGGTCGCACGTCGTCTTGTTGCGGTCGACCTTGCCGGCCTGCACATTGCTCTGCTCGACCCCCACGGTTACGACGCCACCGGTAATCGTCTCGCGCCAGCAGGACTTGAGGTATCCGATCACCACCGTGTCCTTGGGGCCCAGCTTGATGACCTGCCCGGGAGACACGTAGTCCATGAACTCGACGCCCGCGGGACTGCCCTGGACGTCTTCAATGATCGCAACGGCAAGCTGAGCCGATGCCGGTCCGGCAAGGCTGAAAAACGCCGCAGTCGCGGATGCCAGAGCGAGCTTGAACCGCATGGCCTCACCTGTTGAGAACCGTTCGACACGTCCCGGACTCAGACGAGTTCAATGGTCCGGTCGTTTCAGGGTCATCCGGCAGGCAACACGGCAATTCTAGGGCAGTTTGCGTCCAGGGCCAACGGCCCGCACGGGCCGTCGTCCCCGTCGCCGGGTCAGGCCTCGAACCCGTAGTCGGTCCGTGCCTTGGCGGCAGCCAGCCGGCCGTTCTGGAGGTCGCGCTTGAGCAGGGCGGTATCGCGCTCCTTCGGCGGCCCGTAGCCTCCGCCGCCCGGTGTCGTCACCCGCAACCGCTCGTTCTGCCTGATCTGTCCGCTGTACTTGCTCGGGATGTCCCGGCCCTGCGGAGCTTCCGCGTCGAACACCTGGTAGTGGCTCTTGTCGCCGGGCTGTCCGCCGAGCAGGCCCTTGGGCGGGAAGTTGGCCCGGTCGCCGCGGACGTTGATCGAAGCCGACTCGGCAAGCATCTCATACTCGCGCACGATGCCGAGCCCGCCGCGGAAGCGGCCGCTGCCGCCCGAGCCGGGCGCCAGCTCGTAGCGCCTGATGCGGATCGGATAGTCGATCTCGATCGCCTCCACCGGAATGTTCATGGCGTTCGAGGTGCCGGTGCTGATGGCGTCGGCGCCGTCGCCATGCTTCGTCGCGCCCATGCCGCCGCAATAGCTTTCATAGAAAACGAAATTCCGCCCGGTGCGCGGATCGACACCGCCGAACGACACGCCGGTCGGCACGCCGCAGGCCTGCGCGCCGATCCGGTCGGGAACGGCAAACGCCAGCGCGCCGAGCGCCACGTCGGCGACGCGGTTGACGGTCACCGACCGCGCGTTGACCGGCGCCGGATGGTGCGGATTGAGCAGCGTGCCCTCCGGCACATGGATCTCGATGATGCTCGCGAGACCGTCGTTGAAGGCGATCTCGTCGGAGAGCGCGCACATCACGCAGTAGAACACCGTGGTCCAGGTCTTCGACAGCGGCGCGTTTAGCGGTCCCTTGACCTGCGGATCGGTGCCGGTGAAGTCGAATCGCAGCCGGTCCTCCAGCACATCGAGGCGCACCCGGATGCCGACCGGCTTGCCGAGATCGATGCCGTCGTGATCCATGAAGTCTTCGAACGTGTACGACCCGCGCTTCATGGCAGCGACTTCCGCCTTCGCCTTGCGCGCGGTGTTCTCGATCAGCATGTGCATGGCATCGCGGATGTTGTCCGGACCGAACCGCTCGACGAGCTGGTGGACGCGGCGCTCGCCGGTCATCAGCGCCGCCTCCTGCGCGTTGAGGTCACCGAAGAACATATGCGGGTTGCGGACATTGGCGGTGATCAGCTTGACCAGCGTCTCGTTGAGCTTGCCGGCCTCCTGCAGCTTCACCGGAGGAAGTACCAGTCCTTCCTGATACAGTTCGGTTGCCCGCTGCGGATTGCTGCCTGGCACCATGCCGCCGACGTCGGTGTAGTGGATGATGCAGCCGACGAATGCGATCAGGCCGTTGTCATGGAAGACCGGCCGGAACAGCGCGATGTCCGGCAGATGACTGCCGCCCTGGTACGGATCGTTGGTGAGCAGCACGTCGCCCGGCGACAGCGTCTGGCTCGGGTAGGCTTCGAGACATGCCGCCAGCATGTACTTCATCGAGCCGAGGTGGCCCGGGATCACCACCGGCTGCGCCACGATGCGCCCGTCGGCGGTGAAGATGGCGCACGAGGCGTCCTGCGCCTCCTTCACGACCTGCGAGTAGGCCGAGCGCAGCAGCGTGATTTCGATCTCCTCGGTCAGCGCGGTCAGCGCGCTGGAGAGGATGTCGAGCCGGAACGTGTCCAGCTTGGCAAGGCTGTCTGCGCTCATTCCCTGCCCTCCTCGCGGGTGATCAGGATATTGCCGTAGCGGTCGCACGCGACGCCCCAACCGTCCGGAACGACGATGGTGGAGTCGCGGCCCGCAATCACCGACGGTCCGGACCAGCCCTGTCCGGCCATGATGGTGTCGCGGTCGTAGCAAGGGCAGTCATCGAACGGACGGCCGCGGAACCAGGTGCGCGCCCGCGCGACCGGCGCCGGCGCGCCTTTTCCGGACTTGAGCTCCGGATGCTCGACGGCGTGGACGCGGCCGAGCACCGTGAGCACGATGTTGACGAACTGCACGCGGCCCTGCGCGTGGCGGCGACCGTAGATGCGCTCATGCGCCTTGTGGAACTCCTCGATCAGCAGGGCGCGGCTGTCTTGCGTGAGCGCGCCGTCCGGAAGCGGCACGTTGATCTCGTAGGCTTGGCCGAGGTAGCGCATGTCCGCCGTCACGATGACGTCGGTGCGATCGGGCGGAAGGTTGTATTCCGACAGCGATCGGGTGCCTTCCGAGCGCAGTTCGCCCACCAGCGCGTTGAGGGCTTCGAGCTCCGCATCGGCAACCGACGCAACGAACGTCCGGCGCAGGTCGTACCGCACGTCGGCCGACAGCAGACCCTGGCTGGACAGAAGGCCGGGCGCCGGCGGCACGATCACCTCGCGGATGCCGAGTTCCTCCGCCAGTTCGACCGCGTGAACCGGCCCCGATCCGCCGGACGGGATCAGGCAGAAATCCTGCGGATCGTAGCCCTGCTCCACCGAAACGATGCGAAGCATCTTCAGCATGTTCGCGTTGGCGACCTCGACGATACCGGCGCAGACCTCCTCGACGCTGACGCCCAGCGGCTCCGCAAGCTGCTTCTCGGCGATGGCGCGGGTGCGCTTGACGTCGAGGCGCATCCGCCCGCCCAGGAAGTGGTCGGCGGGGATGCGATTGAGCAGCACGTTGGCGTCGGTGATGGTCACGCGGTCGCCGCCCTTGCTGTAGCAGATCGGGCCCGGCACCGCGCCCGCGCTCTCCGGGCCGACGGTCAGCACATTGTTGGCATCGAGCCGGACCACCGAACCGCCGCCGGCGCCGACCTCGGCGAGATCGACCGTCGCCGCGCCGATGAAATAGCCGCCGCCGGTCAGCAGACGGGACATGTTGACGCCGGTGCCGACCTCCTGGCCGGGTGCGATCCGCACCTCACCGTTCTCGATCAGGCCGGCCTTCGCGGTGGTGCCGCCCATATCGAACGCGATGATGTTGCGCTTTCCGACCAGCGAGCCGAAGTAGTTCGACGCAATCACTGCAGCCGCGGGTCCGGATTCCACGATGCGGCAGGGATAGCGGCTGGCCTCGGACGCCGCGATGATGCCGCCGTTGCTCTGCATGAGCTGCAGCGGCGCCTTTACGCCGGTCCGCTGCGCTTCGGATGACAGGCGATCGACATAGCGCGACACGACCGGGCCGAGGTACGAGTTCACCACCGAGGTGCTGGCACGCTCGTATTCGCGATACTGCGGATACACCGCACTCGAATGGGAGATGAAGCAATCCGGCAGCATCTCGCGCGCGATCTCGGCCGCGCGCAACTCGTGCGCATTGTTGCGGAAGCTGAACAGGAAGCAGATCGCGACGGATTCGACCTTCGCTTCTCCGAGCTTGCGGAGCGCTTCACGAAGCGCCGCCTCATCCAGCGGCTCCACGATCTCGCCCTGCGCGCCGATCCGCTCGGGAATGCCGAACGTCAGATGCCGCTCCACCAGCGGCGGCAGCTTGCGATATGCAGCGTCGAACAGCGAGTACCGCTTGTGGCGACGGATATCGAGCAGGTCGCGAAACCCCTCCGTCACCAGGAAACCGGTCCGGGCTCCCTTGCCTTGCAGGATGGCGTTGGTGGCGACGGTGGTGCTGTGAATGAACTGGGCGACGTCGCCGAGCGCGATGCCGATCTCCGGCCCCGCAGCCACCTCGATTGCATTGAGCACGGCCTGCGACGGATCGTCGGGCGTCGACGGCACCTTGACCGTATGGATGCCGCCGCTGTCGCTTTGGATCACCAGATCGGTGAAGGTTCCTCCGATATCGACGCCCAGACGATACGACATTTCCACCAGACCAGCGCGGCCGACGGCCGCGACCTTCCGCTCGTTGCTACTTGACTTCGATCTTCGCTTTGACCGCCAGATCGCGCCACTTCTTGATGTCGCGCTCGATCAGCGAGCGGAGTTCGTCCGGCGTGCTCGACTGGGCCACGAAACCTCTGGCTTGCAGCGCGCCCTTGATCTCCGGCTCATTCAGCGTCTCGACGATGGCCTTTTGAAGCTTGCCGGAAATCGCGGCCGGCACGCCCGCAGGCATCACCACCGCGGTCCACAGCACGGCCTCGTAGCCGGGAAGGCCCGACTCCGCGATGGTTGGAACGCTCGGCAGATCAGGCACCCGATCGGCGCTCGTCACCGCGAGCGCCGTCAGCTTGCCCTCACGCACCTGCGACAGGCTCGCTGCCACCAGACCGAACTGGATCTGGATGCGGCCTTCCATCAGGTCGAACACCGCCTGGCTGGCGCTCTTGTAAGGCACGTGGGTGAATTCCACGCCGGTCTGGGTGGAGAACAGTTGCGCCGCGAGATGCGCAAGGCTCGACGGGCCGACCGACGAGTACGCCACCTTGCCGGGATTGGCCTTGGCGTAGGCGATCAGGTCGGCGACGGTCTTCACCGGCAGACCCTTCCACGCCACGAGCGAATAGGGCGTCGAGCCGAGTGTGGTGAGCGGCGTGAAGTCCTTCAGCGGGTCATAGGACAGATTGGGGCTGAGGCTCGCAGCGATCGGAAGGGTGGTCGCGGTGGAGAACCCGATCGTGTAGCCGTCAGGCGCCGACTTCGCGACGACATCGGTGCCCAGCGTGCCGCTGGCGCCGACCCGGTTTTCGACAACGACAGACTGCCCGAGCTTCTCGGTCAGCCGCTTGGCTATGACGCGGGCCACCACATCGGTGGCAGCGCCGGCGGGAAACGGAACAATGAAGCGGATCGGACGGTCGGGCCATTTCGCGGGGTCGGCCTGGGCCGACGCGAAAGTCATCGATCCGGCCAGAAGCATCAGCGCTACTATGAATCTTCTCATCACCGTTCCTCCCGTCGGCAGGCAGCTCATCGCTGCCCACTCACTCCCCCGCGGACACAATCGCAAAGCTCGGGGGTAACCGATAATAGAACTTTGTCCGAAAGCCATAACTCCAGACTTATCGGTGCGCCTTGATATCGCATCGGCTTACAAGTTATGCTCTTCCTGCAAAGTCATAATAAATGAGAACCCCTCGATGGACGTCCGCCAGCTCCGCAATGTGCTCGCGATTTTCGAAAAGGGCAGCATCGGCAAGGCCGCTGACGTGCTTGCGATCTCGCAACCGGCCCTGACCAAAAGTCTCCGACGGCTCGAAGAGGAATTGCAGGTCAAACTGTTCGACCGCACCTCGCGCGGCATGAAGCCCACGGTCTACGGAGAATGTCTGCGCTCGCACGCGCAGGCAATCAGCACCGGCATCCATCACCTGCGTGACAATCTCGACTCCCTGAAGTCCGGCCTCAGCGGCATCGTCGAGATCGGCGCGCCGCCGATCGTGGCGCCGAAGGTGTTTCCCGGACCGCTTGCAGACCTCGCGCAGGAGCGGCCGAACGTGCTGGTGCGCCTCACGACGGAGCTGTCGCCCGCGCTCGTCGAACTCGTGCAGAACGGCAGACTGGACTTCGCGGTGACCTTCATTGCCGACGAGGTGGTGCCGCGCGGCTGTCAGCGCCGTTCCCTGTTCAACGACCGGCTGGTCATCGTCTCGCGGCCCAAGCATCCAATCGCCAGGGAACGGCAGGTCTCGGTTCGCGACGTGGCGCACTACCCGTGGATCCTGCCGGTGCGCAACAATCTGCACCGGCAGCGCCTGCAGCTTGCCTTCGAGGCGGAAGGGCTGCCGCTGCCGCAGGCCACGATCGAGTGCAACTCCGTCCAGTTCATCAAGGCGATGATCCAGTCGACCGACTGCCTGGCGCTGGTCTCGAAGATGTCGATGGATGCCGATGAGGCCGCCGGTGTCGTGAAGACAGTCGAACTCGGCTCCGAGTACATGACCCGGCAGATCGGAGTGGTCTGGCGGGACGACGACACGCTGTCGACGGCCGCGGCGCGTCTGATCCAGATCGTCGAGAGACACTGTCAGCGAGACAGCAACCACTAGAGACAGTCCGGCGCAGCCATCACGGCTGCAGCAATATCTTTCCGACCGAGCGGCCGCTTTCCAGCAGTTCGTGAGCCTGCCGTGCATCGGCGAGAGGCAGCCGCGCGGAGATCGCCGGACTGATCCTTCCCGCGGCCAGCTCGGCGATCGCCCAGCTCATCGCCGCGCGCCGGCGCTCGCGGCGCTTGTCGTAGCCGTGGATGCTGAAGGTGCAGACGGAAGGATTGCGGTTGCGGTGCTCGCGCATCACCGCGAGCAGATCGCCCGACGGCTGGCCACCGAGCGAACCGAACGACACGACCTTGCCCAGATGAGCGAGCAGCTTGATGTTGTCGGGAAACGACGGCCCGCCCACCGGATCGAAAATCAGATCGACGCCACGGCCGTCCGTCGCCGCCATCACCGCTTCCGGCACGGCTTCACTCGCGCGATCGACGGCCCACTTCGCGCCGATACGCGTCAGGAATGCGGCCTTGTCCACGCCCTTTGCCACTCCGATCACGCCGAGACCCATGGAGGTCAGGACGTCGACCAGCGCGCTGCCGACGCCGCCTGCGGCCGCATAGACCAGCGCGGTCTGCCCGGCGGTCGCGTGCGCTGCGTCGGTAACCAGCAGTTGAACGAGCTGATAGTTCGACAGCGCCGCCGCCTTCTCCAGGTCGGCTGCCGGCGGCAGAGGAAACAGCGCAGCTTCGGCGACAGTCACGAACTCGGCGTAGCAGCCGCCGCGCTCGTCCTTCTCGCGGGCGGACACCAGCACGGCGTCACCCTCGCGAACCGTGCTCACCGAGGAGCCGACAGCCACCACCGTGCCGGACAACTCGGTGCCCGGCACCGCAGGGAGCTTCGGCATCCAGCGATACGTCCCCGAGCGGATTGCCAGATCGGGAATTCCCACCCCGATCGAGTGCGCCCGCACCAGAACTTCGTTGGGTTTGGGGGCAGGCTGCGGGACGTCCACGCAAACGAGAACGTCCGGCGGACCGTGTCGCGGCACCTGAACCACATTCATGTCCGCACCTCTCCCGAGCGGCCGGTCTAGTGGTCTGATTCTAACATTCGCATCCCGTTTCGGCAGGCGTGTTTGCGAATGTTAGAATCAAAAGACCACTAGAGCATGATTGTTCTGGGCTGAATCGGTTGGGATTCCCAAATCAGATTGGT
>CAZGSW010000016.1:0-33239 GCA_964528635.1 uncultured Rhodoplanes sp. | reverse complement strand
ATGCGGTCGCCCGCGTCGCCGCGGACGGCCAGTCGGCGGAAATCTGGTGCGGCGCCCAGGTGCAGCAACTGGTGGCGGCGGTCGCAGCCGGTGTGCTCAAGACCACGCCGGACAAGATCAGGATCCACAACCAGTTGCTGGGCGGTGGCTTCGGGCGGCGGATCTGGCCCGACGCTCCGGTGCAGGCGGTGGTGCTCTCCAACATCGTCAAGAAGCCGGTGAAGCTGATGCTGACCCGCGAGGACGATCTGGCCGCGGCGCGGCCGCGTCCGATGACGCACCACGTCATGAAGGCCGGCCTCGACGGCAACAAGAACCTGGTGAGCTGGCATCACCGCATCGTGGCGGAGAACGTCGACGCCGTAGCGGCGCCGCCGCGCTTCAAGGCCACGAAGGGCCGCGATTACATCGGCTGGGTCGGGATGAGTCAGGATTTCTACGCCATCCCGAACCTGAAGGCCGATGCGATCCGCGAGCAGCGCGGCATGCGGGTGCACGCCTGGCGCGGCATCGGCGCGGGCTACAACAAGTTCGTCAGCGAGTCGTTCCTCGACGAGGTGGCGCTCGAGCGGGGCGCCGATCCGCTGGCGATGCGGCTGGAGCTGACCAAGGCCCATCCGCGCGCGCAGGCGGTGATCCGCGCGGTGGCGGAGATGTCCGACTTCGGCAGGAAGCGCGACGGCCGCGGCATGGGCATCGCGTTCTCCGACTACCACGACACGCTCACCGCGGGCGTCGCCGAGGTGTCGGTGGACAAGGCGTCCGGCAAGATCAAGGTCCATGATTTCTGGATCGCGATCGACGGCGGGTTGATCATCCAGCCCGACAACGTGCAGGCCCAGCTCGAAAGCGCCATCATCTACGCGCTGTCCGGTGCGCTGTCGGAAGAGCTGACCATGAAGGGCGGTGCCGTGCAGCAGTCGAACTTCAACGACTACCACGTGCTGCGGATGAGCGACGTGCCGCAGATCCACACCCGCGTGCTGGTCACCGACAATCCGCCGACCGGCATGGGCGAGGTGGGCATCCCCACCGTCGCGCCGGCGATCGGCAACGCGGTGGCGCAGCTCACCGGCAAGCGGCTGCGGCATCTGCCGATGTCGTCGGAGCGCGTCAAGAAGGTGCTCGGCTAGCGCAGCCGCGAAGATCGCGTCCGCGGTGCGGGCGCATACCGTGCCCGCCGCGTCCTGCCGGGGAACGCGGCGGGCTTTTTTGCTTTGCTCGCCACGGGTGCGCGTGGTGCATGGTCGCGAGCCGGTTGTAGTCTTTCCCGTTCGTTCCCGCGTTCGCGGAGCCGAACGGAGGCGGGAGCAGCGTCGCACGCACTGCAGGCCCTTCAAACCGCCGGCTTCGGGCTTTATCTTGAGGGCCAGCAAAGGATCACCGCCATGGACGACAAGACCCGCACCGAGCTGGAAGCCGCCGTGTACCGCAGGCTGGTCGAGCATTTGCGCACGCGCACCGACGTGCAGAACATCGACATGATGAACCTCGCGGGATTCTGCCGGAACTGCCTGTCGAACTGGATGAAGGACGCGGCCGACGCCAAGGGCATCCCGATGAGTAAGGATCAGAGCCGCGAGATCGTGTACGGCGAGCCGTTCGACCAGTGGAAGGCGAAGCACCAGAAGGAGGCCTCGCCGGAGCAGAAGGCCGCGTTCGAGAAGGCTGCGGCTGCAAACAAGCACTGATTAGCTTCTTCTACCCGTTATCAACCTCAACCCGTCATCCTGAGGTGCTCGGCCGCTAGGCCGAGCCTCGAAGGATGTATCGGCCGGACGTTGTCTGCTGATGGTTTCCGTCTCGGGGTTACGGGGCAGCCTCCGGTTTTCCGGCACGACGTTTTGCCAAGTGCTGCACACGGCGCCAATCGTTGCGAACAAGCGCCTCCTTCTTTGCCCGACTCCATCCTTTGAGCTGCCGCTCGGCGCTGATCGCGTCCGTGATCCGTTGAAAATACTCGGACCAGACCAACTCGACAGGCCGCCGCAAGGCGGTATACCCCGGAAACGTGTCTGCCTGATGTTGCGCAATGCGCTTTTCAAGATCATTGGCGCTGCCGACGTACAGCGATCCGTCGTTGCATCGAAGCATGTAAACAAACGCACCCATTGCACCATCATAGACGCAACAAGTGGCTCCGCCACGGGCCGTCCATCCTTCGAGGCTCGCCGCTGCGCGGCTCGCACCTCAGGATGACGGGGTACTAAGCCTTCTTCCGCTCCTTCGCCTCGCTCAGTCCCAGCTCCGCGAAAATCTCGTCGTTGTGCTGGCCGAGCGCGGGCGGCGGCGTATCGATGCGCGGACCGCCGTGCGCGAAGCGGAACGCGGCGAGCGGCACGCCGAACTCCTTGTCGACGCCGTTTGCCGCCGCGTGCCGGTGGATCACGCCGCGGCTTGCGATCTGCGGATCGGCCAGCGCCTCCTTCAGGGTGCGCACCCGCGCCGCGGGGACGTGCCGCGCCTGCAGGTACTCCTCCCACTCGTCGGCGGTGCGGGTCAGCATGATCTGTTCGAGTGTTGCAATCTCGTTGTCGCGGTCGGCGTCGCGCTCGTCGTTGTTCTTCTTGATCATGTCGGGACGCTCCAGCGCGGTCCACAGGCGGCGCTGCTGGCGGATGTTGCTGGCGCCAAGCATCACCAGATTGCCGTCCTTGGTCCTGAACGCGCTGTTGGTGGCGTTCGGATGGAAGTTGCCGCGGGGCTTCGGCTCCGCGCCGTGGGTGAGATAGCCGGTCACGTGCGACGACATCAGCGTCAGCGCCACGTCGAGCATCGCCATGTCGATGCGCTGGCCCTTGCCGGTGCGCTCGCGCTGAAACAGCGCCGAGGCGAGCGCGAACGCGCCGGTCAGCCCGGTGGAGTAGTCGACCGCCGGCGCGCCGAGCTTCATTGGGGTCGCGCCCTCCGTTCCGGTCGCCGCCATCAGTCCCGAGGTCGCCTGGATGACGTGGTCGTAGGCGGTCAGCTCGCGCTTGGGGCCGGTGTGGCCAAACGCCGAGAACGACGCGTAGATCAGCCGCGGGTTGAGCTTCGACAGCTCCTCGTAGCCGAGGCCCAGCGCCTCGAACGCGCCGGGCCGGTAGTTCTCGATGAAGATGTCGGCGGTTTTCACCAGCTCTTTCAGGATTTCACGGCCGCGCTCGGTCTTCAGATCGAGCGTGACCGCGCGCTTGTTCGACGACTGGGTGAGGTAGTAGGTGCCCATGCCCTTGCGGGCGAGCGGCTTGTCGCTGCCCGACATGCGGCTCTGGTCGGGATCGTTGGGGTCCTCGACCTTGATGACGTCGGCGCCCAGAACGGCGAGCTGGTAGGACGCAAACGGTCCCGCCAGCACGTGCGTGACGTCGATCACCCGGATGCCCTCGAACGGTCGCATGTCGTTTCTCTCCCTCAGTGCGGAGGCAGGTATATCACGCGGCTTCGCAGGCGACAGACGCGGATCTCCGGCACATGCCCGCCATGCCTGGTTGTGGGGGCCTTCATTCCCGATCCGCAACCTTTGCGGTTCCGGCCGCGATGCTGATACGGTCCGGCCGGGAGAAAATGCCTGATGTCACCTCGCATCGTCGTCGTGCCGCCGTCGTTCGCCGAAATCAACGAAATCGCGCGCGAGATGGCGCCGGCGGGTTTCGATACCGTCATCGTCAAGGGCCAGGCCGAAGCGGAGGCCGCCGCGGCGTCCGCCGAATACGTGGTCTGCTATCCGAGTCTGAAAATGCCGGACGCGTTCCACAAGGCGGCGCCGAAACTGAAGCTGATCCAGTTGCTCAGCGCCGGCTACGACGACGTCGACATCGAGGCGGCGCGGCGGGCCCGCGTGCCGGTCGCCAACAACGGCGGCGCCAACGCCATCTCGGTCGCCGAACACGCCATCATGCTGATGCTGGCGGTGTCGCGCCGCGTGATCTGGCAGCACAACAACGTCGCGGGCGGGCGCTGGCGCGGCAATGGGCCGGCGCCGCGCATGTACGAGATGCACGACAAGACGCTGGGCATCGTCGGACTCGGGACCATCGGCAAGAAGGTGGCGCGGCTGGCGAAGGCATTCGGCATGCGGGTGCAGTACTACGACATCGCCCGGCTGCCGGAGCATGAGGAGGACGCGCTGGGTGTCAAGTTCCGTCTGTTCGGCGAGTTGCTGCGCAGCTCCGACGTGGTGTCGCTGCATGTGCCGCTCAACGAATCCACGCGCCACATGATCGATGAGGCGGCGCTCGGCCTGCTCAAGCCGGAAGCGATTGTCGTCAACACCAGCCGCGGGCCGGTGATCGACGAGAAGGCGCTGACCCGCACGCTCGCCGACCGCAGGATTTTCGGCGCCGGCCTCGACGTGTTCGATCGGGAGCCGCCGCCGCCGGACAACCCGCTGTTCAGGCTCGACAACGTGCTGCTGACCTCGCACTTCGCCGGGCCTACCTGGGACAACCACGTCGCCCGCTTCCGCAACGCGTTCGACAACGTGCAGCGCGTGCATCGCGGCGAGACTCCGCTCTGGGTGGTGCCCGAACTCGCCGATCTTCTTGCCGGAAACTGACGCATGACATCGTTCGATTACGCGCCGCTGCTGCCGAAGAGTCTGCCGCCGCCTGCGGCGCGCTGGACCGGACGGCCGAAGTACAACTTCATCGGCGGCAACAACGACGCCGACGAACTGCCGCTCGACGGGCTGATCGCCGCGGCCGACGCGATCCTGCGCCGCGAGGGGCGGACGCTCTCGACCTACGGGCTCGACAGCGGGCCGCAGGGTTATCTGCCGCTGCGCGAGTTCCTGGTGAAGAAGCTCAAGGCCGACGCCGGCATCGGGTGCGGAACCGGCGACATTCTCGTCACCTCGGGCTCGTTGCAGGCGCTCGATCTGGTCAACGGCGTGCTGCTGGAGCGCGGCGACACGGTGGTGATCGAGCGCGACTGCTACGAAGGCACCATCAACCGCTACACCCGAGCCGGCGTCACGCCGGTCGGCATCCCGCTCGACCGCGACGGCATGCGGATGGACCTGCTGTCGAACGCGCTCGACGAATTGAAGCGCAAGGGCGTGCGGCCGAAGTTCATCTACACCATCCCGACGGTGCAGAACCCGACCGGAACCATCCTCCCGCTCGAACGGCGTGAGGAGATGCTGCGGCTCTCCGCCGCGCACGGCGTGCCGATCTTCGAGGACGACTGCTATTGCGACCTGATCTGGGAGGGCAGGCGGCCTCCCGCGCTCTACGCCATGAGCAGGAACGGCGGCGTCATCCACATCGGCTCGTTCTCCAAGTCGATCGCGCCGGCCTTGCGGGTCGGCTACATCGTCGCGCCGTGGGAGATGCTGTCGCGCATGCTCTCGATCAAGACCGACGCCGGCTCCGGCGCGCTGGAGCAGATGGTGCTGGCGGAATACTGCATCCCGAACTTCGACGCGCACATTCCGGCGCTGCGCAAGGGGCTGCGCGCCAAGCTGGAGACCATGATGGAGGCGGTGAACGAGAACTTCGGCACCGCGGCCGAGTTCGACGATCCGAAGGGCGGCATCTTCCTGTGGGTCAAGCTGCCGGACAACGTCGACACAATGAAGCTCGCGCAGGCGGCGCTGAAGGCCGAGGTGGCGATCAACCCCGGTCCGCAGTGGTCGGTCGATCCGGACTACAGCCGTTGCCGGATGCGGCTCTGCTTCGCCAGCCCGACGCACGATGAAATCCGCGAGGGCGTGGCCCGGCTCGCCGAGGTGTGCTCGCGCGAGTTCGGCGTGCCGGTGCGGAGCGGGAACGTGGCGCGGGGGTAGGGTCTACCACCAGCTCCATTTCTGCCCGAGCAATGCCAGCGACAGCCACGGGAACATCACGCAGACGATCAACGTCGCCACCATGGTCAGCGTCATGGGCATGGTGCCCATGAAGATGTCCCAGGTGGTGGTACGCTGATCCTCCAGATTGGCCTTCACCACGAACACCGCAATGCCGAGCGGCGGGGTCAACAGGCCGATCTCGATGGCGATGATGCTGACGAGCCCGAGCCAAACCAGGTTCACCCCGAGCGTCTCGAACACCGGGATCACGAACGGCAGCACGATCAGCATGGTCGATACGGAGTCGAGGAAGCAGCCGAGCACCAGCAGGACCAGCAGATAGCCGATCAGGACCGGCAGGAAGCCGAGATCGGCGTGCTGCAGCCATTGGCCGATCGCGTAGGGCAGGCCGGACATGGTGAGCATCTGCGAATAGAGCGCCGCCGCCATCAGCAGGAAGCAGATCGCGGCGGTGACGCGGCCGGTCTCGAGCGCCACCTCCCAGAACTTGCGCAGCGTCAGCTCGCGCCGTGACAGTGCGATCAGGAACGCCGCCAGCGCGCCGGCGCCGCCCGCCTCGGTGGGCGTGAAGAACCCGCCGTAGATGCCGCCGAGCACGGTGCCGACCAGGAGGGCGACCGGAAACACCTTCTTGAACAGCTCCCAGTTCGAGGCGCCTTCCAGGGAGCCATGGTATTCCCCCGCGAGCGCGCCGGGGTCCGCGGCGACGGACGCCGGACGAAAGTAGGCCATCAGCATGATGGTGATGCAGAACGCGGCCGCCAGCAGGATGCCGAGCAGGATGCCGGCGGTGAACAGATCGCCGATCGAGATGTTGGCGATGATGCCGAAAATGATCATCAGGATGCTGGGCGGGATCAGCATGCCCAGCACGGAGCTGCCGGCCACCACGCCGACGGAGAATTTCGACGTGTATCCGTGCCGCACCATCTCCGGCACCGCCACCTTGGTGAACACCGATGCCGAGGCGATGGAGGTGCCGGTGCAGGCAGCGAAGATGGCGTTGGCGGCGACTGTGGCAACGCCGAGCGCGCCGCGGATCCGGCGCAGCGCCAGCGCGGCCACGTCGAAGGTGTCGCGTCCCATGTTGGTGGCCGACACGAACAGCCCCATCAGCACGAACATCGGGATCACGGCATAGGCATCGGAGGCGATCGAGGTTGCGACCGAATTGGACAGCAGCTTGCCGGCGACCGCGACGCCCTTGATCGCCCAGACGCCGATGAACGACAGCAGCAGCAGCGCCACGCCGATGTGCATGCCGGACTGGATCAGGACCAGGCTGGCGAGGAAGCAGACGGCGCCGATCGCGATCTCGCTCATGGCGTCACGCCGTCCCGTTCAGCGCGCGGCGCGCCAACTGTCCCGCGATGATCAGGAACTGGATCGCGGTTGTCACCGATCCGATCAGGACCACCGCCATGAAGGGCCAGATCGGGATTTCGACAATCCCGGCAGTGCCGGAGAAATAGCCGTTCTGGTAGTTCTCAACCAGCAGGGGCCAGACATAGACCACGATGAAACCCATCAGCATCGCGCCGATCAGGTGGAACAGCGAATAAAGCGAGGCGGACAGACGCGGGTGCGACTCCGCGATCAGCCGGATCAGGATGTCGTTCGAGATGTGACGGCCCTCGTGCAGCGTGTTGGCCAGTTGCAGGAACACCACCGCGACGATCGAAAGACCGATGAACTCGTTCACCCCGGGGATCGGATGGTTGAACAGATTGCGGCCGCCGACGTCGAGGTTGACGGCAATCGCCATCGCCAGGATCAGCAGGGTCCCCGTGATGTTCAGTGCCTGGGTGAAGTAGCCGAAATACAAGACGCCGAGGGCGCCGGGACCCGGCGCCCTCTCGTTCGGATCGTGGACATTCGACGACACGGACAATCCGTTTCGGCCCGCAGGCCGTTACTTCTTGTCCCAGTCGCGGACCGGCTTGGCGCCGGCCTTGCGCAGCTCGTCCATGTAGGCGCTGAGCGCCTTGGAGCCCGGCAGGTTCTGCTTGTCCATGCGCTCCGCCCATTCCTTGGCGATGTTCGGCATCGCGTTGGCCCAGTTCTCCTGCTCGGGGCGCGGCAGCACGAAGGCCTTGCCGTTCGGGAACTTGGGCACCGAGTCGAAGCCCGCATTGCCGAGATCGAGCTGGATCTTGTCGGCGGCGGCGGTCCAGGCCTCGCCGGCTTCCTTGAGGATCTTCTGCAGCTCCGGCGGCAGCTTGGCGTGGAAGCTCTTGTTGATGATGAGCGCCGCAGCGTACTGGGCGCCGAAGCCGACCTTGGTGACGTAGGGTGCGGCTTCCGGATACTTCATGCCAGGGATCGCCGACGGGAAGATGATGAAGCCGTCGATCACGCCGGTCTTGGCGTTGTTGTAGTACAGCGTCATGTTGCTCGACACGGGCGTTGCGGGCGTGCCGCGCATCCACTGCAGGGCGGCGCCCGCGGTCGAGATCTTCTTGCCCTTGATGTCGTCGAATTTCTGGACCGGGAACGTGCTGAACAGCTCGTAGGAGTCAAAGCTCGAACCGGCGAGGCGGATCACGCCGTGCCTGTCGTACTGCGCCGCGTATTCCGGCATGGTGGCGTGCAGCCTGTCGATCGCCTTGCCGACCATGACCACGTCGCTGGTGGCGAACGGCGTCATGAACGAGATCTGCTCGAGCGGCAGCCGGTCCGGATGGAAGATGGTCGGCTCGAAGCCGATGTCGGCGATGCCGTCCTGCACGCCCTTGAGCACGAAGGTCGGCTTGAGCAGGGAGCCCGCGTAGGCCTCCTTCCAGTTGATCTTGATCGGCAGGTTGGCCGCCTTGATGCGCTTCTCCACCTCGGGGATGTAGAAATCGCTGACCATCTGCAGCGGCCGCATGGCGCGCAGCGGCTGGCCGGCGGCGACCGTGATGTTGATCTCGCGCTGCTGGGCCGGAGCGGCCGAGGCGGTCAGAGCGGCGGCGAGCGCGCTCAGGGCCAGTGTTGCAACCAGACGCATGTATCCCTCCCTAAAGGTGATCGAGCCTTTTCTTGGACCGGGGTTTTGTGGACCGCCGGGTCGTCCCGGGGCGCATTGTAGGGAATGCGGGTTTCCTTGCGAAGCGGATTGCGTCGATTTGGCCGCATTCTGCAGTTTGTGTTGGGCAACTGCCCGCCCACGATGCGCTCGTGTCCGGATGCCGGGCTTTGCATGAGCGCCGCAAGGGCCTGTCGCCTGCCCACAGACCGGCTTGTGGATGATGGGGGCGGCATCCGGCCTGCCTTGCCCGGCGGCTTCGGAACGCGAAATCTCCGGCTTCCAAGGCGGAGGCCGTCTCCGCGTCAGAACTGAAACGAGGACAGCCGATGTCGGCGGTAGAAAAAGACGACTCCGAAAGCCACAAGACCCGCTTCGCCAAGGACCAGCTCAAGGCCTTCGTCGAGCGAATCGAGCGGCTCGAGGAAGAAAAGAAGACCATCTCCGACGATATCCGCGACGTCTATGCCGAGTCGAAGGCCAACGGCTTCGACGTCAAGGCGCTGCGGCAGATCATCAAGCTGCGCAAGCAGGACAGCAACGAGCGCAACGAGCAGCAGGCGATCCTGGAAACCTATATGCACGCGCTGGGGATGCTGGCGGCGTAGGGCAAGGGCCTGTCCGCGCTCCCGGTGCGCCTCCGGCTGTCATGCCCGCGAAGGCGGGCATCCAGCACCCACGGTTCCAGCGGTGTCTACTGGATCGCCCGCCTTCGCGGGCGATGACACCCGATGGCGTATCGGCTGTCATTCCGTGTTCGCTCGCGCCCCGGAATGACGGCGGAGAGGGAGCGGCGCAAATGGATGCCAGCTACAAATCCAGCCGCCTTCTCGCCGTGGCGGCGTCGGTGGCGAAATCCGCGGTGTCCGGCTCCACCGCCTTGAACACGCAGCGGGCGAATTTGTCGCGCTCGGCGAACGGCACCGTGGCGTCGATGCCGAGCTTGGTGCGCATGCCGCGGTCGGAGACGCGGACGTATTCGTGGCCGCGTGCCGCCGGCACCATGAAGATGTCGCGGGACGCCTCCATGCGGGTGGCCATGGCGTATTCGACGTCGGCGGGATCGCGGATGTCGATGTCGTCGTCGACGGCGATCACCATGTCGAGGTCCTTGAGCGCCCCGAACGACGCCATGATGGCGTTGCGCTGCAGGCCGTCGTGGGCGGGGCCGGTCTTCCTGACCTGGATGATGGCGTGGAAGCGGTGCAGGCCGCCCGCCGTCATCTCGGCATCGGTGACGACCGGCACCGCCGATTGCAGCACCTTGAGGAGCGATGCCTCCAGCACATACTTGCGCAGCACCACGGTCTCGCGGCCGTAGCCGTTGATGGCGTGATAGATCGGCTTGTTGCGATGGGTGACCGCGGTCACCTCCAGAACCGGGCCGGGATCGGCGGGCGCCAGATAGCCGACGAACTCGCCGAACGGGCCTTCCTCGATCTCCTGGTCGCAGCGCAGAACGCCTTCCAGCACGATCTCGCTTTCGGCCGGCACCAGCAAATCTTGCGTCAGCGCCTTCACCACCGTGAGCGGTCGCCCGCACAGGCCGCCGGCCACCGCCAGTTCGTCGGCGTTCTCCGGCATCTGCGAGCCCATGGTCGCCGCGGTGTAGTGCAGCGCGAGGTCGGAGCCGATCACCACCACCACCGGCAGGTGGTTGCCCTTGCTCTGCGCGCGCTCGAAGGCGGCGCGCAGGTGGCGGCCGAAGTCGAGCTGGATCGCCGCGCGGTTTCCTCCCGCCAGCATCAGGCGGTGATAGGAGGCGTTGTAGACGCCGGTTTCCGGATCGCGGCAGATCACGATGCCGGCGGTGATGTAGCGTCCGGCGTCGGCTGCGGTGTGGGTCAGCGCGGGCAGCAGCTTGCCGAGATCGATGCCGGAGGTGTGGACCTTGTCGTGCACCGGGGCCCGCTCCACCACCACCGGCGGCTTCGGATCGCCGAGCGCGCGGCCGACGAACTCGCGGACGCCGCGGAAGTCGACCCCGAACGCCGCTTCGACGTTGGCCTGGCAGGACAGCAGGTTGCCGACCACCGGCATGTCGTAGCCGGTCACGTTGGAGAACAGCAGCGACGGACCGCCGTCGAGCTTCTTCATGATGCCGGCGATGTCGAGACAGGGATCGGCGGGAGCGGTGTAGGTGTGCAGCCGTCCCCGTTCGGCCATGCGGTCCAGCGCTGCGCGGAAGCGGGTGTCGAGGACCGAATTCGATATGCTCAAGGCGTTCTCTCCCGGAACTGGCCGGGCATCATAGGCGGGCGGCCGCGGCCGCGCGAATCCAGTGTCGGGCGGTCTGGTGGCAGACCGGCAAATAAAAAGCCCGGCTCTCGCCGGGCGGCAACGGCAACGCGGAACGCGACGTCAGCGGTTGAGGTGCGCGGTCTGGACGCCGAACGTCATGGTCGCCTGGAACACCACGGCGCTGCCCGAGAACGTGTCGTAGGTCGTGCCGGGATTCGGATCGCCGGAGAACGTCATCACCAGCGTCATGGCCGGCTTCTGCATGAACGGCGCCAGGGCGCGCAGGTCCGGCTGGCCGAATGTCGTCGTCACCATGGAGCGGTGCATGTCCGACGCCAGCACCAGGCCGCGGATCCAGGGGTCGTTGACCTTGGCGGTGTCCTTCACCGGACGGACGGTGGCGGGAGCGGCGGGCTTGGCGGCCACGGTCGCCGTGTCCTGCTGGGTCAGGATGGCGGAGCGCTGGGCGAACGTGGCGGGCTGATCGGCGGCATAGGCCAGCGCAACGTCGGGCGCCACGCGGTCGGTGCGAGCGAACGGGCCCACGCTGGCGGTCATGTCGCCGTCGGCGGAAGCGACCTGTACGGGCGGCGTCCGGCGAGCGGCGCCGACCGTCTCGCGCACCTCCGGCAAGCCCTGCCAGTAGCCGCGTGCCTGGATGATCTGGTTCGGCGACAGCGAGGCGACGTCGGTGCGGGCCACGCGGGGCGCCGGGGCGGGGACGGCCCGTTGCGTTGCGGATGCGACCTGGTAGGTCGGGGCCGATGCCACCTGGAACGCCGGACGGGTGCGCGGGAGCGGCACGGCCTCGGCGGGCGCAGCAGGCGCCTGCGCGGTCACGACCGGCTCCGCCGCGGGAGTGGGAGCGGTCCGTGCAGGCTGGCGGCGCGATGCGGCAGCGGTCTGCGCGTTGGTCGCGTTATCCTCGGTCTCTTCCGGGTCGCTGCTGTTGCGGAAGCGGTTGAACAGCGAGGCGATCAGATTGCCCTGCGGCGCCGCTTCGGCGGAGGCAATGGCGGTCAGGCGGCCGCCGTTGCGCTCGGCATCGGCCTTGGCCTGCTCGTAGCCGGACAGCGGTCCGCTGGTCGAGACGTGCAGCGTGCGGCCGTTCGGGAACACCCTGGCGAGCTGGTCGCGGGTCATGCGCGGCCAGTGCCGCACGTTGCCGACGTCCATGTGGACGAACGGAATGCCGGAGGTCGGGTAGTAGCCGACGCCGCCGCCCTGGATGCGCAGCGCCGCGGCGCGCACGTCGGCGACATTGGCGCTCGGGATCGAGAAGTCGATCGCCTTGCCCTGCATGTGCAGCGAGGTCTTGGCGACGCCGCTGGAGCGGCTGCGGTTGCGCAGCATCTCGTTGGTGTTGGGCGACCGATAGCCGCACACCACATGAATCGGGCCGGATGCCTTCACCTCGCGGTGGACCTCCCACAACATGTCGAACAGCTGCGGGTCCATCGTCACCTCTTTTTCCTGCCTCCAGTCGCGGAGGTAGGTGTTGAGGCGCTTGAGGGCGGCCGGATCGAACTGGCCGTCCTTCTTGTAGGCGATGGTGAGATCTTCCTTGGTGTGGATGTTGAACAGCCGCAGCGTCCGGGTTTCGGCGCTCGCGACGCTCACGGCCAGGACGGAAATCGCCGCTGCGAATCCGAACGCGCGCAGGCCATGCGCCCGCGTGAATCCCAGCCCAATATTGAGTGCGCCACCAGCTCGCACTTGCGGCCTCGCGTTACGGGGTCGCTCAACGCATGAACCAGGCCGATACGGGCTGTTGCACCGCAACGACGTGGCTAACGCAGTCTTATCGAGTGGGGTTAATGCGGACTTTATGCCCCCGCCTTCCCCCGCCGCCGACAAGCCACCCTGAGGCCGGAGTATGGCGAAAAAAGGCCCTGGAAATCCAGGACTTTTGCCCTGTTCACAGGTGGGATAACGCTTCGTAACCTGCTGAAATGGGACCGAAAGCCCCTTGAACGGGGTCATTTCTGGCCCAATTCAGTCCGAAGCCGTCCCAATTACCGGAAAAGCTGCTCGAACAGCGAAAACGGGCTGCCCCCGCCGCGGGCGGCGCTGTGCATCCGCCGCACGTCCTGGGCGGTCGGCTGGAAGTTGGGGTCGGCCGGCCGATCCATGGCCACGTCGGCCATCTGGCGCTCGCTGCCCTGCAACTGCGCCATCACGGCCTTGTCGAGCCCGTACACGTCCTCGCGGAACTGCAGCTTGCCGGCCTCGTCCACGAACGCGGTCTGGTAGCTGATGTGGACCGGGATGTGCTGGGCGAAATCGATCTGCCGCTCCTGACCGCCGAGCAGGCGGCGAAGGTCCTGCTGGCTCACGCTGGAGCGCGGCAGAGCGTAGGTCAGCAGCACCTCGGCGTACTTCATCGGATCCTGCACGCGCATGCAGCCGTGGCTGTAGGCGCGCTTGGAGTGGGCGAAGTAGTGCTTCTCCGGCGTGTCGTGCTGGTAGACCAGGAACTTGTTCGGGAAGTTGAACCGGATCAGGCCGAGCGCGTTGCGCTCGCCCGGCGGCTGGAACACCCGGATCTCGCCGTTGCGCTTGCGCTCGACCTTCAGGCCCATGCGCGCGAACACGTTGGGGTCGGTCGATTCGTAGATCGGCAGCAGCTCGTTGTAGATGATCGACTGCGGCACGTTCCAGGTCGGGTTGACGGTGATGAACTTCATCGTCTCGGTGATGAGCGGCGTCGCCTGCGACGGCTTGCCGACCACGACGCGCGTCTTCCACACCTGCTCGCCGTTGTGCATCACCTGCAGGTGATAGTCCGGAATGTTGAGCGCGACGTGCGTGGCGCCGAGGTTGCGCGGCATCCAGCGCCAGCGCTCCATGGTGGCGAGGATCGCGGTCATCTGCGCCTCGCGGCTCGGGCCGTTGAGCGAAGCGATGGTCGCGGCGTTGAGCTGGCCGGTCGGCTTCAGCCCGTTTGCCTTCTGGTACTTGGCGACGGCGGCGGCGAGCGCGCGGTCGTAGCGGTTGTGCGGGGCGTCCGCGACGCCGAGCCGTTCGCGGACCATGGGCACGCGATCGTCGAGCATGACCAGTTCGCGGCCGGAGCGGTCGCGGCCGTAGCGCAGCACCGGCCCGTCGGGGATGCGGTCGCCCGCCTCGGCAGGCTTGCCGCGCATCTCGGCGAGCTTTTCCTTCAGCGCGCGATAGCCCGGCTGCGGCGGATTGAAGCCGGCCAGCGTGCGCCGCAGGTCGGTCGCGTCGGCGATCTTGGCCATCGTGTCGGCGGCGTTGAAGTTGCTCTTGTAGTCGATGTTCGGGCTGACGCGGCTGAAGTGCACGCGTCCGCCCATGGCATGGCGCGCATAGGTCAGCAGGATTGCGGTGGTCCGCAACTCGGCCTCGGCGAGATCCTCGACGCTGCGCGCCGCAAGATCGACCGGATATTCGGACGGATCGAGACCGTCGGCGTCGATGCCGGCGAGATGCGCCATCGCGTCGCGGGCGCGTTCGCTCGGCGTGCCGCCGGTGTACCACAGCGGCATCGAACGGTTCTTCACGTACAGCGTCTCGATCGCGTCGCGCTCGTTCTTGCGCGGGACCATGCGCTCGAGCTGCTTCGACGCGATCAGTTCACGGACCTTGTCGGCGACGTCCGAGTCGGACGCGGCAAAGCCTGCCGCGACGGCGGGCTTCGGCTTCGCCGGCTGGCTGACCTCGCGGGGCGGAGCGGAAACGGCTTCAGGTTCTGCCTCGGCGGCCGGCGCGGGCGTTGCGACCGCGGGCGTGACGACGGCCGGCGCAGAGACCGCGGCCGGACGCGGCGGCATGGCCGACATCACCGGCTGCGACGGCGGCGCGCTGCGAACGACTGGCGCGGCGGGCTGCGCGGCACGCACCGGCGGAGCAGGCGGTTGCGCCTGCACTGCGGGAGCAAGCGGGCGGGCGCGCATCGGCGGCGGCTCGTTGCGCATGACGGGCGAAACGGACTGTGCCGGCTGCTCGGTGCGGGCCGGCGGCACCTGCGGCGTCGCAATGATGCGGGCGTTCGGCTGATGGGTCCGCAACGGCGCGACGGTGCGCGACCGTACGGTGGGATCGGACGGCCGGAAGTATCCCGGCGGCCGTGCGCGCGCCGTGCTCGCCGACGGCCCCGACATTCCCGGCTGGATCGGATTGGCCTCTGACGCGGCGGTCGAAACCAGCGCGATGGCGGTGGTGGCGAGGATGCAGAACTGAATGCGGCGCATCGAACGAACTCCACTGACTTCGGACGCCGCCGCCGAAAGCCGGCAACGCCGATCGCAAGCGAGTTGGGAAATCGTCCGCCGCCACGGAACCCAAACGCGACCGCAATGTGGGACGCTGGACCTCGTTAACGCAATGGCAAACCCGCGATTTCGCGGATACTTGCGTTCATGGTTAGCGTGCGAGGGCGGCTTCCGGACGGGATTCGCCGTCGTTTTCGTCGAGGCCGAGGAATTCGAGCTTCCGGTAAAGGGTCGAGCGGCCGATTTTCAGCCGCCGCGCCACCTCAGACATCTGGCCGCGATGGTGCGCGATGGCGAAGCGGATGGCGTCGGCCTCGATCTCCTCGAGCGGACGGATGTCGCCGTCGGCATCGAGCAGGTTCAGCGAACCGTGGCTGCCTCCGGCCGGAACCAGTCCCGGCGCGGTGGCGGGACCGATGCCGGCGATCTGCGGCACCTCGATCACGGCGGCGGGCGCCAGCGTCGGCGCGGCCACCGCCGGCGTGCCGGACAGTTGCGCGTTCACCTGCGGGAATTCGCCGGTGCCGATGATGTCGGTTTCGGCGAGCACCACAGCGCGGAACACCGCGTTCTCGAGTTGGCGCACGTTGCCGGGCCAGCGATGCCGCGCCAGCAGCCCCAGCGCATCGGCGCTCACCGCGCGGATGCGCTTGCCTTCTTCGGCGGCGAAGCGCGCCAGGAAGTGCCGGGTGAGGTCCGGAATGTCCTCGGCGCGCTCGCGCAGCGGCGGCACCGCGATCGGAAACACGTGGAGGCGGTAGAACAGGTCCTCGCGGAACCGTCCCTGCTTCACGTCGGCCATCAGGTTGCGGTTGGTGGCGGACACGATCCGCACGTCGACCCTGACGGGCTTGCGCGCACCGACCGGCTCGACCTCGCTCTCCTGGATGGCGCGCAGCAGCTTGACCTGTGCGGCCAGTGGCAACTCGCCGACCTCATCGAGAAACAGCGTGCCGCCGGTCGCCTCGATGAACTTTCCGAGGTGGCGCTCGGTGGCGCCGGTGAACGCGCCCTTCTCGTGGCCGAACAGGATCGACTCCACGAGGTTCTCCGGCAGCGCGCCGCAGTTCACCGCGATGAACGGTTTGGCGCGGCGGTCGCTGGAGCCGTGGATGGCGCGCGCGATCAGTTCCTTGCCGACGCCGGATTCGCCCTCGATCAGCACCGGGATGGTGGAGGCCGCGGCCTTCTCGGCGGTGCGCAGCACCGCGTGCATGCCGGGGCTGCGGGTGATGATATCGCGGAACGTCAGCGTGCCGGAGCGGCCGCGCTTCATGCGCGCGAACTCGCCCTCCAGCGCGCCCTTGTCGATGGCGTTGCGAAGCGAGACCTGCAGCCGCTCCGGACCGATCGGCTTGACCACGAAGTCGACCGCGCCCGCGCGCATCGCCGACACCACGTTGTCGATGCCGCCATGCGCGGTCTGCACGATCACCGGAACGCCGACGCCGGCCTCGCGCAGCCGCGCCAGCACCGCCATGCCGTCGAGATCGGGCATCACGAGATCGAGCACGACGCAATCGAACCGCCGGTCGCCGGTCAGGAGTTTCACCGCCTGCTCGCCGCTCTCGGCGACGTCCGGCTCGTAGCCGAACTTGCGGATCATGCCGTCCAGCAGACGGCGCTGGACCGGATCGTCATCGACGATGAGAACGCGCTCGGACATGGCAACCTCGACGCAGCACTGTGCCGTTTCGGGTCACTGTCCTCGAACTGGATTAAGGGTCTGTTAAGCCGCCGGCGACGCCTTGCGCCGCGGCCTGCGCGGCTTGCCGTGGGCATGGTCGTGCGGATGCGAATGGCCGTCGCCGTTCGCCGCCGGAATGTAGACCACATGGCCGTGGCGGACGCCGCGCTCGGCGATCACGCTGTTGGCGAACGACTGAACCTCCCCGCCCGCGCCCTTGAGCACGGTCACCTCGAGGCAGCTTTCGGCGTCGAGATGCACGTGCAGCGTCGCCTGCGACAGGTCGTGGTGCGCGTGGAAGCCCTGGGTCAGCCGCTTCGGCAGTTCGCGGGCGTGATGGTCGTACACATAGACCAGCGTGGCGACGGTGTGGCGGGAGCCTGCAACCTCCACCGCGGCCTGTTCGAGCCCGCTGCGGGCGAGATCACGGATCGCCTCGGACCGGTTCTGGTAGCCGCGCGCCGCGATGATGCGGTCGAGATCGTCCATCAGGTCGTCGTCGAGGGTGACGGTGACACGCTGCATGAAAGGCTCCGGCGCTGTGGAGCCGTCAGCATAGCATGCCGGAGCCCGCGCGGACGGACCGATGCCGCCCGCGCGCGGCGTCCGGTCACTTCACCGGTTCGACCGTGAAGAAGTCGCCGAGCGCCATCACCGCGTTGTAGCGCGCCAGCGGATCCTGGATGGTCTTGTTGATTTCGCCGAGCTTCGGCATCAGCGACATCGGGACGGTGTACTTCAGGCCTTCGCCGCCCTTGCGCGGACGGATCACCGCGACCAGGAAGGCGCCGGCCGGTGCAGGCTCGGCGGCGACAGTCACCGAGCGTTGCCCGGGGCTCGCGCTCAGCGCCAGCATGAGACCGTCGACCGAGCAGGGGCAGGGCACCTTGCCGCCGCTGTGGTAGGTGACGGCAAGCTCACGCGGTTTGGCGTTGAGGCGCTTCATGGCGTCCTCGCCGATCCTGATGCCGACCGGGATGAAGGCGCCGAAGCCGCCATGCACACGGGCGCCGAGCTTCACCCATTCCTCCGGCGTTTCGGCGCGGGCTGGCGTGGCGGCGAGGGCGAGCGGCAGCAGGAGAGTCGATCCGGCAAGGCCAAGCACGGCAGTGCGAAGCACGGCAAGGCGAAGTGCGGCAATCATGAGTGCGGTCATGGTGCGCTGTCCCGTCGTATGCATTCTGGCGGGATAGATCATACCCGCGCCGGAAATCGCTGTCATGGCGTGTCGCGCCGCAAACGCCCGGATATGATCTTTTGTTGACTATATCATACCGCGCGCCGCCGGATTTTCGCCGGGCTTGAAACCCCGGCGACACGCCCGTTGCGGGCCGCCATGTCCATGCGGTCGAACCACTTGCGTGCGTTCGTCCATTGCCGGGCCGCTGCGGGCGGGCCGCAGTTGCCGGACAAGCCCAGCAGTCCCGCGTGGTTTTCGCTGCGCGATAAATGGTGCGGGCGCCGCTACAGCCGGTTGAAGCCGTAGCGGCGCCTCGATGACGCTGCCGTATTACAGTCCGGCCAGACGCGCTGCGTAAGGCCAGACCTCCATGAGGCCGCGGTAGCACATCTCCAATGCCACATAGAGAATGATGGCGAGGCCGACGTAGGCGATCCAGCGGTGCTTCTGAAGAAGGCCGGCGATGAAGCTCGCCGCGATGCCCATCAGGGCGATCGACAGCGTGAGCCCGAAGATCAGGATGTACGGGTGTTCGCGTGCCGCGCCCGCCACCGCGAGAACGTTGTCGAGCGACATGGATACGTCGGCGATGATGATCTGCCAGATCGCCTGACCGAACGACTTTTTGTTCTCGGTGCTGCCGATGGTGCCATCGGCGTTGATGTCCTGGTTGGTCAGGTCTTCGACCGCCTCGACGTTGTGGGCACCTTCGCGCAACTCGCGCCACATCTTCCAGCATACCCACAACAGCAGAAGGCCGCCGGCCAGCAGCAGTCCGATGATCTGGAGCAGCTGGACGGTGATGCTGGCGAAGCCGATGCGCATCACGGTGGCGGCGGCGATGCCCCAGAAGATCGCCTTGGCGCGTTGATCTTTCGGCAGGCCAGCGGCGGCGAGGCCGATGACGATGGCGTTGTCGCCGGCCAGCACCAGGTCGATCATGATGACCTGGAACAGGGCGGTGAATGCTTCAGCGGTGAAATAGGCGCTCATGACAGCTCTTTCTCGGACACGTTGATGCGATGCCGCGCATGGCGCGCGCATACACAGGCACGGGCGTCAGCCGGCGGGTTTCTGTTCGGATCAGGAGAGTGTTGAGCGCAGGTCTATGATGGATCGTGCTGCATGGGCCCTCTTCTGAGGCGTCCGATCCGACATCACAGCTCCAAGGGAACTGCCAGAGGGGCCCGGAAGGGACGCAAGCGTCTCGTGGTCACGAGACTCATGCCGACGTTTCAATCGTACGCGTTTCAATGACACTGTCAGTCTAGCAGCTTTCTCAACGGCGTCCATACCTTTCGCTACTGGGAAAAGAAGGCATCAGTGGCTGGCCGTGCCGCGGTCCGCGACGAGGCCGGCAAGCTGGTCAGGTTCGATGGTGGCGGCTGCGAACAGGCCGATCAGGGTCAGAGCGCCCGCGACGTCCGCGTATGTCACGCGGGTCGGATCGTTGGTGCCGTAGCGCCAGGCAACAATGCCGAACACGACCGCGAAAGCCAGAAGCAGGGTGGCGAAAACGGGCATTGCCAGTCCGGTGTCGATCGGGACGATGAAACCCGACCACGCGGCGAAACCTGCGATGACGGCGACTGCAAATCCGATTTGCGGGCCATGGCCCAGCGGCTCGCTGCGGGAATGCGTATGGGGACCTGGGTTCCTCATGACAATTTTTCTTCCCGTACCGTCCGGCAAATCTTTACGAGCAGCGACTTGTGCTATGCTCGTCTAGCCGCGTTCTGTTTCTATTTCGATAGTCTAGTAAATATGAAACATAGGAGCGCGGCAAGACTGTTGCCACCGAACCTGGGAGCAGGAATGCAGACCGCCAAGATGGAAACGCCGTCCAAGACGTTGCGAAAGCAGGCCGGGACGTGGCTCAAGGAGAAGCGCGGCAAGTCCGGGCTCTCTCAGATCCAGCTCGCGCGCGTGCTGGGCTTCAAGTACTACACATTCATATCGCAGGTGGAGAACGGGTTCGGTCGCGTGCCGGTCGAAAGCATGGAAGCCTGGGCGAACGCGCTCAATGTTGCCCCGGCCGAATTCGCAAAGCATCTGTTGTCGTTCTACGAGCCCGAGCTGTACCGGCTCCTCTACAAGGAGGTGTCATGAACGTCGTACCGTTTCCGCAAGTCGTCCGGTCATCGTCCCCGCACTGGAGCGCGGGCGAGTTGAACCGGCTCACCAGCGCCTGCGCAGCCGCCATCCCCGGCGGCGGCGTCAGCGGCTGGGAGGTCGGTGTCACGGATGAAGGCGATCCTCAGCTCTACGTGCTCGGTCCTGCGCCGGAGTTCGATTGCGTGCTCAGCGTCTCCCGGCTCGGGCGGCACTATGTGCTGGAGGACGGCAAGGGCAGGGTCGTGTTCGAGCATGACGACATCCTGCGGTTCGCCGAGCAGACCTGCGACCTGCTGCGCCGCCGCAAGGCCCAGGTCATCGCGCAATTCGCGGTGGGCCTGTGCGCGTTGCGCGAGTTCTTCGAGGAACGCATCGAGCCGGCCCTGGCCGAGCCGATGGACGTGATCGCGCATCTCGCGCCGCAACTGGCCGCCCTGGCCTGACGCGGCGTCCCCGCGACAATAACGAACGGGGCATGGTCGGCCGCGGACATTGCCGTCCGCGGCCGGCACTCTATCTTTGGGGCTATTGTCACGCCCCATCCCCTAGCATCGCAGGGCTCGCATGACCCCGACACCGACCCGAGCGCCGGCGCGCGCCGCCCGATCCGCCAAAAAAACCGCCGCCCGTCCGCTCGGCGCCCTGCCGGAATGGAATCTCACCGATCTCTATCCAGGCACCGGCTCGCCCGAGCTCAAGCGCGACCTCGACTGGATGGAGGCGGAATGCGTGGCCTTCGAGAAGGCCTACAAGGGCAATCTGGCCGGCATCGCGGCGTCGCCGGCCGCCGGCCGCGACCTCGCCGAGGCGGTGAAGCGCTACGAGAAGATCGACGATGTGGCCGGCCGTCTCGGCTCCTACGCGGGCCTGCTGCACGCCGGCAACGCCGCCGATCCGGTGCTGTCCAAGTTCTACGGCGACATGCAGGAGCGGCTTACGGCGGCGTACCTGCACCTGCTGTTCTTCACGCTCGAACTGAACCGGATCGACGACGCCGCGCTCGATGCCGCCATGCGGGAGCCGGCGCTCGGCCATTACCGGCCGTGGCTGGAGGATATCCGCAAGGAAAAGCCCTACCAGCTCGAAGACCGCGTCGAGCAGCTTTTCCAGGAAAAGTCGATGACCGGTTACACTGCGTTCAACCGGCTGTTCGACGAGACCATGGTGGGGCTGCGGTTCAAGGTCGGTGGCAGGCTGCTGTCGATCGAGCAGACCCTCAACCTGATGCAGGATCCCCGGGAGCGCATGCGCCGCACTGCATCCGACGCGCTGGCCAGGACGTTCAAGGAGAACCTGCGGCTGTTCGCGCTGATCACCAACACGCTCGCCAAGGACAAGGAAATCTCCGACCGCTGGCGCGGCTTTGCCGACGTCGCCGCCTCGCGGCATCTGTCGAACCGGGTCGAGCCAGAGGTGGTGGACGCGCTGGTGGCGTCGGTGCGCGCGGCCTATCCGCAACTCTCGCACCGCTACTACGCGCTGAAGGCGAAGTGGTTCGGCAAGAAGAAGCTGATGCACTGGGACCGCAACGCGCCGCTGCCCAAGGTGGCGATGCGGACCATCCGCTGGGGCGAGGCGCAGGACACCGTGCTCGAGGCCTACGGCGCGTTCTCGCCGAAGATGGCGGACATCGCGAAGCGCTTCTTCACCGACCGCTGGATCGACGCGCCGGTTCGTCCCGGCAAATCGCCGGGCGCGTTCTCGCATCCGACCGTGCCGTCAGCACACCCGTACGTGATGCTCAACTATCAGGGCAAGCCGCGCGATGTGATGACGCTGGCGCATGAGCTGGGCCACGGCGTCCATCAGGTGCTGGCGGCTCACAACGGCGCGCTGATGGCGCCGACGCCGCTGACGCTGGCGGAGACCGCGAGCGTGTTCGGCGAGATGCTGACGTTCCGCCGCCTGCTTGCGGAAACCACCGACAAGAAGCAGCGCAAGGCCATGCTCGCCGCCAAAGTCGAGGACATGATCAACACGGTGGTGCGGCAGATCGCGTTCTACACATTCGAGCGGCAGGTCCACACCGAGCGCCGCAACGGCGAACTGACCGCCGAGCGCATCAACGAAATCTGGATGGGCGTGCAGAAGGAAAGCCTCGGCCCCGCGATCGACCTGCGGCCGGGTTACGAGACGTTCTGGGCGTATATCCCGCACTTCATCCACTCGCCGTTCTACGTCTACGCCTATGCGTTCGGCGATTGCCTGGTGAACTCGCTCTACGCCGTTTACGAGAAGGCCAACGAGGGCTTCGCCGACCGCTACCTGCAGATGCTCTCGGCGGGCGGGACCAGGCACCACTCGGAACTGCTCGCGCCGTTCGGCCTCGACGCCCGCGACCCCGCATTCTGGAACGGTGGGCTCGGTGTCATCGAGCGGATGATCGGGGAGCTGGAAGAACTGGATTAGGCGTTGAACGGTTTGTATAACAGTATTATACTGTTAGTATAACGGTAGTGGCCGCGCCTCGGGTCGTGCAGAGGCTGGGTGATCCTCGTGAAGATCGAGATCAAGCGGATCGGCAATTCGGATGGTTTCATCCTTCCCCGCGAAGTCATGCAGCGGCTCGACCTCCATCGGGGGCAGCAGATGCATCTCGTCGAACTGGCGGGCGGCGGTTTCCAAGTCCTGCCTTACGATCCGGATTTCGAGAAGACGATGGAAATTGCCGACGAGATCATGGACGAGTATCGCGACACGCTCGCGGCTCTCGCCAAATAAGAGCACTACACCATGACCGCGCCCCGTGAGCCGGCGTGGGTGACGTACGACCAGGTGATCGCCATCCACAGTCGCGAGTTGCGTCGCTTCGGCGGCTCGCCGGGGCTGCGTGATGAAGGAATGCTTCGGTCGGCGCTCCAGCCTCCCCAGGACAAATGGCACTACGAGCAAGTCGAATTGCAGACGCTTGCGGCAGCGTATGCGTTCGGCTTGGCAAAAAACCATCCGTTCGTTGATGGCAACAAGCGCATCGCTTTCATGACGATGATGACGTTCTTGCGCAAGAACGGCATCCGCTTCACGCCCGATCCCGCGCATGCCACGGCAATCATTCTCTCCCTCGCCGCAGGCGAGGTGAGCGAGGAGAGCCTCGCGCGCTGGATCCGCGACAACTGGCCGGCGGGCGCATAGGCGCGCCGCGGACAATCCGGTTACGGCTTTGAGCCGATCCGCCAGGACATCGTCACGTTGGCGGTGACGGTCAGGGCCTCCGGCGGAATCACCTGCGCGGTGCGCGCCATCGGTGCAGCAACGAACCGGGGCGGCGTGTGCATGTCGGTGTCGCTGATCCGGATCACCTCGCCGAGCGCCGTTCCCGCAGCCTGCGCGTAGGTCTCGGCGCGGCGGCGCGCATCGGCGACGGCTTCGCGGCGCGCCGCATCGACCGCCGGATTATCGTCGTCGATTGCATAATGAAGGTTGCGGACCTCGAACAGGCCGGTGGCGGCGACTGCGCCGATGGCTGCGTCGATCTTGTCCAGATCGCGCGTTTTCAGCTCGAAGGTGGTGACGGCCTGGAATTCCATCTCGTCTCGCCGTGGCGGCTGGCCCGGTGCCGGCGGCAGACGGACCTCGTCGAGCCGGAACGTCGACCGCTCGATCTCGATGCCGCTTGCCCTGAGCGCGCGCAACGCTTCGGTCGCGCGCTCGGCACGCTCGCGATGGGCCTTGGTCGCGGCATCGAGGCTGGCGCCGCGCGATGTGACGGCAGCCGAGAACTTCGCGTGGTCGGGCTTCGCCTCGACGCGGCCCTGTCCCTGCACCGTGATGACAGGCTCGCTGCGCTCGAATTTCTGTGCGGACGCGTCGCCGGCTGCGGCGAACAACGCCAGGGCTGCGAGCAGGGCGGTGGCAGGCTGAAGCATGGCTGGCTCCCGGTTCCGGATCACGGTGGTCTTGATGACAGCCGCGGCGAATCTAAGGCCGCGGCTCATCTCGCAATTCGCACCGATTCCAACTAAGTCTGGGGACATGCCGCAACGCCGCACCGACAACGAGCAGAACCGTTTTTCCGCACGGGCGGCGCGCTACGCCCGTGTCGGCGCCAACGTGGGCGGCGTGGCGGCGCGGCTGGCCGGTGCGCGGTTCTTCGGCATGGAGCTCGACCGCGCCAGGAACGCGGCCGAACTGGCGGCGGCGCTCGGCGGCCTGAAAGGGCCGATCATGAAGGTGGCGCAGCTTCTCGCCACCATCCCGGAGGCGCTGCCGCCGGAATATATCGAGCAACTCACCAAGCTGCAGAGCCAGGCGCCGCCGATGGGCTGGGCGTTCGTCAAGCGCCGCATGCAGGCCGAACTGGGCGCCGGCTGGCAAAGCCGGTTCGGCAGCTTCGAGCATCAGCCGGCGGCGGCGGCATCGCTCGGCCAGGTGCATCGCGCCACCGCGCGCGACGGCAGCGAACTCGCCTGCAAGCTGCAATACGCGGACATGGAATCCGCGGTCGAGGCCGACATCAAGCAGCTCGAACTTCTGTTTGCGATCCGCCGCCGGTTCGACCCCGCGATCGACACCAGCGAGATCATCAAGGAGATCGGAGCCCGCGTCCGCGAGGAGCTGGACTACCGGCGCGAGGCGAAGCACGTCGCGCTCTATCGTGACATGCTGAAGGACATGGATATCGTCCGCGTTCCGAAGGTCTGGCCGGAGCTGTCGACCGGGCGGCTGCTCACGCTCGGCTGGCTCGAGGGCACCAGGCTGCTCGATCACAAGGAGGCGCCGCTCGCGGTGCGCAACCGGCTTGCCACCGCGATGTTCACCGCGTGGTGGTTTCCCTTCATCCGGATCGGCGTCATTCACGGCGATCCGCATCTCGGCAACTACGCGGCGTTCTCCGAAAAGGGCAGGCCGGCGGGCATCAACCTGCTTGACTACGGCTGCATCCGGATCTTTCCGGCGAAGTTCGTCGGCGGTGTCGTGGACCTCTACAACGGGTTGCGGAACGGCGACCACGACCTGGTGGTGCATGCCTACGAGACCTGGGGCTTCAACAAACTCTCGCGCGAACTCATCGACACGCTCAACATCTGGGCGCGCTTTATCTACGGTCCGCTGATGGAGGACCGCGTCCGTTCGATCGCCGATGGCGTCAAGCCCGGCGAATACGGCCGCAAGCAGGCCTTCACCGTGCAGAAGGAACTGCGCCGGCTCGGACCGGTGAAGGTGCCACGCGAGTTCGTGCTGATGGACCGCGCGGCGATCGGCCTTGGCGGCGTGTTCCTGCATCTCGGCGCGGAGCTGAACTTCCATCGCATGTTCGAGGAGGCGATGGGCGATTTCTCGGTGAAGCAGGTCGCCGACCGCCAGGCCGACGCGCTCGCTGCCGTGGGTCTTCGCCCGCACTGATCCTGCGTGACGCGCGATTATGCCACGCGGCCGGCGCAATGGACGTTGTCGGGACGGCGCGATAGCGTGCGGGCAGGATCCAGGGAGGAATGTCCATGTTTGCGCCGTTTCGCATCGGCCTCGCCGCCATCGCTGCCGCAGCTTCGGTGAGCGCCGCCCAGCCGCTCCACGCACAGTCCTATCCGGCCCGCACGGTGACGTTCGTGGTGCCGTCAGCCGCCGGCGGCGGCACCGACACGATCGCGCGGCTGCTCGCCGACCAACTCGCCAAGCAGACCGGCGGCAACTTCGTGGTCGAGAACCGCACCGGCGCCGGCATGCTGGTCGGCACCACCGCGGTCGCCAAGGCGCCAGCCGATGGATACACGCTGCTGGTCGGTCTCACCGGAAACATGTCGGTCAATCCGAGCCTGTTCGCCAGGCTGCCATACGATCCGCAGAAGGATTTCGTGCCGGTGGCGATGCTGGCCGAGTATCCGTTCCTGATCGTCGTCAACAACGATCTGCCGGTGAAGTCGGTCAAGGACTTGGTTGCGCACCTCAAGGCCAATCCCGGCAAGATCGACTACGCGTCCGCCGGCAACGGCACCGGTCAGCACCTGGCCCCCGAACTGTTCAAGATGATGACCGACACGCAGATGTCGCCGATCCACTACAAGGGCGCACAGCCGGCCTACCTCGACGTCATCTCCGGACGGGTGCCAGTGTTCTTCGACAACATGTCGACCGCCATGAGCCTGGCGAAGCAGGGCAAGGTCCGTGCGCTCGCGATCACCTCCAAGACGCGCTCACCGCTGATGCAGGACCTGCCGACCGTCGAGGAGGCGGGGGTGAAGGGCTACGAGTATCACACCTGGTTCGGTCTCTGGGCGCCGAGCGGCACGCCGCAGGCCGTTCTCGACAAGCTCGATACCGAAATCAAGAAGGCTCTGGCCGATCCCGGCGTGCAGCAGAAGATTGCCGCTGGCGCCGGCCGGCCGTCATCGCTCGCCCGCAAGGACATTGATCCGTTCGTCCAGGGTGAGATCAAGAAGTGGGCCGAGGTGGTGAAGCGCGCCGGCATCAAGGTGCAATGATCGCCACGAGGCGACACGGCCGGATGGGCGCCGGACGTGTCGGAGCTTGAAAGCCGCTACGACTTCATCGTCGTCGGTGCGGGCTCTGCCGGTTGTGCGCTGGCGGCGCGGCTGTCGGAGGACAGCCGCAATCGCGTGCTGCTGGTCGAGGCGGGGACGGACTATCCGCCCGGCACCGAGCCCGCCGAGATCCTCGATATCTTCGGCGCGTCGGCCTACGCCAACCCGCGCTTCATCTGGCCGAACAGCACTGCGAAGTTCGCGCCTCGCCCGGGCAACGCGCCCGATGCGCGGCCGCGGCGGCTCTACAACCAGGGCCGCGTGATCGGCGGCACCTCGTCGGTCAACGGCATGGCGGCGCTGCGCGGCCTGCCGTCGGATTATGCCGCCTGGGTGGAGCGCGGCGCGACCGGCTGGGGCTGGGACGACGTGCTGCCGTATTTCATCAAGCTCGAAGCGGATCGCGACTTCGACGGTCCGATGCACGGCAAGGACGGGCCGATCCATGTGCAGCGCTATCCGGAGACCGTGTGGCCCGGCTTCACGCGCGCCGTCTTCACCGCTGTCGAGCGCGCCGGATGGAGCAACATCCGCGACCAGAACGCGGTGTTCGCCGACGGCTTCGCGCCGGTGGCGCACAGCCACACCGACGATCAGCGCATGGGCGCGGCCTGGCGCTATCTCACCGCCGAAGTGCGACGGCGTCCGAACCTGACCGTCGCGGGCGATACGCATGTCGAACGGATCGTGTTCGACGGCGTGCGTGCAACCGGCGTCGCGGTCCGCCGCGGTGACGAACGAAGCGTAGTGCATGCCCGCGAGATCGTGGTGTCGTCAGGGGCGCTGCAATCGCCCGCGCTGCTGATGCGCTCCGGCATCGGACCGGCGCGCGAACTGAAAGACCTCGGCATCGACGTGCTGATCGACCGGCCGGGCGTCGGCAAGCACATGATGGAACATCCCGGAGTCAACCTCGGCTGCTGGCTGCGGCCACAGGCGCGGCTGCCGCGCACGCTGCGGCGGCAGATGTTCGCAGGACTTCGCTGGTCATCGGGACATGAGGGGTGCCCGCCCGGCGACATGTACCTGATCCCGTCCAACAAGGCGCAATGGCACGCGATCGGCGAGCGGCTCGGCCTCATCATGCTGTGGATCAACCGCTCCTATTCGACCGGCGAGGTGACGCTGAGGTCGGCCGATCCGCAGGCCCCTCTCGATATCGATTTCAATATGTGCTCGGACCCGCGCGACATGGATCGCATGGTGACGGGCGTGCGGCTGATGTGCCGTCTCGTCGCCGATCCCGCCGTGCAGGAGCAGGTCGAGACGGCGTTCCCGATCAGCTTCAGCGACTGGGCGCGCAAGCTCGCCGTGCACTCGCGGCTCAACGCGGTGCAGACGTTCGCAGGCGCCACGCTGATGGATTCGTCGCGGGCGCTGCGCCGCCTCATGCTCGACCGGCTGATTGCCGACGCGCCGTCGCTGCGTGACCTGGAACACGATGACGAGGCGTGCCGCGACTGGATCAGGGGCGCGGTGCTCGGCCACTGGCATGCGTCGTGCACCTGCCGGATGGGCGCGCCCGGCGATCCGGGCGCCGTGACCGATCCATCGGCGCGGGTCTATGGCGTCGAGGGACTTCGCATCGCGGACAACTCGATCATGCCGCTGGTGCCGTGCGCCAACACCAACATTCCCGCCATCATGATCGGCGAGAAGGTGGCGGCAACGATCCTTGCTGGGGGATAGCTCATACCCCCGGTGTCATCGCCCGCGGAGGCGGGCGATCCGGTCCATGCCGACGGAGCTGCGGTTGCTGGATGCCCGCTTTCGCGGGCATGACAGCGGAGAAAGCCGCGGCTACTGCGCCGGCTTGTAGCCCGAGGCCTTCACGATCTCCGCGTTGACCGCGATCTCCTTGCGGACGAACTTGTCGAACTCGGCCGGCGTCATCGGTGCGGGCTCGCCGCCCAGCGCGATCACCTTGTCCGCCACCGTCTTGACCTTGAGCGCCGCCACGATCTCGCGATTGAGCCGCTCGACGATCGCAGCCGGCGTTTTCGCCGGGGCAAAGGCGCCGACCCAGAAGTTGTATTCGGCGTCGGGAAGGCCGGACTCCGCCAGCGTGGCCACCTCGGGCATCAGCGGCGCGCGTTTCGCCGTGGAAACGGCGAGCGTGTTCACCTTGCCGTCCCTGGTCAGCGGGATCGCGTTGAGGATCGGCGCCGGATACATGTCGATGCGTCCCGCCACCACTTCGGTCATGCCCTCCGGCGTGCCGCGGAACGGCACATGCGTGGCGGCAAAGCCGGCGGCAAGCCGGAACCGCTCCATGAAGAGCTGGCCGGAGCTGCCTGCGCCGGCCGTGCCGTAGAGGATCGTGCTGCCCGGCTTTTTGCCGGCATCGATCAGATCCTTCAGCGTCTTGTACTTCGGATTGGTGGCAACGACGAAGGGGATCATCGCCAGCGCGCTGATCGCCGTGAAGTCGTCGGCAACCTTGTAAGACAGGTTGGCGTAGGTCGAAGCCACCACCGCATGCGAGGCCGAGTTCACCAGCAGGGTGTAGCCGTCGGGCGCCGCCTTGGCGGCCATCCCGGAGCCGAGCGTGGTGCCGGCGCCGCCACGGTTCTCGACCACGAACGTCTGGCCGATCTGCCTGCCGACCTGCTCGAACACGGTGCGCGCGGTGATGTCGGTCGCGCTGCCCGCGCTGAATGGCACGATGATCTTGATCGGCTGCTTGGCAGGCCAGTCCTGGGCCTGCGCGGTGATCGGGACGATCAAGGCAACAGCGGCTATTCCGCGAACGACCCGACGCATCGTTTCCTCCCGGCGCATTGTTTCCTCACTGCATATGTGTTTGCGCGTGTATTGGCCGCAATCTTAGCCCGCGTGCGCCGCCGGTCCAGCGTGGGCAACGGTGCGTGCGACGGGGACGTCGGCCAGCCGCGTCGGCCCGGAACTTGTCCACCAGGCGCGGGCTGCGGCGGGATGGCGTTGGACAGGAGCGCCGGATCGCGATAAGGGCTTGCGCTGCGGCTGCCCAAGACGGGTGCCGGAGTCCCATCGCGACCCACGGTCGTCCTTCATCCCGAGCCCAGGACGCATGATGCTGGTTCGACTGGCCTGTTGTCTTTGTATCGGTGCGGCGATGCTGGTGCCGGTCCATGCGGATGCAGGCTGCGCCACCACCATCAGCAAGCTGATGTCGAGAGACACCGAGAAGCTCATTACGCGCTATCAGCGCGTGGCCAAGCGCGTGGAAAAGCAAGGCAAGCCGGTGCTGTCTCCGGAAGGCTGCCGCGTCGCGCGTGCACTGGAGCCACGGCTGGCCGGTCAGATCGCGGCGCTCAAGGAATCCGGCTGTGCCAAGGATCCCGAGGTGGGACCGATGCTGGTGGATATCGTCCGTGGCCACGAGGACGACCTGGCCGGCCTGCGCAAGGCGCGCGCGGCTTGCCGCTAGCCGCCGTCCCGGCCCTCAGACCGTCATCGCGATGTCACGGGACGGGAGCGGCCCCGGCATTGCCCGTGTGCCGCGATTCCGCTAAATCCTTGGCCCGACCGGCTCCAAGAGGACATTCTGATGGCTGCGCACGAGACCATTGAATACGCGACGGCGGAAGGCAACGACTACGCCGAGCACGAGCGCACCTACGAGATGTTTCTCACAATGGCCAAATGGGGCGTCATTTCGGTTGCCACCGTCCTTGTCCTGATGGCCTACTTCCTGACCTGAGCGGCGCCTCTGGCGAGCGCCCCACTGCCCGCAAATCGCGGCGCGGGCAGCCGTTGGAGGTTTCATGAAAATCGCGATTGCCGCCGAGACCGACGCGGGTGAGCCGCGGGTCGCCGCCACTCCCGAAACCGTCAAGAAGCTGATTGGCCTGGGCGCCGAGGTGACCGTCGATCCGGGTGCCGGGATCAGGTCCGGCATTCCCGACGACGAGTTCAAGGCCGCCGGCGCGGCCGTCGCGCCGGGCGGAGCGGGCGACGCGGATATCGTGCTCAAGGTCCGCCGGCCGAACGAGACCGAATTCCGGACCTACAAGAAGGGCGCGGCCGTGGTGTCCATGATGGACCCGTACGGCAACGAGGCCGCGATCAAGGCGATGGCAGGCGCCGGGCTGACCGCATTCGCCATGGAACTGATGCCACGCATCACCCGCGCGCAGTCGATGGACGTGCTGTCGAGCCAGGCCAATCTTGCGGGCTACCGCGCCGTGATCGACGGCGCCGGCGAATACGGCCGTGCATTGCCGATGATGATGACCGCAGCCGGCACCGTTCCGGCCGCCAAGGTTTTCGTGATGGGCGTCGGTGTGGCCGGCCTGTAGGCGATCGCCACGGCGCGCCGGCTCGGCGCGATCGTTACCGCGACCGACGTGCGTCCCGCCGTGAAGGAGCAGGTGCAGTCGCTCGGCGCGAAGTTCATCGCGGTCGAGGACGAGGAGTTCAAGCAGGCCGAGACCGCGGGCGGCTACGCCAAGGAAATGTCGAAGGAGTACCAGACCAAACAGGCCGACCTGGTCGCCGAGCACATCAAGAAGCAGGACATCGTCATCACCACTGCGCTGATCCCCGGCCGTCCGGCGCCGAAGCTGGTCAGCAAGGAGATGGTGGCGTCGATGCGTCCGGGTTCGGTGCTGGTCGACCTCGCGGTCGAGCGTGGCGGCAACGTCGACGGCGCTCGTGCAGGGCAGGTGGTCGAGGTCAACGGCGTCAAGATCGTCGGCCATGCCAATGTCCCGGGCCGCCTCGCCGCATCCGCCTCGGCTCTCTATGCGAGAAACCTGCTCACGTTCCTGGAAACAATCGTCGACAAGAATGAAAAGAAGCTCGCGATCGACTGGGACGACGAGATTGTCAAAGGCACCGCGCTGACCCGCGACGGCGCCGTCATTCATCCGAATTTCGCGCCGAAGAGCGCGGCCTGAGATGTTTGAGCGCGCAGACCCGGACTCGGTATCATCGCCCGGCTTGACTGGGCGATCCAGCACCCGAAGCGTTTCGGTTCCCAGCAATGCATTCCAATTGCCTCGGCCACGGGTACTGGATGCCCGCTTTCGCGGGCATGACGGCGCTGGCCGTGGCACCATAAGGAGTTGCCCATGACGGGAAGTCCGCTCGACGGCGTCGATCCTTTCGTCTTCCTGCTCTCTATTTTCGTGCTCGCCGTGTTCGTCGGCTATTACGTGGTCTGGTCGGTGACGCCGGCGCTGCACACGCCCCTGATGTCGGTCACCAACGCGATTTCTTCCGTGATCGTGGTCGGCGCTCTGCTGGCGATCGGCGTACCGCTGGCTGGCGACGAGACGCTTCCCATTCTTGCCAGGGCGTTCGGCTTTGTGGCGCTGGTGCTGGCGTCGGTGAACATCTTCGGCGGCTTCCTGGTCACCCAGCGCATGCTCTCGATGTACAAGAAGAAGAAATGAGCAGCGCCATGACCGGCAACATCCTCAACGCCAACGTCGTCGCGTTGCTCTATCTCATCTCCGGCGTGCTGTTCATCATGGCGCTGCGCGGGCTCTCCAGCCCCGAGACCAGCCGCCAGGGCAACATGTTCGGCATCGCCGGCATGACCATCGCGGTGCTGACCACGCTCGGCTCGCATCCGCCGGTCGGGCTGAGTGCCTGGGTGCTGGTGATCGGCGGGCTGGCGCTCGGCGGCGGCATCGGCGCGGTGATCGCGCGACGGGTGCCGATGACGTCGATGCCGGAACTGGTGGCGGCGTTCCACTCGCTGGTCGGCATGGCTGCGGTGCTGGTGGCCGCTGCGGCGTTCTACGCGCCGGAGGCGTTCGGCATCGGCAAGATCGGAGCGATCAAGCAGGCCAGCCTGGTCGAGATGTCGCTCGGCGTCGCGATCGGCGCCATCACCTTTACCGGCTCCGTGATCGCCTTCATGAAGCTGTCGGGCCGCATGAGCGGCGCTCCGATCATGCTGCCGGGCCGCCACGTCATCAACATCGTGCTTGGGCTGGCGCTGGTGTTCTTCATCTACGGCCTCGTGGTGTCGCAGAGTCAGATCGACTTCTGGCTCATCACCGGCATCGCGCTTGCGCTCGGCATCCTCATCATCATCCCGATCGGCGGCGCCGACATGCCGGTGGTGATCTCGATGCTGAACTCGTACTCCGGCTGGGCCGCGGCCGGCATCGGCTTCACGCTCGGCAACATGGCGCTGATCATCACCGGCGCGCTGGTCGGCTCCTCGGGCGCGATCCTGTCCTACATCATGTGCAAGGGCATGAACCGCAGCTTCATCTCCGTCATTCTCGGCGGGTTCGGCGGCGAGGTGGCGGCGGCCGCGGGTGCCGCCGAGCAGCGGCCGGTCAAGCTCGGCTCGGCGGAGGACGCCGCCTACATCATGAAGAATGCCGGCAAGGTCATCATCGTGCCGGGTTACGGCATGGCGGTGGCGCAGGCGCAGCACGCGCTTCGCGAGATGGCCGATCATCTCAAGCAGAACGGCGTCGAGGTGAAATACGCGATCCATCCGGTGGCGGGCCGCATGCCGGGCCACATGAACGTGCTGCTGGCGGAAGCCAACGTGCC
>CAZGSW010000015.1:0-35764 GCA_964528635.1 uncultured Rhodoplanes sp. | reverse complement strand
ACGGCCCGCGGCCGTCGTTATCGGAAATATGCGTGCGCTATGGATACGAGCAACACGCGCTTGTTGAAGTCGTTGCCGCCATCCTTGCGCGGCACGCCGCCTGCTTTCACAATGTGCGCTTCTCAATCACGCTGGGGTGGCCGCGATGTACAAGTTCGAAGTCTACAAGGACAAGGCTGGCGAGTTCCGGTTCCGCTTCAAGGCGCCGAACGGCGAGAACATGTTCGGCTCGGAAGGCTACAAGGCCAAGGCGTCGGCGCTGAATGCCATCGAGTCGATCAAGAAGAACGCACCCGGCGCCACGGTCGACGACCAGACCTGACAGTTCCCCTCACATCCTGAACACGCCGAACCTGCTCCGCCGTACCGGCGCGTTCAGCGCCGCCGAAAAGGCCAGCGCCAGCACGCGACGTGTCTCGGACGGCATGATGATGCCGTCCGAGAATGCGGGCCACCTCCTGCGCGTCGGCGTGGATATGCCCGGGCAGCACTGCGCCGGGCGGAAACGCGCAGACCTGTGCGACCGCCTCCTCGAATACGCCCCCCTTCACGTCAGTCTGCAGGATGGTCCGCGCGATGACCTTCTGTGATTTGGCTGCGGTGTCGCGAACCACAACTGACGATGCGCCCACGCACAAGGCATGGGAACTCCTGACCATCACGCCGCCAGACATCCGAAAGCAGCCCAAAACTTCCTCTCTCTCCTTGTAACGCATAACGTTATACGGTACATAGTGCAGAATGATTGCCAGCTTTCGCGATAAAGAAAGCGCGACGATCTGGGCTGGCCAGCGAAGCCCGCACTTGCCCTCGGATATTCAGGCCGTCGCGTTGCGAAAGCTGCGTCTCGTAAACCAGGCGAAACGCCTCGACGATCTGCGGATACCGCCCGGCAATAGGCTGGAAGCACTGAAGGGTGAAAGACAGGGACAGCATTCAATCCGCATCAACAGCCAGTGGCGGATTTGCTTCATCTGGAAGGATAGCCATGCGCACCAGGTCGAAATCGTCGACTACCACTGACCTCCTGCCCAATCCACATCCGGGTGAAATCCTGCTTGAGGATTTTCTGAAGCCGATGACGCTGTCGCAGACCGCGCTGGCGAAATCGATCGATGTGCCGCCCCGGCGCATCAACGAAATCGTGCTTGGCAAGCGCGCCATCACCGCCGACACCGATCTTCGGCTGGCGCGCTATTTCGGCATATCGGAAGGCTTTTTCATGGGCTTGCAAACGGACTTTGAACTGATGGAGCGCAAGCGGCAGATCGGCGAGACGCTTAAAAAGATCCAGCCGAAAGAACGGAAAGCCGCATGACAAAGGCACGGCCTTCAAAAGAACACGATGCAAGACGGGCAGTTAGCTTGTTACTTTGTTATCGGGATGAAGGAGCATACGACCAATGAGCAGCAGGCCATCGTCGCTGTGCCAATGAATGCCTACATCCTGAACACGCCGAACCTGCTCCGCCGCACCGGGGCATTCAGCGCCGCCGAGAAGGCCAGCGCCAGCACGCGACGTGTCCCGGACGGCATGATGATGCCGTCCGAGAATGCAGGCCACCTCCTGCGCGTCGGCGTGGATATGCCCGGGCAGCACCGCGCCGGGCGGAAACGCGCAGACCCGCGCCACCGCTCCTCGAACAGGCTGCCCTTCACGTCGGCCTGCAGGATGGTCCGCGCGATGACCTTCTGTGATTTGGCTGCGGTGTCGCGAACCACAACTGACGATGCGCCCACGCACAAGGCATGGGAACTCCTGACCATCACGCCGCCAGACATCCGAAAGCAGCCCAAAACTTCCTCTCTCTCCTTGTAACGCATAACGTTATACGGTACATAGTGCAGAATGATTGCCAGCTTTCGCGATAAAGAAAGCGCGACGATCTGGGCTGGCCAGCGAAGCCCGCACTTGCCCTCGGATATTCAGGCCGTCGCGTTGCGAAAGCTGCGTCTCGTAAACCAGGCGAAACGCCTCGACGATCTGCGGATACCGCCCGGCAATAGGCTGGAAGCACTGAAGGGTGAAAGACAGGGACAGCATTCAATCCGCATCAACAGCCAGTGGCGGATTTGCTTCATCTGGAAGGATAGCCATGCGCACCAGGTCGAAATCGTCGACTACCACTGACCTCCTGCCCAATCCACATCCGGGTGAAATCCTGCTTGAGGATTTTCTGAAGCCGATGACGCTGTCGCAGACCGCGCTGGCGAAATCGATCGATGTGCCGCCCCGGCGCATCAACGAAATCGTGCTTGGCAAGCGCGCCATCACCGCCGACACCGATCTTCGGCTGGCGCGCTATTTCGGCATATCGGAAGGCTTTTTCATGGGCTTGCAAACGGACTTTGAACTGATGGAGCGCAAGCGGCAGATCGGCGAGACGCTTAAAAAGATCCAGCCGAAAGAACGGAAAGCCGCATGACAAAGGCACGGCCTTCAAAAGAACACGATGCAAGACGGGCAGTTAGCTTGTTACTTTGTTATCGGGATGAAGGAGCATACGACCAATGAGCAGCAGGCCATCGTCGCTGTGCCAATGAATGCCTACATCCTGAACACGCCGAACCTGCTCCGCCGCACCGGGGCATTCAGCGCCGCCGAGAAGGCCAGCGCCAGCACGCGGCGTGTCTCGGACGGCATGATGATGCCGTCGTCCCACAGCCGGGCTGTGGCGTAATACGGATTGCCCTCCGCCTCGTACTGGTCGCGGATCGGCGCCTTGAACGCCTCCTCGTCCTCGGCGCTCCAGGCCTTGCCTTCGGCTTCGATGTTGTCGCGCCGCACGGTCGCCAGCACCGACGCCGCCTGCTCGCCGCCCATCACCGAGATGCGCGCGTTCGGCCAGGTAAACAGGAAGCGCGGGCCGTAGGCGCGGCCGCACATGCCATAGTTGCCGGCGCCGAAAGAGCCGCCGACGATCAGCGTCACCTTCGGCACCTGCGCGTTCGCCACCGCCATCACCATCTTGGCGCCATCCTTGGCGATACCGCCCGCTTCGTAGTCGCGGCCGACCATGAAGCCGGAAATGTTCTGCATGAACAGCAGCGGAATGCGCCGCTGGCAGCACAGCTCGATGAAGTGCGCGCCCTTGAGCGCGCTCTCCGAGAACAGGATGCCGTTGTTGGCCAGGATACCCACCGGAATGCCGTGCAGATGCGCGAAACCGGTGACGAGCGTGGTGCCGTACAGCGCCTTGAACTCGTCGAACTCCGAGGCGTCGACCAGCCGTGCAATCAGTTCGCGCACATCGTACTGCTTGCGGGTGTCGGACGGCACGATACCGTCGAGTTCAGCGGGATCGTGCCGCGGATTGCGCGGCTCGATCAGTGCAATGTCGTTCAGCTTCCGTATGTTGAGATTGGCGACCGCGCGCCGCGCCAGTTCCAGCGCATGCATGTCGTCGGCGGCCAGATGGTCGGCCACACCGGACTTGCGGGTGTGCACGTCCGCGCCACCGAGATCCTCGGCCGACACCACTTCGCCAGTCGCGGCCTTCACCAGTGGCGGCCCGCCGAGAAAAATGGTGCCCTGCCCTTTGACGATGACGGTCTCGTCGGCCATCGCCGGCACGTACGCGCCGCCCGCGGTGCACGAGCCCATCACCACCGCGATCTGCGCGATGCCCGCCGCCGACATGGTGGCCTGGTTGTAGAAGATGCGGCCGAAGTGCTCGCGGTCCGGAAACACCTCGGTCTGGTGCGGCAGGTTGGCGCCGCCGGAGTCGACCAGATAGACGCAAGGAAGCCTGTTCTCGCGCGCGATCTCCTGTGCGCGCAGATGCTTCTTCACCGTCATCGGATAGTAGGTGCCGCCCTTGATGGTCGAGTCGTTGCAGACGACGACGCACTCGCGGCCCTCGATGCGGCCGATGCCGGTGATCAGGCCCGCACCGTGAATCGCATCGTCATACATGCCGTTCGCTGCAAGCGGCGACAGTTCGAGGAACGGGGAGCCGGGGTCGATCAACTGGATGACCCGCTGGCGCGGCAGCAGCTTGCCGCGCGCGAGATGGCGCTCGCGTGCCCGCGCCGGACCGCCCTCGGCCGCTTCCGCACGCCGCTTCGAAAGTTCGTCGCACAGCGCGCGCATGTGCGCGGCGTTGCCGCGAAACTCCTCGGACTGAGGATCGATGCCGGATTCGATTGCCAAGCGATTCCCCCTTGCCATGCACTATACGCAGCGTCGGCGCGCAAATGAACGACTCTTCAGGGCGGGACCAAAAGACCATCCCGAAATATTCGGAACCAGGCGATGCGCGCATCCGTTCTCCAGCCGAGGGCACTTGAGCCGAGGCACTTGCGAGGAGGACACATGCTGACGAGAGCATTGTTGGCGACGGTCGCCGCCGTCGCAGTCATTGCGGGCCCGGCGCTCGCCCAGAAGCAGGAGGCGCCGCCGAGCCGAACCGAGGCTCCGGCTCGCGCACCTTCCGCCATCCAGAACGCTCCGGCGGAGAAGGTCGCGCCAACCGCGCCAAAGGCCGATGAACCGTCATCAACCACCGGCCGGGCCACACCCGGAAACGAGCCGGCGGACATCGAAGGCGGCGCCGACATGAAGGCCGGCTCCGATACCCGGCCGCAGAACCGCACCGGCATAGACAGCAAGCGTGACCGTTGAGCCGGGCACCATGGAGATCATCACCATGGTGGCGGTCTGACCATCCCGGTTTCGAAGTGAAAGCGGCCGGTCCGGACATTCCCGGCCGGCCGCGTTTCATCGCGTCACCCGGATGTCGGCAATGACGGGCAGTTCCGACGAGAGCAAGGGGCTCCAGTGGCCGGGCACCTTCAGGCGCGCACCTCCTGGCGCTGGAACACCACGTATCCGGCCACGTAAAGCAGGATGGTGCCGGCGATCAGGCTGACCATCTGCGGCCACGCGCTAAGGATGCTCTGCCCGATCGGCAGCGGCGCCCCCATGATGCGGCCCTGGAACTGGGCCAGCAGGTTGGTCAGCGACTGCGCCTCGGGGCTGAGCATGGCGAGCACCGCCTCGCCATACAGCGTACCGGGCGACAGCCGCGCCAGCCCCTGCTGCCAGGCCACCGTGTCGGGCGTCGGCAGGCCGAGCTGGGCGAAGCGGATATCGGACGGCGAGATTACCTCGCCGATCAGTTGCGACAGCGCCGGCCACAGCAGCGCCAGGAACAGCCAGACGCCGAGCGAGACCAGCGCCGCGGTCGCGGTGGAGCGGAAGATGATCGAGAACAGCATGGCGAGCGCCAGCCAGACCCCCGCGTAGGCGATGCTGACCAGAAGGAAGATCAGGCAGCGCGCCAGCTCCTCGGTGCTCGGCGGAATGCCGAGCCGGAGCAGGCCGAAGCCGATCACCATCAGCCACAGCGTGATCAGGCAGATCGAGATGGTGGCAAGCCCAGCGAGGAACTTTCCGAGCAGCAGCGCATCGCGGTAGATCGGCTGGGCCAGGATGCGCGACATGGTGCGCCGGTTGTATTCGCCGTTCACCGAGTCGAAGCCGAGCCCGATCGCGATCAGCGGGATGAGGATGCTCAGCACGGTGACGAACGACAACAGAGACTGGCCCGGCGGCGCGAACAGACGCAGGAACAGGAACGGGTCTTCCGCGGTCGTGTTGCGGATCTGCTCGGCGGCAAAATACACCACCGCGCCGCCGAACAGGATGACGAGGAACTGCAGCACCAGCATGCGCGCGCTGGTCAGATGATCGAACAGCTCGCGGAAGAACACCACGCTGAGACCATGCCAAGGAGAGCCTTCACGCCGCATTGGATGCGCCCTGGTTCTGGAAGTAGCGGTTGTAGATGGCGTCGAGCGAGGGATCCTCGACCGACAGGCGGCGCAGCTGGCCGCCGGCGTTCACCACCGCGGCCGCGGCCTGCGGGCGCATGTCGCCCTCGGCGAGCAGCCGGAAGCGGCCGGGACCCGGCTCCTCCACCGCACGCACGCCCGGCACGGCGGCGAGCTTGTCGGACAGCCCCTGCCCGTCGGCTTCCACCTCGACGGTGTAGCCGCCGCCGAGCACCTGCCTCGCCAGCTCCGGCACCGTGCCCATCAGCGCGATCTTGCCCGCGTTGAACAGCGCAACCCGGTCGCAGATCGACTGCACCCGCTCCAGCAGATGCGACGACACCATGACCGCCACGCCCTCACGTTTGAGATCGCGGATCATGTCGAGGAGTTCGGAGGTGGCATGCGGATCCAGGCCCGATGTCGGCTCGTCGAGGATCGCGATCTGGGCCCGCTTCATCAGGATTTCGGCCAGACCCAGCCGCTGCCGCATTCCGCGCGAGAACGCGCCGACATGCTTGTTGCGGACATCGGCGAGACCGACCCGCTCCAGCGCCGCGGCGATCCTCGCATCGCGTTCACGGTACGGAATGCCGATCAGGCCCGCGGTGTAACGCAGGTTGTCGGCCGCGGTCATGTGATCGTAGAAGCCGACGGTGTCGGGCATGTAGCCGACCATCCGCTTGACCGCAAGCGGCTCGCGCACCGGATCGTGGCCGAGCACCTTGACTGTGCCCGCGGAGACTTCGGTCAGCCCGAGCAGCATCAGGATCGTCGTGGTCTTGCCCGCGCCGTTCGGCCCGAGCAGCCCGAATATCTCGCCACGGTTGATCGCGAACGAAATAGCGTCGACCGCGACCGCCTCACCGTATCGCTTGGTCAGGCCGGAGGCTTCGATGACGATATCGCTCATCGCCGGCCGAACCTCGCCACAGCGCCGACCATGATGAGCAGCGCGATGGCGATGATGCCTGCACCGACAATGCCCCACATGGTCGAGGTCGACACCGCGACGCGGAACTGCTGCGACGCGGTCTCGCCGCGCGAGGCGACGTTGAGGGTCGGCGCGTAGTCGCCCGCCACCGCCTTCTCCGGCGGCGTGATGAGCGCCTGCACTTCCTTGTTCTCGCCGGGCGGAATGCGGTCGATGGTCTTCGGCTCGAACGACACCTTCCAGCCCGACGGAGCGGAGCTGGTCAGTTCGACCTCCTCAGCAGGCGCAGTGCCGGTGTTCGTCACCACAAGCGGGATCGAGCTTTCCTTGCCGGCTTCGGCGCGGCTCGAAACCAGGCCGTCGCGGCCCTGGATCGACAGCCGCGGCTGGCCCGCGATCTCGAGCGCAACCTTGGTCTCTGCGGAGGCATCCTCGGCAGTGGCCTTCATCGTCACCGGATAGGTGCCGGCGCCGATGTTGCCTGGCGGCCTGACCTTCAGCTTCACCGTCTTCGACTGGCCCGCCTCGATCGGCATGGAGTTGATCTCCTGGCTGCCGTACTGCTCGGTGAACGAGGTCTCGAAGTTCGCAGGCGCGGCCGCCGAGAAGCCGAACACGAGGTTGCGGCCGCTGTCGTTCTTGACGTTGACCTGATACTCGAAGCTTGAACGGGCGTTGCCGCGCAGCGACGGAAGCTGCGGCTCAAGCGACAGCTTGGCGGGCAGTTCCTTCGCCAGCGTCACCGCAACCGGCAGGCTGACTTCGGCGTTGGCGCCCTTGGCCGTGACGGTCAGGTTCTGGGTGCCGGTGCCGGCGCTGGCAGGCACTTCAAGACGAAGCTGCAGCGAGACGTTCTGGTTGGTGGCGGGCATCGCGGCCGCCACCGGCTGTCCGCCGCCAAGCAGCGTTGCCGTCCATCCCGAAGGCACACCGGATACCGCCAGCGCCAGCCGCTCCGGCGGAAGCGCGTAGTTCTGCAGGCGCAGGTTGATGGTGGACGTGGACCCCGGCCGGATCGTCACGGCGGGATAGTCAGCGAGCAGAAACAGCCCCTTCACGTCGGGAGGCGTGTCCTGCGCGGCGGCCGGCATGGCCGGCGACAGAGTAAGCAGGACCGTGGCAACCAAGGCAGCAGCAGTTCGCATGTCGATGTCTCCGAAGCGTCCCCTCAATGAACCCCGTAGGCGACCCGGCCATCCCCTGGGAAGGGACGCGCCGGACGTCGGACCCCTGCCCGGGGTTCCAGTTTCGGCGTCACAAGATGGGATTTGCCCCCCTCTTGGCAAGAGCGAGAACCTTAAATTTTGGAAGGCTAAATGCCGCGAAGTACGCGCAGACGCGCAGCAGGCTATGCCCTCAGCACGACAGGCCAGTCGACCTCGTTATGGGGCCGCACCCAGGGCTCCCTCGCGCCAGCCGACCGCCATTCCTCCCAGGCCGGCAGCGCCATAACGGCAGCCATGTATGCCCGCGACTCGTCACTCACCTTGACGCTGTAGGTGTGGAAGCGCGAGACCACCGGGGCATACATCGCGTCCGCCGCCCCGAAAGAACCGAACAGGAACGGCCCGCCCGCGCCGAACCGTGCCCGGCAGTCCGACCACAACACATTGATCCGGCGGACGTTTGCAGCCACATCGTCAGGCAGTTCTCTGCGCTTTGGCGGCCGCCACATGTTCATCGGACAGTGCTGCCGCAGCGGCACGAAGCCCGCGTGCATCTCGGCAGCCACAGCGCGCGCATGGGCGCGAGCCGCCGGATCGGCCGGCCAGAGTTTGCGATCGGGGAATTTCTCCGCGAGGTGTTCGAGGATCGCAAGCGACTCCCAGACCCTCACCGCTGACGCGCCCTCGCCGTCGACCAGCACGGGCACTTTGCCCGCGCCCGAGTGCTCGGCGACGCGCACCTTGAAGTCGGGAGCGTCGAGCGAGATCACGATCTCGTCAAACGGTATCCCTGCGGTCTTCATGGCGATCCATGGCCGGAACGACCACGACGAATAGTTCTTGTTACCGACGATAAGGATGAGGGGCATGTTGCGTGCTTCAGCCCGGTCTCACCCCTTCTGCTTGGGCACCCAGGCCTCGACCGGGCCACCCGCTTTTTTCCAGGCCCCGAAACCGCCGCGGATATGCGCAACCGGCTTCAGCCCCATGCGGTGCGCGGTCTGTGCGGCCAGCGCCGACCGCAACCCGCCGGCGCAGAAGAACACGTATTTCCTGTCCTGCGCAAACTGCGGCTTGTGATACGGGCTCTGCGGATCGATCCAGAACTCCAGCATGCCGCGGGTGCAGTGCAACGCTCCCGGCACCTTGCCGTCGCGCTCCAGTTCACGAGGATCGCGGATATCGACCAGCAGCACATCGTCGCGGCCGTGAAGCTTGATGGCGTCCTCGATAGCGAGCGTCTCGATCTCGCGCTCGGCCTCCTCAACCATGGTCTTGCTGCTCAGCGTGATGTTCTGCGGCATCGGTCGGCTCCAATGATCGGTCGGCGCGGATGGTGACAGAACCCCTGCCCCCAAAGCAACGCCGCCGGTACTCGCGCCCGGAACTCGCGCCCAGGCCTCGACTGCGGCTACAGTCCGGCTTGCGAGTCGGCCCCGCCGGCCGGAGGGCGATCCATGCCGCTGTTTTCGGTTCTCGATCTCGCCGCGCTCGCCTTTTTCCTGGCGACATGGGCGGCCTATGGCGTGGCGCTCTCCTATACAGAGCGGCGCAAGCGCGGCCTCAACCAGGAAATGAACAGCTATCGCGAACGCTGGATGCTTCAGATGCTCGGCCGTGAAATGCGCATGGTCGACGCCCAGATCGTCGCCGCGTTGCAGAACGGAACCGCCTTCTTCGCCTCGACCTCGCTGATCGCAGTCGGTGGCGCGCTCACGCTGCTTCGCTCGACCCCGGAGTTGCTGCACGTGATGGCTGCGCTGCCGCTCGGCGACAAGACAACGGCCGTGCAGTGGGAGGCAAAGTCGGTCGGCCTCGCCGTCATCTTTGTGTACGCGTTCTTCAAGTTCGGCTGGGCCTACCGGCTTTACAACTACCTCGCCATCCTGGTCGGTGCGACACCGCCGTCAGCGGACAAGGACAGCCCACAGGCGCGCGCCCATGCGCTCCGGATGGCCGGCTTGTGCGACGTGGCAGGACGGCATTTCAATCGCGGACAGCGCGCGTTCTTCTTCGCGCTCGGCTATCTCGGCTGGTTCGTCAGCCCGTGGCTGCTGATGGCAAGCACCATCATCGTCGCGGTCACCCTGTGGCGACGTCAATTCGCGTCGGATTCGCGCCGCGCGATGATCGAATGATTAGGCGAGATACATCAGCACCGCCACCGAGGATACGAACAGCACCGTGAACGCGGCGCCGGCTGCGGTCACGATGTTCTCGGCCCACGGCATATCCAGATCGGATTCTGCTTCGGCGCTGGAGGATTCGCGGACGCGAATCTGGGGAATGGGGTCAAGCGGCAGGCGCAGGTCGATAGCCATCGGGACGATCCCTGGTCAGACGGCTTTTCCGCGCCGTCACATCGTCCGTCCGAACACGCCACCCGGAATCGAATCGTCCGGACAAAGCATCATACCGGTTGTGTGGACGTTGCGCCAACCGCAACGCAAGCGACCGCCGCTATGGCGCAGGCAGCAACACGCCGGTCCGGCCCGTCAGCCGGTAGCCGGCAAGCCCGATCCATTCGTGCACCGCCGCATCAGTGCGCGCGAGGCCCGACGCCAGCGTCCGGAACGGGCTGGTCAGATCGGCAGCACCGCGCGTCCGCCAGTCCACCGGATAGGCCTCGACCGGAAATCCGGCGGCGCGGAAGCATCCGACCGCACGCGGCATATGGTGCGCCGAAGTGACCAGAAGCCAGCGCTGGCCCGGCTTCGGCGTGGCCAAATCCCTGCTCATGGTGGCGTTCTCGTAGGTGCTGCGGGAGCCGCTCTCCAGTTCGATCCGCTCCGGCACGACGCCGAGACTGCGCAGCAGCGGCAGCGCGTGGGCGGCTTCGGTGTCCGAACCTGTCAGGCTGCCATTGCCGCCGCTGAAAATGAGGCGCGCGTCCGGGTAGCGCCGCGCCAGTTCGACCATGACGGTGAACCGCTCGGCCGCCTCGTTGATCGCGGCCACGCCGCGCGCTCCCGATACTGAGGGGCTGATGGCGCCGCCCAGCACGACGATGCCGTGAGGCGCTCCCCGCGCCGCATCCCAGGGCGGAAATCGCTCTTCCAGAGGCAGCATCAGCGCGTTGCCCAGAGGCGAATAGCCGGCGATGCCGATCAGGGCCGCTCCCATGAGAGCGAGCGCGCGCCCCAGACGCGCCGCCCGCGTAAACAGCAGCAGCACGCCCGCGACGGTGACGAAGAACAGCGCGTTGGAAGGCAGCAGGAAGAAGCCGACGATCTTGCCGATCTCGAACAACGCTCGCCCCTACGCGGTCGCCAGGCCGAGCCGCTGGTCCCGCTTGCGGAGATAGACGATCAGCGGCAGGCAGAGCAGCACCATCCAGAGCTTGCCGAGGATCTGCCCCGGCAGGAACTGCAGCGAACCGAACGCAAGCCAGAGGAACAGGATGGAATCCACCACCAGCCCGAAGAACCCGGACAACAGCACCGCCAGCACCAGCCGGCGGCGCGCCAGCGGCGTGTAGACCGCCAGGTCGACGAACTCCGACACCAGGAACGCGATGCCCGACGCCAGCACCAGCGCCGGCGGCGACAGCCACGCCGACAACGCAGCACCGATCACCACGGCGGCTGCCGAATAGCCGACACCGAGCCTGCGCTGCACCAGATCGCGCAACACCAGAGCCACGCCGATCATCAGCACGCCCGACGGAGCCATGATCCCGGGCGCAACCGGAATAAGACAGGGACCGGCCGGCGCCGTGCACACGGTTCCGACATTGCCGATCATCCAGTTGGCAACGGGAATGGTCAGCGCAAAGGCGAGGAGGAACGCCAGGCCTTCAGAGAACCTGCGGGCTTCGCGCCCGATATCGGAATTCATCGTTATGTCTTTGTCTGCCTGAACCTTCTGAAACCTTCGGCGCGCAACCGGCAGGCTGGACAGTCGCCACATCCGTAGCCCCAGTCATGGCGGCGCCCGCGCTCGCCGAGGTAGCACGTATGCGTGTCCTCGATGACGATATCAAGCAGGGCCTGCCCGCCCAGTTCGCCAGCCAGCGCGAAAGTCGCTGCCTTGTCGATCCACATCAGCGGCGTGTGAACCGAAAAGTCGCGCTCCATGCCGAGATTGAGCGCACGCGCCATCGCCTGCACGGTCTCGTCGCGACAGTCGGGATAGCCGGAAAAGTCGGTCTCGCACATGCCGGCGACGATATGGGCGGCGGCGCGGCGATAGGCCAGCGCGCCGGCGAAGGCCAGGAAGATGAGGTTGCGGCCCGGGACGAAGGTGTTCGGCAGTCCGCTGGCAGACAGTTCAATCGCCATGTCGCGGGTCAGCGCCGTTTCCGAGATCGCAGCAAGCGCCTCGATCGTGACGACATGATCGTCGCCAAGCCGCTCTGCCCATTCCCCGCGCAGCGCCCCGATCCGCTCGCGCACCCGTGGCCGCACCTGCATCTCGATCGCGTGCCGCTGGCCGTAGTCGAAACCGACGGTTTCCACATGGGCGAAGCGATGCAAGGCCCAGGCCAGACATACGGTGGAATCCTGTCCGCCGGAGAACAGCACCAGCGCGCGACCGGATTGATCCGGCTTGTCCATGCTCAATCCCAGTCGGGCGTGCCCGACCACTCGACGATGCGACCCTTCGGACTGCCGAGCGCCGCAATCTCCTTCATTTCGGCAGGCGACAGTTCGAAATCGAACAGATCGAAGTTCTCCCTGAGGCGGTCTGAATTGCCGGTGCGCGGAATGACGACAATGCCCTGCTGGACCAGATAGCGCAGGCTGACCTGCGCCGCCGTCTTGCCGTGAGCCTTCCCGACCCGCGCGAGAACCGCGTCGCCCCGGACGCGGCCGCGCGCGATCGGACTGTAGGCGGTGAGCGAGATGCCGTGCCGGCGACACGCCGCGCGCACCTTGGACTGGTCGAGATAGACATGACACTCGACCTGGTTGGTCACCAGCGGCTCGGTCGCGAGCGCCACCGCCTCCTCGATCATCGCCACCGTGAAGTTGGAGATGCCGACATGACGAGTCAGCCCCTCCCGCTTCATCTTGCACAGCGCCCCGATCGTTCCAGGGAGCGGAATGTTGCGGTTGGGCCAGTGGATGAGCAGAAGATCGACGAACGGCAGCTTCAGCTTCTTCAGGCTGTCACGGGTGGAGCGCTCGAAATCGCGCGGCGCAAGATCGCTCTGCCAGACCTTGGTGGTGACAAACACCTGATCGCGCGGCAGTCCGGAGGCGCGGACGCCCTCGCCCACCGCCTCCTCGTTGCCGTACATCGAGGCCGTATCGATGTGCCGGTAGCCCAGCCCGAGCGCGGCTTCGACCATGCGCACACAGGTGCGGCCGCGCAGATCCCAAGTACCGAGCCCGACCAGCGGAATGCGCGCGCCGTTGGCTTCAATCGAATGAGCGCTCATTTCCGGACTGTAGCAATCGCTGCCGCGGCGGCCCTGCTATTTTTTCGGGCTCAGAACCGAAAAGGCCACGTCGGGCGCATGATCCAGCAGCTTGAGCAGGGCGCGCGCCGGACCGCGCGGCGAACGCTTGCCCTGCTCCCAGTTGCGAACGGTCTCGATCGGCACGCCGATCCGGGACGCGAACTCAGCCTGGGTCAGCCGTGTCTGCGACCGCACCCGTCTTGCGTAGCTCGCATCGCCGCTGCGATCGATCGCCGCAGCTTCGGCCGGCGCCTGCAGCACCGGGGGCGGCAGCGTCTTCTCCTGTCCGTCGGCCAGCACCTCGACCAGACGGCCGTCCGCCTTCAATCGCACGCGCATAAATGGCCTCCTTGGCTGATCCAGAGGCCGAGCCCTGATCTGATTTGGTTAACAAATCGTTAACGCCGGCCAATCCCAGCTTTCATGCGCCATGGCAGGAGCATCCGGCGCACACCGGCCGAGGGGTATCGGCTGACAAGCCCTCGACCGAATCGGCCAAAGCCGCACACCCCAATGACCTAGCCGGACTTGCCGAAAATCTCACGGCCAATCAGCAGCCGCCGGATTTCGCTGGTCCCCGCTCCGATCTCGTAGAGCTTGGCGTCGCGCAGCAGCCGGCCGGCCGGAAAATCATTGATGTAGCCGTTGCCGCCCAGACACTGGATCGCCTCGAGCGCGCACCAGGTCGCCCGCTCCGCGGCATAGAGGATGGCGCCGGCGGCATCCTCGCGTGTGGTGCGGCCCTGATCGCAGGCCCGCGCCACCGCATAGACGTAAGCCCTCGCCGCATTCATCGCGACGTACATGTCGGCGATCTTGGCCTGCATGATCTGGAACGTCCCGATCGGCTGACCGAACTGCTGGCGCTCATGAACATACGGCAGAACCAGATCGAGGCAGGCCTGCATGATGCCGAGCGGACCGGCCGCCAGCACCACCCGCTCGTAGTCCAGCCCAGACATCAGCACGCGGACGCCGCCGTTCACTTCGCCGAGCACGTTGTCGGCAGGCACCTCGCAATCCTGAAAAATCAGCTCCGCGGTGTCGGAGCCGCGCATTCCGAGCTTGTCGAGTTTCTGCGCGGTCGAGAAACCCTTCATGCCCTTCTCGATCAGGAAGGCCGTAATGCCGCGCGGACCGGCCGCCATGTCGGTCTTGGCATAAACCACCAGCGTGTCGGCTTCAGGCCCGTTGGTGATCCAAAACTTGCCGCCGTTGAGGATATAGCGGTCGCCTTTGCGGTCGGCGCGGGTCTTCATCGAGACAACATCGGAGCCCGCGCCGGGCTCCGACATCGCCAGCGCGCCGACATGCTCGCCGGAAATCAGCTTCGGCAGGTATTTCGCACGTTGCGCGTCGGTGCCGTTGCGACGGATCTGGTTGACGCAAAGGTTGGAGTGCGCGCCATACGACAGTCCGACCGATGCCGAGGCGCGGGAGACCTCCTCCATTGCCACGCAATGGGCGAGATAGCCCATGCCGGCCCCGCCCCATTTCTCCTCGACCGTAATGCCATGGAGCCCAAGCGCACCGAGTTCGGGCCACAGATCCCTCGGGAATACGTTGCTGCGGTCGATTTCGGCGGCGCGCGGCGCGATCCTGTCCTGCGAGAAGCCCCTCGCCGTGTCGCGAAGCATGTCGATGTCGGCACCAAGACCGAAATCCAGCCCCTGCCAAGCATTCGAGATCATGGCCGCCCCGCTCCTGTCAGCACCGGTGCGCGGACATTATGGACGCGCGGATGGCCGGTGTCAGCGCGCGGACGCCGCGGACGCCGGCACGGGAGATGAATGCTCCTCCAGCAGGCGGTCCAGCGCCTCGCGCGGAGCGGGCCTGGCGAACAGGTACCCCTGCAACTCCTCGCAACCGGCCAGTCGCAGCATCACACGCTGCTCCTCCGTCTCCACGCCTTCGGCAAGCAGCGTCAATCCGAGCGCGCGGCCGAGTTGCACGATCGCCTGGATCATCGTGTGACTGCGCGCGGTCCGGCCAAGGGGGGCGACGAATGCCTTGTCGATCTTGAGTTTGTCGAAACAGAACTCCTGAAGATAGGCAAGACTGGAATAGCCGGTGCCGAAGTCGTCGAGCGCGAGCCTGACGCCGAGCGCGCGCAACGCTTCCAGCCGCGCGCCCGCTTCGTCGGGATCCTCGATCAGCACGCTCTCGGTGACCTCCAGAATGACGCGCGACGGCGGGATGCCAGTCTGCTTCAGCAAATCCGCAACCAGGCTCACCAGCGCCGGATCACGCACCTGGACCGGCGACAGGTTCACCGAGATCGAAATGTCCGGCCAGCGAACCGCATCCGCCAGCGCACGGCGCAGCACGAACTCGCCCAGCCGGCCCATCAGCCCCGCCTGTTCGGCGACCGGAATGAACGAAGTCGGCGGGATCGCGCCGCGCACCGGATGATGCCAGCGGGCCAATGCCTCGGCGCCCACGATCCGGTTGCCGTCCGATGTCACGATCGGCTGGTAGTGCACCTCGACAATATCCTCGGCGAGAGCACGCCGAAGCTCGCGTTCGATAAACCGCCGCTCGTCGAATTCGAAATCCATGACCGGGTCGAACGTCATCAGGCCGCCGCGGAGCTTGCGTTTGGCGTTGCGAAGCGCGAGGTCGGTCCGGCGCGCCAGATCGTCCCGGCCCGCCGCATGGTCGGGGACGTGCGCGATCCCGACGGTGGCGCCGGCCTGCACCGCCTGTTCGTTGATCCAGAACGACCGCCCCAGCGCACTGGCCGCGGCGGCAAGCGCGTGTTCAGCCGCATCGCGGTCCGGGGTGGTCATCACCACTGCGAATTCGTCGCCGTCGATGCGACCCGCCACCGCGCCGGCAGGCAGAGCCTCCTTCAGCCGCTTCGCCCACGCGGCCAGAAACAGATCGCCATTGCTCCGTCCGAGCGCGTCGTTGAGGTCGGCGAGTCCGTCCAGATCGATCAGCGCGAGGGTCACCGTACGGTCCGACGGACGGGATGACAGTGCGGCCTCCAGCCGTTCGATCATCTTGCGGTGGTTGGGCAATCCGGTGAGCGCATCCTCATGCGCCAGACTCCAGGCCAGCGTTTCGCTGCGGCCAAGGTCACGCACCGCCCGGCGCACCTGCCAGAGCGCCAATCCGGAAAAGCCCAGCAGGAACACGCCGGTGAGCGCCAGCAAAGGCAGCAACTGGCCAAGCGCGGCCGACATGGAGCGGTCGGCGTCCCAGCTCAACCAACCGACGATGCGGCCGTGCACGTCGACCACCGACTGGATTTCCCGCCCCGGCCCGGTGGCCGGATCGGTTCCGAACTTGAGGCCCCTGAGGCCGGTCATTCGCTCCAGGCCTTCGATCAGGGCTGGATCGAGTTTCGATACATCCGAGCCGGACGCGCGGATGTCCTGCACGGTTCCAAGCAACGCGCCGCGTCGCTCCAGTGCCTGTCTGTCGTCGGCCTGGCGGACCAGCACGTAGCCCACCATGGCGCAGAACGCAGCCGCACTGACCACGAACATGGCCAGCGTCGCGATCAGCTTTGGCGTGAAAAGCCGGCGAGGCGGGGCGACCGCCGCCTGAGGCAACGCACTCAAACTCATGAAAATGCCCGTCCGGCCGAACCTGCCGGACAACCTAGGCCCGGCTGGTTAATGCCGCGTGTCCGGCCCCGATCCCCGGAGGACTCAGTTGAGCCCGAACCAGAGGCTGGCGATGCCCAGGAAGGCGAAGAAGCCGATCACGTCGGTGATGGTGGTCACGAACGGCCCGGATGCAATGGCGGGATCGGCGCCCATTCGGTCGAGCAGCAGCGGAATAACGATGCCGCCGAGCGCCGCCACGCACAGCACGCAGATCATCGAAAGCCCGATCACAAGTCCGAGGTCCGCGATCTGAAACCAGCCTGCAGCAATGATCCCGAGGATCACCGCGAATCCGATTCCGTTGGCCAGCCCCACCAGCAGCTCGCGCCGCACAACGCGGCCTGCGTTCGAACCGCCGAGATCGCGCGTCGCCAGCGCCCGAACCGCCACGGTCATCGACTGCGTCCCGGCATTGCCGCCCATGCTCGCCACGATGGGCATCAGGACAGCCAGAGCCACCATCTTTTCCAGCGCCCCTTCGAACTGCCGGATCACCGAGGCGGCAATCAGCGCGGTGCAAAGGTTGGCGAGCAGCCACGGGAAGCGGCCCTTCACGATGGTCCACGCCGAGTCCGAAAGCTCCTCGGTCGAGCCTACGCCGCCCAGCGCCTTGATATCGGCTTCCGCCTCCTCCTCGATCACGTCGACGATGTCGTCGAACGTAAGCACGCCGACCAGCTTGTCGTCGCCATCGACCACCGGGGCAGCCACCAGGTTGTAGCGCTCGAACATGCGCGCCACCTCCTCGCGGTCCTCGGTGGCGACAACCCGGCGGCGTTCGGGGTCCATCAGTTCCGACAGCGGACGCGGCCGCTTGTTGCGAAGCAGCAGGTCGAGCGCCACCGCACCGAGCAATCTCGCCTCTCCGTCGACGACGTAAAGCTCGTAGAAGCGGTCCGGAAGATCGGGAGTCTCGCGCATGTAGTCGATCGCCTCTCCGACCGTCCAGAACGGCGGCACCGCGATGAACTCCGTCTGCATGCGGCGGCCAGCGGAGTCTTCGGGATAATCGAGAATCCGCCTGAGCGCGGCCCGCTCGAGATTGGGCAGGCGCTCCAGAATCTCCGCCTGCTCCTCCTTCGGCAGGTCTTCCAGGATGTAGGCGGCATCGTCGGAATCAAGATCGCGAACGCCCGCGGCCACTGTGTTGGGCGGGAGCTCTCCGAGAATTTCCTCGCGGACCGCGTCTTCGACCTCGGTGAGCGCGGTGAAGTCGAACTCCTGGCCAAGCAGTTCCACAAGCCGCGGCCGGCGTTCGGGCTCAAGCGCCTCGATCAGATCGCCGGTATCGGATTCGTGCAGATCGCCGGCCAGTTCGCGAAGCGCGACCGCATCTCCGGCATCGATGGCGGCGTTGACGCGCTCGACGAAGGCAGCGTCGACGGCGCCCTCCCCGTCGCGGAAGGCGGTGCCGGCCGGCGCCGCGGTGGTGTTCGGTTCGAGCATGGCCGGCCTGCGAGGTGTGGAATTTCCGGGCTTGTACGCCGATTGATGAGGCAATGCACGGGTTAATCGGTTAACCGCCGCGCACATTAAAGATGAATTGTGAAATCCGTCCGCGCACGACGGATTGCGCCTAAGCCAGTCGCGGGAGACGCCACGGTTCTTCCGCGATTGGGGACTTCGACGTGCGCCTGTCTGCGGCTCTCGCATTCGGCTTCGCGCTGCTCGGCACCGCCGCAGCAAACGCATCGGGCTGTCCGGGCAACCCGGGCGCGATGGGAACAAGCCGCGTGCTCAAGATCGATCCGCGCGATTACCCGCGGATTGGAACCGTGCAGTACCGGGACAGCCTGCCGCTGAAGGAGAAGGAGGTCGTCCTCACCTTCGACGACGGCCCGCTGCCGCCCTACACCAACCGCGTGCTCGAAGCGCTCAGGCACGAGTGCGTCAAAGCCAATTACTTCGTGGTCGGACGCATGGCGCGCGGCTACCCCGACCTGCTGCGACGGATCGAGGCGGACGGCCACGTGATCGGTACCCACAGCGAGAACCATCCGCTGGCGTTCGAGAAGATGCCGCTGGCCGCGGCGCGCCAGGAGATCGACAAGGGCTTCGCATCGACCGCCGCGGCGCTCGGCGGTCAAGGAACGGTGGCTCCGTTCTTCCGGTTTCCGGGGCTGCTTCGCGCCGATCCGGTGGAAGGCTACCTGCGTTCGCGCAACATGGTGACGTGGAGCGCCGACGTCGTGGCCGATGACTGGAAGCACATCACCGCCGCCGAGGTGGTGAACCGTGCGCTGGCCCGGCTCGACGCCCGGGGCAAGGGCATCCTGCTGCTGCACGACATCCAGCCGGCGACGGCGCTTGCCATTCCGCATCTGCTGCGGGAGTTGAAGCGGCGCGGCTACAAGATCGTCCAGGTGATGCCGGAAACCGCGGCCGCGATGGTCGCCGCAGATACGCGCCGCGCGCCGGCCGGCGAAGCGCAGGCCTCGGTGGAGGTGACGGAAGCCCCGCCGAAGCCGGCCGTGGCTCCCAAACCGCAGGCGGCACAGCCGCGGCAAACAACCTCGACATGGCCGACGCCTTTCCCGGCGCGCTCGGCGCCGCCCGTGCCGCTGCCGAAACCGCCTGTTTCTCCGGCCCAAACCACCGCGGCGACCGCAAGTCCGCCCGCCACCGCCGCCACAGCGGCCGCCCACAACCATCCGACCATCCCGGCTGCGGCGCCTGTGCCCAACCAGGCTCCGCCTGCCCTTGAGCAGATCGTCAGCCAGATCGCCGGCACGCAGGCGGCAGTCCGCGCCGCCAATGTCCCGGCCGATCCGGAAAGCCTGCCCACCGGCCGTGCCCTGCCGGTCCCGGTCGTGAAAGCGGCGCGGCTTGCGCCGGTCGTCACGCCGCGGACGCACCGCAGCGCGCTTGAGGTGGCGCGGCCGCTGACGCCGGGCTTCAAGCCATCCCACAGCGCAGCGCTGCCGATGAAGATTCACGAGATGCCGGTCGAGCCCGTCGCGGTCGCACCCGCTGCGCCCGTGACGGAGCCTGCAGCGCCCGAACAGACTGCCAAGCCCGAGCCCGATCAGCATGAGCAAGCGGAAAAGCCGACGCAAAGGCCCGCGCGCCCGGAGCCGGTGAAGCAGGAAACGCCGACGGCAAAGCCCGAACCGGCGCCCCAGCCATCCGAGCAGGAAAAGGCATGGCAGAAGCGGACCCAGCCGGAACAGGCGCAGGACCAGCCCGTCGAAACTCCCCAGGACAATGAGCCGCGCGCACAGGGCGACCCCGCCACCGATCGGCCGGATCAGCCGGCGGAGGATGACGCCACCCCGCAGCGGATCATCGATACCTGGTCCGGCCGGGCCAGCCTGACGCCGCAGACCATGCCGCGAGGCCCGGAACTTCGCGCTCCATGGCCGCATACGGCCTGGAGCCTGCGCGCCGGAGCGCGCTGATACCGGTCTCAGGATCCGGTTGGTGCGGCCAAGAGGACTCGAACCTCCACGGGTTGCCCCGCTAGCACCTCAAGCTAGTGCGTCTACCAATTCCGCCATGGCCGCGTTTGGGATGAACGCCGGCCGTTCTCGCCGGACGTTCGAGGCGCGGGCGATGTAACAAATCGCCCCACCCGGGTAAAGGGTCGGCCGCCGTGGCAGAGCGCAGCCTCCCAGCAGGCCAGACGCCTGACCTGGCGCAGTCTGCCAACCGGCCTTGTCCCGCTCCGCCACAGCATGGCGCTACCGGACGTCCGGCGCCCGCGGCAGCAATTCGCGCACTTCGACCGCGATCCGGTTGCCCTGCACCACCACGGTGCCCCTGGCCACCGGCAGGTTGTTGGCCAGGATGTTGACGTCGTCCTCCTCCGAGGCGTCGAGTTCGATGATGGCGCCACGGCCCAGCCGCAGCACCTGATGCACCGGCATGGCTGTGGTGCCGAGCACCACGGTGATATCGAGCGAGACGTCGTCGAGTGTGGGCATTCGAATCCCCAATGAAACCGGTGCGTTACGGCAAGGTCAGCACGGCATGGTGAACGAGCGGTTAACGCGCGATAATCCGGCTGTTCCGGGCGGCCCGGCAGGCTGCGGCAAGGCCGCGAGGCGCATGGATGGCCGCTCCCTTAATCAACGGCGTGCGATCGCCATATGATCGCAAACCTCGACGCATTCCGGGCAGGCTGACATTCGTGACCGATACGCGCGACCTGATCGCCACCGACCTGCTGCCACGGCAATCCGCATGGCCGGTTGAATGGCGCGTCGGCGACACGCTGGTGCCTTACGAAGCCGCGCTCGCAGCGATGGACGAGCGTGTGGCTGCGATCGCGGCGGGGCAAGCCAGCGAGCTGGTGTGGCTGCTGGAGCATCCCCCGCTCTACACCGCCGGCACCAGCGCGAAACCCTCCGAACTCGTCGAAGCACGCTTTCCGGTGCATCACACCGGGCGCGGCGGTCAGTTTACCTACCACGGCCCCGGCCAGCGCGTGGCCTACGCCATGCTCGATCTTGGACGCCGCACCCAGGACCTGCGCGCCTATGTGGCGGCACTTGAGGAGTGGATCATCCGCACGCTCGCCGCCTTCAATGTGCGAGGCGAGCGGCGCGAGGACCGGATCGGCGTGTGGGTGCGGCGCCCCGACAAGGGCGAAGGCTGCGAGGACAAGATCGCAGCGATCGGCATCCGGGTGAGGAAGTGGATCACCCTGCACGGCATCGCAATCAACGTCGATCCCGACCTCGGTCACTTCTCAGGGATCGTTCCGTGCGGCGTCGCGGAGCGGCGCTACGGCGTCACCAGCCTCGCGGACCTCGGCCTGCCCGTGACCATGCCGGAATTCGATATGGCGCTGCGTGCGACGTTCGAACCTCTGTTCGGTCCGGTCAAGTCAATCTGACCGGTTATCCTGCGGCTAACCCTGCGCGGGAACTTTGCCACGCCGGACCGGAAAGAGCCGGGACAAAGCGCCGGGTCCAGCGTTGTCTCTGGCATGAAAACACATCCACAGCTTCTGATCGGCGCGGCGATCCTTGCGTCCACCATTGGCGCATCCATGGCGGCCGCCGGTCCGGCCGTTGCCACCAAGTGGCGCATCACCGGTGAGCCGCGTAACGAATGTCTTGGCCACGCCGACGAAGCGATCCGGCGGGCCGGGTTCAAGCCGCTGGCTCCGGGATCGGAGTCGATGATGGGGAGCCGCGGCGACTACACCGCCGCGGTTCGCTGCGTCACTGACCAGCGCATGGTGTTCTTCGTCACCGCCGGTCCGGATCCCGGTGAGGCGAACCGGCTGCTCGAAACGATCTATCGCGTGTTCGGACCTTAAACCGTCGGCAGCACCGAGAAGGCGTCGTCCGGACGGCAGAGACCGAGGTCCGCCGCGAAGCCCTCGTGGCGCTCCACCCCGTCGACCCGTGAACCCCAGGGGCCCCTGCCGCAAGCCGAGATCATCTTCTCCAGCCGGTCCTCCGGTCCGGCAAGCACGGCCTCGACGGTGCCATCGCGGCGATTGCGGACCCATCCGCCGATACCGAGCCGAACCGCCTCGTCGGCCACGAAGGCGCGATAGCCCACGCCCTGGACCAGCCCTCGCACCACGACATGGAGGATGAGGTCGCTCAACCAGTTTCTCCAAATCTCGCCGCAGGCCCCTTCATTGCCACAACAGAACCCCGCCCGTAGGCGACGTGCAGGGTCATGATGCGGCTGGCGCCGCCACGGGGACCGAGGTCTGGCCGGGCCGCGTTGCGGCCCAGACCGAATAGGCAAACCCGATCAGGATAGGCAGGCACAGAACGATGACAAACCCGAGCAACCAGAAGGCCAGAGAGCCAAGCTCCTGGGCCTGCACCAGCATGGCGAACAGGTAGAGCACGATGAAAAACTGGATCAGCCCCTGCCCGGTTCGCATCGTCTCGCTGCTCGTCTCTGTCGCCGAGATCATGGCAACGACCAGCAGAACCAGCACGACGGTGAGTCCATAGAGACAAGCGATGCCGTAGGCCAGTCCGGCAGGGCGGCCGGCATCCCGCAATCGCTTGACGTGCAGCGCGATCCAGCTCCAGACCAGCACGACCTGCAGGATCGCAAACACCAGCAAACCGGCCTGTCCCGTCACCGACGCCGACAACAACACCTGCGACATGAAACTGACGACGTAGACGGCCGTCACCGCGATGGCGAACCGCCCGGCCGCCAGCCGGCCGGATCGGGAAAGGAACAACGATGTGACGCCCATGGCCGCCATCGTGGCACGGTGCCCGCGGCGAAGCCACGGCCGTCACTCACCCCTGATCCCCGTTCTCGCCGCCTCGTCGGTCAGACGCTCGAAATCCTCCGGGCCCAGATCTTCGTCATCATCTTCGTGAATTGGATGATCGCTAGCCCCGCCATCCTCGGATGGCGTCTCGGAGCCCGGCGCACCTTCGCCTGGCCGCGGCACCGTATCGGGCGCATCCGGTGCCGGGTTGTCGCGACGGCGCACGGCGGCCGGTGCTTCGGGTCCGGTCAGATCGGCCGTGCTGCGGGGTCTGGGATCGCGTGCCATGTCAGGTCTCCTTGGGGGACCAACATCGCCGGAACCCGCGAGTTCCACGGCTCAGGCGAACTCCATGATGACTGCATCGACCGCCAGGCTGTCACCCGGTTTGGCACGGATGCTCTTGATCGCACCATCGCGCTCGGCGCGCAGCACGTTCTGCATCTTCATCGCCTCGATGATCGCAAGCGGTTCGCCGGCCTTCACCTCCTGCCCTTCAGTCACCGCGAGCGAGATCACCATCCCTGGCATCGGGCACAGCACCTGCTTGCCGCTGTCGGATGCCAGCTTGACCGGCATCAGCCGGGCCGCCGCTGCCTCCGCCTCGGTAAATACGAAGGCCTTCACCTCGACGCCGCCATGCGCCAGCAGAAATCCGTTTGGAATGGATCGGACCTGGACCGCGACAGAGAGACCGTCGATCAGCCCCGACCACACAGGATCGCTCGGCTTCCAGGCGGACAAGAGAACCCGAGGCGAGCCGGAATTGCCTCCAGCGTCGAGAAACTGCACCGCGATGCCTTCGGCCTCACGGGCGATATCGAGAGCAATCTCGTCGCCGCCGAGTTGGACGATGCGGCGGCGCTCCCGCATCACTGCGCGGCCGCTCATCTGACCGGAAATACGGCGCTTGCGCTCGCCGAGAACGTGATCGGCGGCAGCGGCTACGGCAGCCAGCGTCTGCGCCAGATCGCCGGAAGCGCTGAGGCCTTGAAAGCCGTCGGGAAATTCCTCGGCGATAAAGCCAGTGGAGAGCTTTCCCGACCGCCAGCGCGGATCCGCCATCAGCGCCGACAGGAACGGAATGTTGTGGCGGATGCCGTCGATATAGAACGAGTCGAGCGCGTTCGACTGCGCCTCGATCGCCTGCTCGCGGGTCGGGGCATGGGTGACGAGCTTGGCGATCATCGGATCGTAGTAGATTGAAATCTCGCCGCCTTCGAACACGCCGGTGTCGTTCCGCACGGTCACGCCGTCCATCACCGTTTCGGCCGGCGGCCGGTAGCGGGTCAGCCGGCCGACCGACGGCAGGAAGTTGCGGTAAGGATCCTCGGCGTAAACGCGGCTCTCGACCGCCCAGCCGGTCAACCGCACGTCACCCTGCTTGATGGCGAGCTTTTCACCGGCGGCCACGCGGATCATCTGCTCCACGATATCCACGCCGGTCACCATCTCCGTCACGGGATGCTCGACCTGAAGGCGTGTGTTCATTTCCAGGAAATAGAAGCTGCGATCCTGGCCTGCGACGAACTCGACCGTGCCCGCGCTGTCGTAACCGACCGCCCTGGCCAGCGCCACCGCCTGCTCGCCCATTGCCTTTCGGGTGGCTTCATCGAGCAGCGGTGAAGGCGCCTCCTCGATGACTTTCTGGTTGCGGCGCTGGATCGAGCATTCGCGCTCGCCGAGATGGATGACGTTGCCGTGCTTGTCGCCGAGAACCTGGATCTCGACATGGCGCGGATTGACGATGAACTTCTCGATGAACACGCGGTCGTCGCCGAACGAGGCCTTGGCCTCGGCGCGCGCAAGGTTGAATCCTTCCGCCACCTCCTCGCGGCTATGCGCGATCCGCATCCCCTTGCCGCCGCCGCCGGCGGAGGCCTTGATCATCACCGGAAAACCGATCTCCCCGGCGATCTTGAGCGCCTGTGCACCGTCGGCGATCTCACCGAGATGGCCAGGGACCGTCGAGACCCTGGCCTGGGCCGCTGCCTTTTTGGATTCGATCTTATCGCCCATGGCGGCGATGGCACGGGCGTTCGGCCCGATGAAGACAATGCCGGCCTTCTCCAGAGCGACCGGAAAAGCCTCCCGTTCCGACAGGAAGCCGTAACCGGGATGCACCGCCTCGGCTCCGGTCTTGCGGGCGGCCTCCACGATCCGGTCGATGACAAGATAGCTCTCCGCGGCGGCCGGCGGGCCGATCGCCACCGCCTCGTCCGCCATTTCGACATGGAGCGCGTCGCGGTCGGCCTCGGAATAGACGGCGACGGTGGCGATCCCCATCCGGCGCGCCGTCTTGATGATCCGGCACGCGATCTCGCCACGATTGGCGATCAATATCCGCTTGAACATCGGTGTGTGCCGCTCGCTTCCTGGCCCGGACCGCATCGGGCTCTGACCTTTATCGCTCCGGCGAGAATTGTGCCAGTTGCAGCGGGGCAAATCCTGCTGCCGCTCCATGCCACGGCAGCAAGTTTGTTCCAACGGCAGGATCACCTTTGGAATGGGATCGTCTTACGGCCGCAATCCGCGGCTCCTATATTGGCGGTTCCTCCGTTTGCGCGAGGCATTGGAGCCCGCGTCCAACACCGTCATGCATCGTTGCTTCAGGAGATTCGCCATGGCTCTTTCGCTCAACGACACCGCTCCCGATTTCGAGGCCGAGACCACTGAGGGCCGCATCCGCTTCCACGACTGGATCGGCGACAAATGGGCTGTGCTGTTCTCGCATCCCAAGGATTTCACGCCGGTCTGCACCACCGAGCTCGGCTACATGGCAAGGATCAAGCCGGAGTTCGACAAGCGCGGCGTCAAGATCATCGGTCTCTCCGTCGACCCCGTCGACCGGCACTCCGGCTGGGCTGACGACATCAAGGAAACGCAGGGCTTCGCGCCGAACTATCCGATGATCGGCGACACCGACTTCAACGTGTCGAAGCTCTACGGCATGCTGCCGGCCGCGGTTTCCGGCGATCCCGACAAGCGCACCGCCGCCGATAACCAGACCGTCCGCAACGTGTTCGTGATCGGACCGGACAAGAAGATCAAGCTGATCCTGGTCTACCCGATGACCACGGGCCGCAACTTCGACGAGGTGCTGCGCGTCATCGACTCGCTGCAGCTTACCGCCAGGCACAAGGTCGCGACGCCGGTAAACTGGAAGGACGGGGACGACGTCATCATCGCCGGTTCGGTCAATGACGACGACGCAAAGAAGCAGTACCCCAACGGCTGGAAGGCGCCGAAGCCATACATCCGGATCGTGCCGCAGCCGCGCTGACCGCACGCATCGCGCTTTTCGTCGGCGAGCCGTGTCGACACGCCACCCCCGGGCCTTGTTCCCGGGGGCTTTCGTTTCGAAATAAGGTGTGACGGCGCGATCGAGGCGACCGGGGCGACGAGGGTATCCACCATGACGACGCAGGGCGATCTCGGCTTCATCCACCGCTTCATTCCGGGAGACCCGTCGAAGCCCCCGCTCCTTCTCCTGCACGGCACCGGCGGCGACGAGAACGACCTGCTGCCGCTTGCCGCCCGCATCGCTCCGGGCCACGCGCTCCTGTCGCCGCGCGGCAAGGTGCTGGAGCACGGCATGCCGCGCTTCTTCCGCCGCAGCGACGAAGGGCGGTGGGACATCGAAGACCTCAAGACGCGCACCGCCGAACTCGCGGCATTTCTCGCCAGTGCACGCGAGACCTACGGGATCGGGGCGCCGATCGCGCTCGGCTATTCCAACGGCGCCAATATCGCCTGGCCGCTGATGCTTGTCGAGCCGAAGGCGCTGTCGGGCGCGATCCTGATGCGCGCCATGCTGCCGTTCGATCCGCGGCCGCTGCCCGACCTCACGGGTCTGCCGGTGCTGATGCTGACCGGCCGGCACGATCAGTTGATCCCGACACAGCAGGCCGGTCTGCTTGCAGCCCTGCTCGGCGAGGCCGGGGCCGAAGCGACCTACGAGGTGCTCGAAGCCGGCCATGAGCTGACCGAGGAGGATCTGGCGATGGCCGCGGCCTGGCTCGCCAGGGGCTAGCAGTCTGATTCCAAGATTCGCGTCCCGTCCGGCAGGCGTGTTTGCGAGTGCGCGGTCAGGTGTATCGCGAACGTCAAATCCGCTCCACCGCGCGGCTGGATTTCCGCCAACGGCTGTGGCAATCGGAGCGCCATGAACGACAAACCTGCCGGCCGCTGGCGCGCCGACCAGCAGCCGCCTTTCGCCGATTTCATGGGCATGGAGGTGACGCACGTCTCGCCCGAGCGCGTCACAGCGGAAATGCTCGTCACAGAGTCGCTGAGCAACCGCAACGGCGTGCTGCACGGCGGAGCCGTGATGGCGCTTGCCGACAATCTGGGCGGCACCGCAGCGGTCGCCAACCTCGGCCCGGGCCAGATCACCACCACAATCGAGAGCAAGACCAACTTCTTCGCGGGCATTCCGGTCGGTGAGACGGCCTACGCCGAATGCACGCCGCTGCACCGCGGCCGCACCACCACCGTGTGGCAGACCCGCGTCACCCGCAGGGACGGAAAGCTGGCTGCGTTGGTCACGCAGACACAGTTGATGATGACCAGGAAGGCTTGATCGGCGGTTATTTCGCGCCGCGATCAGGCACGACCCGTCCGCCAGTTCACCAGCGCAACGCCGGCCACGCAGATCGCCATGCCGACGATCGCAAGCAGATCCAGCCGCTCGCCGAACAGCGCCCACGACATCAGCGCAGTCAGCGGAGGCATCAGATACAGCAGGCTCACCACGCGCGTCATGGCGGTGCGGCGGATCAGGTAATAAAACAGCCAGACCGCACCGAACGAAAGCACAAGGACGAGATACGCCACCGCGAAAATGAATGAAGGCGTCCATTGCACCTCGCGCGTCTCGAACAGCAGCGCCGCCAGCGCAAACACCAGTGCGGAGGCGGAGTACTGAACAAGAAACCCCGTCCTCCACTCGATCGCGCCGCCGAACCGCTTCTGGTACAGAGTCCCGAGGGTGATGCCGAACAGCGCAACCGTGCAGGCGATCCACGCCGTCCAGGTTCCCTCTCCGCCGGTGCGGCCGTGCACGACGAGGTAGACGCCGGCGATGCCAAGCAGCAGACCGAGCCATTGGCGCAGGGCCACCGGCTCGCCGAGCAGGCGATTGGCGAGCGTCGACGTCAGAACCGGTTGCAGGGCGACGGCAAGCGCGACGAGGCCGGCGGGCATGCCGTCCGCGATGGCGACGAATACGCCACCGAGATAGCAGCCATGCACCAGCAGCCCAACCACGGCGCTGTGGCCTATCCCGAAGCGATCCGGCCACGGCGGCCGCGTCACCGCCACAAGAATGGCGAGCAACGCCACCACCGCCGTCATCCGGATGGTAAGGAACGTCATCGGCTCGGCGTAAGGCACACCGAGCTTGCTGCCGATGAAACCCGACGACCATAACAGCAGGAAAATACCCGGCGCCGAGAATGCGGCGACGTCGCCCAAAGCACGCGGCGCCGGGCGCTCCGGTCGTCCTGTGGCAACAGATCTGGATTGGGGCTCGGCCATCGTGCCGCGATGTAGCCCAAATTCGCCGTGCTGTCCGGATCAATCGGAACCCCGACACGGAACACGACATGGAAACGGAACCGACCGCCCGGCCTCCGGGTTGAGTTTGTTGGAGAGACGATAGAGGAGCTTTGCAATGTCCGATCCCCGCTACACCGATCCGCACACCGGAGCGACGCCGGGGCACGCGGAAGCGGAACCGCAGAGGGAGTCCGCGAGACAGAACCAACTTGGCGAGTTGAACCGCTCCAACGCCATGTGGGGCTGGATCGCCGGTGGCGTCGTGCTCGCGCTTTTGGTCGTGTTCCTGTTCGGCAGTTCGTCGACAACCGACCGGGCCAGCAACGACATGACTGCACCGCCGCCCGGACAGACGACACTTGCGCCGCCGCCAAATCCGCCGCGTACGCCACCCGCGACGACCGGCCAGGGTGGTGCGCAGTAAAACCTGACAACCGGTTCGGCTGGTGAACAGCAGCGGCTCCGGACATATCGGGGCCGCTGCTCTTTTGTCTGCCTACGCCGCTGCGCCCAGAGCGCGCGCAATCAGTTCACGCGTTGAATCGACCGCCTCCCGGCACACGTCGAGCGGCCGCCGCTCCCACTGGGCGGGATTTGGTGCCTCGTAGCTCAGGCAGCCGCGATAACCCTTCTCGCGGAGCAAGGAGAACACCTCCAGCCAGCGCACCACCCCGCGCCCCGGCGGCAAGCGATCGACCGGACGTTTGACACCCTCAGCAACCGGGGCCGGCGGCGCGTCACTGTACTGGAATGCAGCAATTTCTTCCGGCCTCACGCCTTCGAAGCCGCGTCCGCCGACGCCTGCCCGTTCCATGTGATAAGCGTCGAGCAGCATGCCGGCATTGCTCCTCCCCGCTCCTTGCAGGATCTCCCGCAAGGCCTGGATGCTGTTGATCACCGCATGCTGGGAATTGAACTCGATCGCGAGTTTCAGGCCGCGCCTGGCGCAGATATCAGCGCCCCGTTTCATGTTCTCGATCGCAAGGCTGACCGGCCCCGTATTCTGCCCCGGTGCGCACATGACAATGCTGCAGTCGAGCGCCTCCGCGTTGTCGCAGGTCATCTCCAGATCGTCGAACAGCCGCGTCGCCTCGTCCCCGGTTGCGAAAATCCAGCCGTATTCGCAGCCCAGGGTGCAGACCGGAATACCGGCCGCGCGAACCATATCGAGCACCTGCTCGTTGCTCTGACCTTGGCCGTAGCAGCGCTTGAAGTCGATCCTGCGGAGTTCGACCGCGTCGAACCCGCCTTCCCGAGCCGCCTCGAGAGCGACGTCAAGCGGTGTCGTATCGAGGGTCCAGGTGTGAAGCGCCAGCCGCCAGTGTGTGCTCATAGCCGCCTCACCCTCCCCCCCGAACTCCGTGCTAACATCGAACTATGCCACCGCTGTCAGGCGGGGACCATCGATCGTGGGGCGACGATGAACCGGCTTACCGGAATTGTAATGTGCGTCATGCTGGCCGGCGCGGCCACCGACGGCGCAGACGCGAACACGCGCAAGCGGCTGCCGAGGTTCGAGGACTATCCAGCCAGGGAGGTTTACACTGGCAAGAGCGCGCGTCCGGTCCTCGAGACCGACGACCAACGATCCGCCGAAACGTACTACCAGGCGGTCGCCGACGGCGGTGCCAACTTCGCAGGGCACTATGCCGTGGTCATCCTGCAGTGCGGCGAGAACTGCACGGCCATCGAGTTCCTCGACGTACGCACCGGCAAGATCGTCGCCAGCGACCTGACCAACTCGGGCTGGAAGAGGATTCACGACGGCTTCCGCGACATCGAATTCCGTCGCGCCAGCCGCCTCATCGTGATGGCGGGACAGATCGACGAAAAGCCTCCCTCGGGCTGGCACTTTTTCCTGTTCGACAACGGCAAGCTGAAGAAACTTCGCACGGTCCGGACCCGCGGCGACTTCCGCAAGCCGCTGGAACAGTTGATGAAATAGCAGACCGGACGCGCATCCCCGGATTCCGTCAGACGTCGCGGGCGAAGGCGGGGTCCACCGGAACGCGATACCCGTTGGCAAGGCGGTTGGTTTCGTTGGCCATCCCGACCACCGCCATCAACTCCCCGAACATGGCGTCGGTCATGCCCGCCTTGCGCGCGGCGGCACCATGGCTCGCGGTGCAATACTCGCAGCCGTTCGACACGCTGATGGCAAGATAGATCATTTCCTTGGTCCGCACGTCGAGCGCACCCGGAGCCATGACCTCCTTGATGGAGAACCAGGTCCGCTTCAAAGTCACCGGGTCGTTGGCAAGATACTTCCAGAAATTATTGACATCATCGACCTTGCGGCTCGTCTTGATGTCGTCGAACACCGCTCGCACATCGGCCGGGGCATCGCGATACTCGATCGGTTTGGGAGCGCTCATGACTCAAATCCTGCGGTTGAACGAACGCGAGGCGGCCGGCAGGCCATCGGGCGCCGCCGCGACGCCTTCCGGCCGACAGCAACCATTCTGACCGCAGTCCTGTGGTCCGCAAGCGTTCAGCACTGCGAGTAACAGGGGATAACTCGCATCATCGCTTTGCTTTTCCCGTGCGAGCGACCGTGCTTTTCCATGAGCGGATCATGTCTGCCGTGACGTGAAGTCCGGCAACCCGTTTGCGGCCCAAGATATTTCCCGAAATTTGCAATGCAGCGTGCGCGTTTTACGCTGCCATGGCGGCAATCGAAGCAAATCACAGCTAATTTTTCTCAAGCTCTTACGCAGCGCGAGTCTTTCGCGTAGCAATTTCATCTCTCACTCTGGAAGCGATGCCTGCCATGCCCCCACGAATGTCCGATGAAGATGTTGGCCGCCAGATCCTCGGCATTTTCATGCGGTACAGGATCGCAGCGGGAGGGACACTGCGCCGGAACAATTTCTTCGACGTGCGCGATGCGGACTTCCAGCGCGGCCTGAACTTCGCGATCCAGAATCGCTGGATCAAGCAGCACCTGCGCGACCGGTACACCTACCAACTCACCGAGATTGGATTTGCGGCGGGCTGGAAGCCGGAAGGCCAGCCGCAGGAACGCAAGCAAGAGCAGCCCGATGCGACGGCGCAGCCGTCATTGCAGCCCGATCCCGGCCAGCCCGACTCCGTCACGATGGCTCCGGATGCACCGGAAACGTCCGAGCACGTCCCGACGGCTCCGAGCGATCCCTGGAAGTCGCCCGCCTGACTGGCCTGACTGCGGTCCCCTGCGGGAGCAGGCTGCCGCAACCCACGTATTGGCTCTCCCGAAATTCCGGATTTTTCAGCGCAACCTGTCGTCCCACCTCCGCGTTTGAGGGGAGCCGGTGCGACCAGGACCGCGCGTTCGGCCGATTGCCAACCGCCTCGCCCTGCTTACATTGTTTGTAGTGTCGGCCACTTCAGCCGGCCGGCCAGCGTCACGCGGACGGATGCCGCAGTGCATCATGGTCGCGAACCGCGTGACGGGCCGGACGTTGTCGTGGACTGCAAATCGAACGGTGTCCTGCCATGCAAATCCCAATGGAAATTGCCTTCCACAACATCGACAAGTCCGAATGGGCTGAAAACGTCATCCGCGAACACATCGCAGAACTGGAACGCATCTACGATCGTCTCATCACCTGCAGGGTGCGGGTGGAAAAACGCGCCAACAGCAGCCGCAACACCATCCCGCCGGTGGTGCGCATCGAGATGAGCGTTCCAGGCCACAAGGACATTGTCGTTGCACATGAGCCGGACCATCTGCAGCGAAAATTCCAGCAACCCGATCTGCGCACCGCGATCAAGGAGGCGTTCCGCATCGCCGAGCGCAGACTTGCGGCTTTCAAGGACCAGCGCTCCGACCACACCGCGGTCGGCGGCCACGAAGCCAGCAACGAATTCCTCGGTCAGGTCGCCGAACTCACGCCGGAGCGCGACTTCGGCTTTCTGCTGACGAAGGAAGGAAGCCTCCTCTACTTCCACCGCAACAGCATGCTGTCCGGCGACTTCGACGGTCTCCGGCGCGGCCAGGAGGTGCATTACGTGGAAACGGTCGGCGACACCGGTCCAATTGCCACCAAGGTGCGCGTCAAGGAATAAGCCGCCGGGGGCCGGAAGCCTCGACGCGGCGGACAACTGCCCTGGCGCGCGGCGCCGAGGCTACGGCGTCGGCGGTCCCGCAGCCGGCTCGTCGCCGCGAAAACCACGGAATGCCCAGGTTGCGGCCACGCCGAACAGCAGGAGCGCCACCGGCGGACCAATTAGCAGGATCGGGATCTCCAGAAAGTCGCCGATCGTCGAAATCTGGCCCTGCACGCCCTGCATCGTGAGGTACACCGCCCAACCCATGATCCAGGCCACCGACAACAGGACCCAGACACGGAACAGTCCGCGCCGCCAGTTGATCAGCGTCCGGGCGTTGTCGTTGACGCCAAAAGAACGCCGGGGGATGCCAAAACGCGCCATCGCGGGGCCTGTCGTGTCGGTGAAGTCCAGTTTTACTTCTTTTCGCCGCATGCTGCCAACGCACCCGTCTTGTGAGAATGCTCGCGTTTCCGGGCGCCACGATGCCTTAACCCGCGCCCAAAGCAAACCTGCCGGTACCGCAGTACGGGCGAACACCCTTTCTTTTGATTCTCAGATTGTCACAATCATCTGGCTATCGTTTGACGATTGGGAAGGTCCCAGAAGAGGAGTTTGTCATGAGCGTTTTCGGCACAATCATGAATGCGATCTTCGGACGCGCCAACGCGCAGACGGCACCGGCCGGCGGCGCCGCGGCAGCGCCGGCCCCGTCAGGTGCACCGGCGGCCCCGCCGATCGAACCTGTGGATGTCGAGAAGGTCGTCGCCGAGATGGCCGCCAAAAAGAAGGAGAAGCTCGACTGGCGCAAGTCGATCGTCGACCTGATGAAGGTGCTCGATCTCGATTCCAGCCTGAACGCGCGCAAGCAGCTTGCACAGGAGCTCGGCTACAAGGGCCAGCTCAACGGCTCCGCCGAGATGAACATCTGGCTGCACAAGGCGGTCATGAAGAAGCTCGCCGAGAACGGCGGCAAGGTGCCAGCCGATCTGAAGGACTGATCAAGCCCGGCTCTCGATGGCGTTGACAGGCGGCTGCTCCGGTCAATTCCAGGCAGCCGCCTGGCCTTGTTCATCGCTCCTGAGCCCCCGGTCGCCGGTTCCGCCTCATCCTGAGAGGCGCGCAGCGCCGCCGTCTCGAAGGATGGGGCAGCCTCGCCCTTCGAGACGCGGCCGCACAACCAACTGTGCGCCTGCCGGCTTGCTGCTACGGACCGCTCCTCAGGGTGAGGCCAGGAGAGACCGGATATCGGCGCGCCAGCGCCCTCAGTTCACGCCGAGCAGTTCGACGTCGAACATCAGCGTCGCGTTCGGCGGGATGACGCCGCCTGCCCCGCGCGCGCCGTAACCCAGCCCCGGCGGGATGATCAGCGTGCGCTTGCCGCCGACCTTCATGGAGCCGACGCCCTCGTCCCATCCGGCGATCACGCGGCCCGCGCCGACCGGAAAGCGGAACGGCTCGTTGCGGTCGACCGAGGAATCGAACTTTTTTCCCTTCTTGCCGCCGTCATAGAGCCAGCCGGTGTAGTGAACCGTGACGGTCTGGCCCTTCTTCGGTGCGGCGCCGGTGCCGGGCGTGGTGTCGATGTATTGCAGGCCCGACGATGTGGTGACGGGCTTGGCGGATTGAGCTTCTGAATCGTCTGACATGATGGCTGACCCGATGATGGCGAGGGCAAAGGCGGATGCGACGATGAGGCCTGAGCGGAACGCGGGCATCGGAACTCTCCTGTTGAGATGGATCGAACGGCGGCCCTGGTTTTGACGCGACGGCGGCAGCGTTACAAGGGCCTGCTGGCACCCGCGCCAAGGGCATCGCAATAATGCATTGATTCCGACGGCCGACCTCGCCGCCCGCGCTATCGAAATCGCCATCGCACTGAAGCACCCGATCTACGACTGCTTCTATCTGGCGCTCGCCGAGCGCGAACGCGTGCCGCTGGTGAGCGCCGACAAGCGGCTAATTACGGTGGCAAAGAAAACGAAGCGGATTGAGATCATGGCGTTGTGATCGGCCGTAGCCCGCATTGAGCGAAGCGAAATGCGGGACAGCATCTCAACTCCCGGTGACGTTCATAAACCCCTCTTGACCGAAGCTGCATAGATTTTACTGGCCGTTCACACCGGCAAATTGTCGTGCTTCCGCGCCGGCATCTCGACCCGCTTCCCCTTCAGCATCCCCAGCGCCCTTGCAATCCGCCTCCTTGTCGAGTGCGGCATGATCACGTCGTCGATGTAGCCGCGCTCGGCGGCGGCGAACGGCGACAGGAAGCGATCCTCGTATTCCTTGGTGCGCGCCGCGATCTTGGCCGGATCGTCCATGTCGGCGCGGAAGATGATCTCGACCGCGCCCTTCGCCCCCATCACCGCGATCTGCGCGGTCGGCCAGGCGTAGTTGAGATCGCCGCCGACGTGCTTTGACGCCATCACATCGTAGGCGCCGCCGAAGGCCTTGCGCGTGATGACGGTGACGAGCGGCACCGTGGCCTGCGAGTAGGCGAACAGGAGCTTGGCGCCGTGCTTGATCAGGCCGCCCTGCTCCTGCGCGGTGCCCGGCAGGAAGCCCGGCACGTCGACGAATGTCACGATCGGGATCTCGAACGCGTCACAGAACCGCACGAACCGCGCCGCCTTCCTTGAGGCGTCGCTGTCGAGCACCCCGGCCAGCACCATCGGCTGGTTGGCGACGAAGCCCACGGTGCGGCCGGCGATGCGGCCGAATCCGGTCACGATGTTCTTCGCGAACGCCGCCGCGATTTCGAAGAAGTCGCCCTCGTCCACCACCTTGGTAATGAGTTCCTTGATGTCGTAGGGCTTGTTCGGGTTGTCAGGAATTAAGGTATCGAGAGAACGGTCCTCGCGCTCGATGTCGTCGAACGACGGCCACTCCGGAACGCCCGACGCGTTGCTGGACGGCAAGAAATCGATCAGCCGGCGCATCTGCAGGAGGCACTCCACGTCGTTCTCGTAGGCGCCGTCGGCGATCGACGACCGGGTGGCATGAACGGAGGCGCCGCCAAGCTCTTCGGCGGTCACCACCTCGTTGGTCACGGTCTTCACCACGTCCGGGCCGGTGACGAAC
>CAZGSW010000014.1:19924-36398 GCA_964528635.1 uncultured Rhodoplanes sp. | reverse complement strand
TGCGCGGGCGATGACGCATGTTCGCATCATCCCGTTGTTTGAAAATCGAATCCGAAGAGATAGGCGCGGGCACTCACCTCACGTGTCCCGGGCGAGCGTCAGCGAGACCCGGGAATCCGGCTCGCGCTCGCCATAGCGCGTCGAAGACGCGCGTGGACGCGCTTATGGCTCGCCTGGCCGGGACACGGCGGCGGTTTGCCGCAACAAGAGCAACAGCCCGCTACTTCGTCTTTTTATACACCAGCAGCGTCTTGTGCTCGCTGACCCGCTTCACGCCGCCCTTCTTTTCCCATTTCGCGATGATCGGCTGCGCCTTATGCCAACCCATCGAGCGCGTGTAGAACAGGATGTAGCCGCCCTTCTTCACCTTGGCGGTGAAAAGATCGAGCAACTTCGCGTCGGTCAGTCCGCCGTACTGCTTGCTCGCCGTGTTCGGAAAGAAGAACTCGCAAAGGTGGAACATCGTCACCACGTCGAACTCCGGCAGGAGCAGCGGGTTGGTCAGGTAGATGTCGCCGAAATAGCAGACGTAGTTCTTCGCCACGCCCGAGTTTTTGGTCACCAGATCGACGTAGGCCTCGTACTCCTCCTTCGAAGCCGTGATGCAGAGTGTGCGGTTCTTGCGCGCGGCCTGCTTGATGCCGACGACGTGATGGGTGCCGCTGCCGAAGTGGTAGATGTTCTTGTTCTTCAGCTTCTGCCTGGCGGCCCAGTCGTTGAAGTGGACGTCGCAGGGGCACACGTCCTCGTGCAGGTCCCACTTGTCGGTCCAGTAGTTCATCTTCGGCATCGGTTCGCTCCAGTGGGCGGGTCTGTATCGGCGTGCCTGTCCCGCAGCACACCGCCGTCGAATGTGGCGATGATGATGGGCGGCAAGCGTTCGGGCAAGGTGGGGAGCGCTCAGGATCGTGCCGGGAGGCATGCCGGAAGAATTGCGCCGCTGCCCGGCGCTGCGATATGGCTTGCGCCGTGACCGAGCGGCTGACCATCGCCCGTCTGACGCATCGCGGCGACGGCGTCGCCGATACCCCGGCCGGGCCGCTTTATGTGCCGTACGCCCTGCCCGGCGAAACCGTGCAGGTCGAAGCGGTGACCGGACACCTGGACCGGCGGCACCTTCTTCATATCGAACAGGGAAGCCCCGAGCGGATCGACCCGATCTGCCAGCATTTCGGACTGTGCGGCGGCTGCGCCATGCAGCACTGGCAAGCCGGGCGCTATCGGGAATGGAAACGCGGGCTGCTCGTTACGGCGCTGGAGCAGCAGGGCCTCACCGCTCCCGTCGACCCCCTGATCGACGCCCACGGCGATGGCCGCCGGCGCGCCACCTTCCATGCCCGTCACGGCCGCAACGACGTGATCGAGGTCGGATTTTCGACGCTGCGGTCCTGGCAGCTTGTCGCCATCGACCGCTGTCCGATTCTGGCGCCGAAACTCGACGGTGCGCTCAAGGCCGCCTGGGCCATCGGCGAGACGCTCGGGCAAACCCGGAAGCCGCTCGATATCCAGGTCACCGGCACCGACACCGGGCTCGACGTCGACGTCCGCGGCTCCGGTGAACTCACCGTCACCGACACCGCAAAGCTGGCCGGGGCCGCGAGGGACGCAGGGATCGCCCGGCTCACCCGGCACGGCGAACTGATCGCCCAGCGGGCCGCACCGTCCGTCACGATGGGCCGGGCCCGGGTCGCCCTGCCTCCGGGCGGATTCCTGCAGGCCACCGAGGCGGGCGAAGCCACGCTGGCAAATCTGGTGATGGAACACACGAAGGGACGCAAGACCATCGCCGATCTGTTCTGCGGCGTCGGGCCGTTCGCGTTGCGGCTCGCCGAACGCGCACGGATCGCGGCGTTCGATCTCGATGCGCCAGCCGTTGCCGCTCTGACCCAAGCGGCCCGCGCCACCCCCGGCCTCAAGCCGGTCGAGGCCACCGCGCGCGATCTGTTCCGCCGTCCGCTCGCGGCGCCGGAGCTGTCGCGGTTCGACGCGGTGGTGTTCGACCCGCCCCGCCAGGGGGCCCAGGCCCAGGCCGCGGAGCTCGCAAAGAGCAAGGTGCCGCTGGTGATCGCGGTGTCCTGCAACGCTTCGACGTTCGCACGCGATGCGAAGCTGCTGGCGCAGGGCGGCTACCGGCTCGTGCAGGTGACGCCGGTCGACCAGTTCCGCTACTCGCCGCACGTCGAGATCGTGGCACGGCTGGAGCGTTGATGGCCGTCAATTGCCCCAGCGCTGCTGCCAGATCTGCTCGCCGATCGTGCAGGACACCCGCGGCTTGCGGCCCTGCGCCGGGATCACGCGAGGCTCCGGCATGCGGCCCGCGACCTCGAGCACCAGCTTGGTGCGGATCGCCTCCTTGAACTGCTCGCGCGCCCGGATCGGAATGACGAACGCGCCGGGACCGCCGATCACGCAGTCCTCGAAATAGATGTCGAGGTCGGTGATATCGAATGTGGAGCGGATCGGCCGCTTCAGGATGATCGGCAGCCCGTTGATGGTGACTCCCTTGGCCACGACCTCGTCGCGCGCATCGGTCACAAGCGGGCCGTTGTTGTTGACGCCATCGCCCGATATATCGATGACACGGCGCAAGCCACGATAGCCGCTTGCCTCGATCAACGACGCGCCGAACTGGATCGCCGCCGCCACGGACGTGCGCGACGCCCGGGTATATTTGGCCCGTGCGATCTCGGCAACGAAGCTGTCGGCCGTCTCCGGATTATCGACCACGCGCCACGGCACGATCACCTCGGTGTGGTGAGAGCCCGCCCATTCGTAATAGGTCAGAGCGATCTTGCCGTGCATGCCCTGTCGCAGCGCGCGCATGAAGTCCGGCGAGGTGATCGCAGCGATATAGCCCTCGCGCTGCAGCGCCTGCTCCTCGGGGTCCATCGAATAGGAGACGTCGACGCCGAGTGCCAGCACGACGTCGACCGGAGTGCCGGAGCGTTCTGCCAGCTTTCCGGATGGCTTGGGCGCGGCAAAACCGAGCCCCGCGGCAACGCCCGCCATCGCGACTGCAGCGCAGGCGGAAATCCAAAGTCTGGTGCGCATCGAAGCCTCCACCACACCATGAGGCGATGGTGGCACGGCGAAACCAAGGCCGGAAGCTGGCTGACGCTAGCCGTCCACCGCCTCGGTGCCGGTGATCTCGATGCCGAAACCCGCCAGTCCGACGTAGGTGAGCCGGGCCGAGGTCAGAAGACGGATGGAGGAAATGCCGAGATCCTTCAGGATCTGGGCGCCGAGCCCGACCTCGCGCCATTGCTGGGAGCGCATCGCCTCCGAACTCTGGTCCGCCGACGGGATGGCATGGGTCGGTACGCCGGCCGCCCCGTCGCGCAAGAACACGATGACGCCGCGGCCGTCCTGCTTGATCCGCTGCAGCGCGGCGTGAACCGGATGGGCGCCGCCGAACACGTCGCGGATGATGTCGGCACGGTGCAGCCGCGCCAGCACGTCCTTGCCGTCGCCGACCTTGCCGTACACGAATGCCATGTGTTGCACGGCGTCGAACGGAGTGACGTAGGCATAGCCGGTCAGCGTGCCGATCTCGCTCTGCACCGGAAATTCGCCAACCCGCTTGACCAGCTTCTCGCGCGCCTGCCGGTAGGCGATCATATCCGCGACCGAGATTTCCTTGAGCCCGTGGTTCCGCGCAAAGGCCGACACGGCGGCTCCGCGCATCACGGTGCCGTCATCGTTCATCAGTTCGGCCAGCACGCCGACGCCGGCGACGCCGGCGAGACGGCAGAGATCGACACAGGCCTCGGTATGACCGGAGCGCATCAGCACCCCGCCTTCTTTCGCCACCAGCGGAAACACGTGGCCCGGACGGACGAAGTCGGCGGCACCCGAATTGGGATTGGCAAGCGCCCGCACCGTGTTGGTGCGCTCCTCGGCCGAAATGCCGGTGGTCAAGCCGTGGCGGACGTCGACAGTCACCGTGAAGGCGGTGCCAAGCGGTGCGTCGTTTGCCGCAACCATCGGATCGAGACGCAGACGGCGGGCGTCGTCCGCCGACATCGGCGCACAGACGATGCCGGAGGTGTGGCGGATAATGAACGCCATCTTCTCCGGCGTGCACAGCGAAGCGGCGATGAAAAGGTCGCCCTCGTTCTCGCGATCGTCGTCGTCGGTAACGACGACCAGCTCGCCGCGCGCGAATGCGGCAATAATCTCGTCGACGCGCTGGTACGGTTCGATCACGCGATATCCTTCACGCTACTTCCTGAACGGCCATGCCGGCGTATCGCCGACCTGACCCCGATGCCTGAGATAGTGGTCGGCGATCACGCACGCCATCATCGCCTCCCCGATCGGCACCGCCCGGATGCCGACGCAGGGATCGTGGCGCCCCTTGGTGACGACCTCGGTTTCCTCGCCGTAGCGGGTCACCGAGCGGCGCGGGTTGAGGATCGACGACGTCGGCTTGACGGCGAAGCGCACCACAACCGGCTGGCCTGTCGATATGCCGCCGAGAACGCCGCCGGCGTTGTTGGACAGGAAACGCGGCCTGCCGTCGTTGCCCATCCGCATCTCGTCGGCGTTGTCCTCGCCGGACAGTTCGGCCGCAGCGAAGCCCGCACCGATCTCGACGCCCTTGACCGCGTTGATGCCCATCAGTGCGCCGGCGAGATCGCCGTCGAGCTTGCCGTAGACCGGCGCCCCGAGTCCCACCGGAACGCCCTCCGCCACGACCTCGATCACCGCGCCTGCGGACGAGCCGCTCTTGCGCACGCCATCGAGATAGCCGGCAAACGTCTCGGCAGCCTTTGCGTCGGGGCAGAAGAACGGATTGTTGTCGACCTCGGCCCAGTCCCAGCGGCTGCGGTCGATCCTGAGCGGACCGATCTGAATCAGCGCACCGCGCACCGTCAGACCCGGCACGATCTTTCGTGCAATGGCACCGGCGGCAACGCGCATCGCGGTCTCGCGTGCCGAGGCGCGACCGCCGCCGCGGTAGTCGTGCCGGCCGTATTTCGCATCGTACGGATAGCCGGCATGGCCGGGGCGATAGCTGTCGCGGATCGCCGAGTAGTCCTTCGAGCGCTGGTCGACGTTCTCGATCAGCAGTCCGATCGGCGTGCCGGTGGTGACCTGGACCCCGCCCTCCTCGGCGAACACGCCCGACAGGATGCGGACCTGGTCGGGCTCCTGCCGCTGGGTGGTAAATCGTGACTGTCCGGGACGCCGCTTGTCGAGGTACGGCTGGATATCGGCTTCGGTCAGCGGGATGCCCGGTGGACAACCATCCACAACGCAGCCGATCGCCGGCCCGTGGCTCTCGCCGAAGGTCGTGAACCGGAACATATGGCCGAAGGTATTGAATGACATGGAGGTTCTGTCCGCGCCGTGTCGTAGCCCGCGGCCGGGCGCCGGTCAAAGTGCGTCGCAGCAATGCCAGTCCCGGCCATTCAATATGAACTTTTGTTAATGTCAACCTGAACGTCCGTTAAGCTACGGAAATATCACAACTTTTTCTCTTTTTCCCTTGCGACAATCTGTCCATCGTGCGATGGTCTTCGTGCGGGAGGGCAGTGGCGGACGGACCGTTCCCAAACACCACCCACCCGGAATGCGAAACACCAACCTCGAGGACGCAAGTCATGGCCAAGGCGAAGAAGAAGAAGTCGAAGAAGAAGTAACCGCCGCTGCCTCAGGCAGCCGGGTTGCTTCCGATCACAGTTTCCATTCCCAGGAGGAAAAAATGGCTAAGGCGAAGAAGAAGAAGTCGAAGAAGAAGTAAGGACAACGCTGCGCTCGCAGCGTTCCTTGCTCAAAGGTTTCGCGAGGCGGCCGCACAGGCGCCTCGCCCCAGCGGCCGGACAATTTCCGGCCGCTTTGCTTTTCCGCACCGGTCAATCGTGCTGGACCATGCCGTCAGCGCCGAACACATAGACGCAGCCCTGCCCGATCTCGCCGAGCGAGGCTGTTTCCTTCGGCTTGATGCCAAGATGCGCGATCAATGCCCGGCACACGCCTCCGTGCGAGGCCACCACCGTGTCGCGTTCGACGGTTCCATACCAGTCGCGCACCCGAACCACGAGTTGCTCGTAGCTTTCGCCCTCCGGCAGCACGAACCCCCACTTGTCGCGTTCGCGGGCCGCCAGCGCATCGGCCTCGCCGGCCTGCAACTCGGCGAATGTGAAACCCTCCCAGCGACCGAATGACATTTCCTTCAAGCGACCTTCGGTGCGGTAACTCTGTGGCGGCAGGCCGAGCCCTGCCCGCAACAACTCCATGGTCTCCCGCGCGCGGCCGAGCGGACTTGCGACATAATCGAGGTCGGCGGCGCGCAGCCCGTCGCGCGCGAACAGCCCGGACAGGATGGTGCCGCAACGGCTGGCCTGGGCGCGGCCGAGCGCATTGAGCGGAATGTCGTGCTGGCCCTGCAGCCGCCGCTCCGCGTTCCAGTCGGTCTGACCGTGGCGGACGAAATAGAGGACGGGACGTTTCATGCCCTTTGCGGCGGCGCGTGCCGCGTCATTCCTGAACTCCCGTCAGATCGGGCGCGTCGGGGTGCTTCATACCGATCACGTGGTAGCCCGCATCCACGTTGTGAATCTCGCCGGTCACCCCGCGCGACAGGTCCGACAGCAGGTACAGCGCGGCGTCCCCGACCTCGTCGATGTCGATGTTTCGCCGCAGCGGAGCGTTGTGCTCGGTCCAGCGCAGGATATAGCGAAAATCGCTCACTCCGACTGCCGCGAGCGTCTTGATCGGCCCGGACGAGATCGCGTTGACGCGGATGTTCCTGGTGCCGAGATCGGCGGCGAGATAGCGCACGGACGATTCCAGCGCGGCCTTGGCCACTCCCATGACGTTGTAATGGGGGATCCACTTGGTCGAGCCGTAGTAGCTGATGGTCAGCAGCGAGCCACCATCCGGCATCATCTTCTCTGCGCGCTGGGCCAGCGCGGTCAGCGAGTAGCAGGACACCAGCATGGTGCGGCTGAAGTTCTCCGGCGAGGTGTCGACGTACCGGCCGGTCAGTTCGTCCTTGTCGGAGAACGCGATGGCATGAACCATAAAATCGAGCGATCCCCAGGCCTTGCCGGCGGCGGCAAACAGCGCGTCGATCGTGGCCGGTTCCGTCACATCGCAATGCCCGAACACCCGTGCGCCGATTTCCTTGGCAAGAGGCTCCACGCGCTTGCGCATGCCCTCGCCCTGATAGGAAAGGCCGACCTCCGCTCCATGGGCCCGGCACGCTTTGGCGATGCCCCAGGCCAGCGAACGGTTGTTGGCTACGCCAAATACCAGACCGCGCTTGCCGCGCATCAGACCGGAGGATTTCGCCATGGCGCTCCCAGCCGGCTTCAGCGGCCGGAGCGGTCCGTATGGCATAGGGCACCTGCCCCCACAAGGCGGCCGCGGGGCCGCCACGGGCCGTCTTGCTCGGATCCGCACGGGCCGGAACTCAGGCTGAAAAGTCGCTGGAATACGCGGCGAACGGCCGGTGTTCTGATGATGGGTTGTGCGAGACGCCGCGGCTAACGCGGCTGACAAGTGCCTACAGCCTCGGGATTCGGTACTGTGGGAGCGCATTGCTGGCGCGGTGCGTCATGGGCCGTGCGCGCACACGATGCAGATCGGGGAAGCGGCGTGAACTCGTTTCAACAAAGCATCGAGGCATCGATTCCGGCGCTGCGCCGCTATGCACGCGCGCTTACCCGGGACGTCGAAACGGCGGACGATCTGGTGCAGGACACGCTGGTGCGGGCGTTGCGCTCGGAACACCTGTTCCACGGCGGCGCGATTCGCAGTTGGCTCTACACGATCCTGACCAATCTGAACCGCAACCGGCTGCGGTCGCTGGCAAGACGGCCGGCGGTCACGCAACTGGAGGACAACGACGCACCGGACGCGGCGGGTCCGGAGGCGGGAGGCCGTGATATCGAGCGCGCACTGGCGCTGCTCGTCGAAGAACAGCGAACCGCTCTCCTTCTCGTGGTTCTGGAAGGACTGACCTATCGCGAGGTGGCGGAAATCCAGGGCGTGCCGATCGGAACCGTGATGTCGCGTCTCGCGCGGGCGCGCAACCAGATCAAGACGTTTCTCGACGGCGAGCGCCCGGCGCTTCGCCGCATCAAGTGAGAGACCGAGGTGCAATGATGATCGACAACAACTCACCGGTATCGGAAGACGAAATCCACGCGTACGTGGATGGCGAGCTTCCGGCCGAGCGGCGAGAGGCGGTCGAGGCATGGCTTGCAAAGCATCCCGAGGACGCCGCACGCGTCGCGGCCTGGCGTGCCCTCTCGGAATCCGTCCGCGCCCGCTACGGCAGCATCGTGGGCGAGCCGGTGCCGGCCCGCCTTGCGCTCGAGCGCATCATGCAGCGGCGCCGATCATGGATCGCGGTCGCCGCAGCGGCGGCCATCGCTGCTTTCGGCATCGGCGGCACGGTCGGATGGATGGCGCGCGGCGCCTCGGCCGCCGCCGCATCGATCATAGCGCCCAGCGAAATGGAGATGTTCGCCAACGAAGCGATCGCCGCCCACCGGCTCTACATTGGCGAAGTGCGTCATCCGGTCGAGGTGAAGGCGGAGGAAAAGCATCTGCTGCCGTGGCTGTCGCGCCGGGTCGGCACTTCGCTGCGCGCACCGGATCTCAAGACGTTCGACCTCAACCTGCTGGGCGGGCGGCTGCTGCCCGGCATCATCGGACCTGCGGCGCTGTTCATGTACGAAAGCGGCAGCGGCGAGCGCATTACGATTTACGTGTCGCGCACCAACGAAAGCCGGACATCGTTCCGCTACAAGGTGGCGGAGAGCTTCGGCGCCCTGCGCTGGAGCGAAGGCGGCTATGGCTGGGTGATCAGCGGACCGGACGACAAGCCGCGCCTCAAGAGCATCGCGGTTTCGCTGTATGAACAGCTCGATCCCCGCTCGGGCGCGCAGGCCCAGCCGGACCAGCGCACCGACAATCAGCTGATATCGCGGCGTGGATCGTAGGGTTTATTGTCGCGCCAGCGCCTCATCAACTCGTCGAGGTCGCTGTCAGTCGCGTCGGGCAGAACGATCCGGGCGGTGACATAGAGGTCGCCGGTTCCTTCTTTCGACGGCATGCCCTTGCCCTTGACACGCATCGTCCGGCCGCTCGAAGTCCCCGCGGGAACCGCGACCTCGATTGCTCCGTCAAGCGTCGGCACGCGGACCTTGCCGCCGAGCACCGCCTCGTAAAGGGTGATCGGAAGCTCGAGCTTGAGGTCCGCGCCATCCCGCACGAAAAGCGGATGGGATGCGATGGAGACCGCGATCAGGGCATCGCCCGAGCCGCCGGGGCCCGGCATGCCCTGTCCCTTCAACCGGATGGTCTGTCCGTCCGCGAGACCTGCGGGAATCTTGACGTCGATCTCCTTGCCGGTGGGCAGCGACACCCGCCGTGATGTGCCGGTAGCAGCCTCCTCAAGAGAAATGGTGACGGTGCCGGTGGCGTCGCGTCCACCCGCAGGCTCCGCTCCAAAATCCTGGGCCTCGAAGCCGGAATGCCGGCTCGTCGCCCCCGCGCCGAACATGCTGCGGAGAATTTCGTCGATGCCTGCGCTGCGGCCGGTACCACCACGGCTGTTCTGAAAGCCGTCCGAGCCCCAGGTAAACGTCTCGAAGCCGCCATCGCCGGCGAAACCGCCCGGTCCGCCGCCGCCCGCTCCGGCACCGCCAGGCCTGCGACCGCCCTGCCCGAAACCCTCGAACCCGCGAAAGCGCGGCTTGCCTTCGGCATCGATCTCACCGCGATCGAACGCCTTGCGCTTGTCGTCGTCGCCAAGGATCTCGTAGGCGGCGTTGAGCTCGGCGAATTTCGACGCCGCGTTCTTGTCGCTCTTGTTGGCGTCGGGGTGCAGCTTCTTGGCAAGCTTGCGGTAGGCGCTCTTGATCGCCGCCTCGCTCGCATCCTTTGGCACCCCCAGGACGCCATAGGGGTCGCGCATTTCACACCACTCCGAAAATCGGCCGGCCTGCCAGAACGGCAGCCGTATCAGCCCTTAGTCGGTCATAATGTGGTGAGAGTCGTGGCGGACCGCAACGCAGATGCGCCGAAGCGACGTTTCAGGTCCGTTTCCATGGCTTCAGGGCCCTGACCTCCCAGCGCCCCTGAGGCTGCTGGCAGGCCTCTCCACGCATCCAGGTTTCGGTGCGGCCATCGATATGGCTAGCCAGAAAATCATGGCAGGTCGCGCCATCCTGCTGGTAGGCGCCGGCGATCGGGGTCACCGTGCCGCGCGCTCCAGTCGCAGGATTCTCCCAGGATGTGCTGAAATCCTTGCGGCCCATGCCGAGAACCTCGGTTATGGCCGAGCGGGCAAGCCGGAGATCCGCCTCCGGCGGCAGACCGGTGGAAAGCTTCGAGTGCGGGATGGATCCGGTGACGTCCGCCTGCGCCATGGCGTCGTCTCTGCTGGCGCCGAACATGCCCGAAACGGCGCAGCCGCCGTTCAAGGAGCCGAGGCTCAGCACAAGCGCGATTGCGGCCAGCCGGAGGCGATTCCGGCAGCATGGGCTTACGGCGGGCGTTCCACTATAAGGGAGCGGCCGGGACGCGTGACTGGCCGGGCCGGCCATCTCAAGACTCCGGAACAAATGTCCGATACCAACCCCATTGAACACCCGAGCTGGTTAACGTCCGGTGATTTCACGGCAGCCGACGAGCCACTGCGGCTGTTCGCGGCCTGGATGGAGCAAGCGGCGGCCGATGAGCCGAACGACCCCAATGCCATGGCGGTCGCAACCGTCGACACGGCGGGCGTCCCCAACCTGCGGATGGTGCTGCTGAAGGGCTTCGATGCCCGCGGCGCGGTTTTCTATACCAACACCGAGAGCGCAAAGGGCCGGGAGCTCGATGCGCAGCCCCAGGCCGCCTTGCTGTTCCACTGGAAGTCGAAGCGCCGGCAGGTGCGGATGCGCGGTCCCGTCGAGCGTGTCAATGACGCGGAAGCCGACGAATATTTCGGCACCCGCTCCCGGCTGTCGCAGATCGGGGCCTGGGCCAGCAAGCAGTCGACTCCGCTGGAGAGCCGCCTGGCGTTCGAGAAGGCGGTTGCCCTTTACACTGCAAAGTTCGCAGTCGGCCGCGTGCCGCGTCCGCCGCACTGGACCGGTTATCGAATTATTCCAATGACAATCGAATTCTGGGAGGACCGTCCGTTCCGGCTCCATGAACGTATCGAGTTCAGCCGAGACAGTTCCGACACACCGTGGCGCAAGACGCGGCTCTATCCTTGAGATAGTGTGGCGGACAACGCCATGCCGAACATCCAGACCATACCGGGCAACCAGTCGCGGCGAACGCTGCTGCTCACGGGAGCGAGCCGCGGGATCGGCCATGCCACGGTGAAGCGATTCTCCGCGGCGGGCTGGCGCGTCATTACCTGCTCGCGACACCCGTTCCCGGAAAACTGCCCGTGGGAGATGGGACCGGAAGATCACATCCAGGTCGACCTGGCCGATCCGGGCAATACCAGGCACGCGATCGACGAAATCAAGCAACGCCTGCCCGGCGGTGAATTGCACGCGCTGGTCAACAACGCGGCGATCTCGCCGAAGGCCGAAGGCGGCAAGCGCATGAGCTCGATCGAGACCACGCTCGACGTCTGGCAGCAGGTGTTTCAGATCAACTTTTTCGCGCCGATCATGCTGGCGCGCGGACTGGTCGATCAACTCGCGGCCACCAAGGGATCGGTGGTCAACGTCACGTCGATTGCGGGCTCTCGCGTTCACCCGTTTGCCGGCACCGCCTATTCCACCTCGAAGGCGGCGCTTGCCGCACTGACCCGGGAGATGGCGGCCGACTTCGGACCGCTCGGCATCCGCGTCAACGCCATTGCACCCGGCGAAATCGACACCGCAATCCTTTCTCCCGGGACCGAGCAGATCATCCCGCAAATCCCGTTGCACCGGCTCGGCACCACCGACGAGGTGGCGAAGATCATCTACGTGCTGTGCACCGAAACCAGTTCCTACGTGAACGGCGCAGAGATCCACATCAACGGCGGCCAGCACGTCTGATGCGCAGCGCACCATCGGCCGTGGCGCTCGTTGCCACAACGACTACGGCATCTGCCGCCGGCCGCTGGCAGTCCCTGTGATCGTTCGCGCCGCAACCCCGCGCGCGTTTGCATTGCCGGCCGCATGGTCACCGAATAGCAGCGGTCGACGCCGGGCTGGAGAACGGATCGCTGATCGCGATCCGTCAAATTTTCGGGTCGCTGGCCGTCGACTGGCCGCCCAATAGGCGGCCGGCCGGCTACATCTTGATGACGCCCCAGAGATTGAGCAGGCCGAACGCAATGGCGGCAACGCAGAGCCCACCGGCAAACACGCGATAATAATAGGCTTCGCGCGCGCGCAGCTCTGCTTCGGCGATCTGTTCAGGGGTATTCGAGGCTTCGGCCATACTTCCATCTCCTCCAGATTTCCCGGAACTCTATTGCATCAAGTCGCTCTCGCCAAATCCTGATTTTGAGCGGAATCCAGGCAGCAATTCCGGAAAATCGAGCCGCCCCACGGTTCCCGCGGCGCGGCTACAGCCATTTCTTCCACTTGAAGATGAAATACGGCACGATCGCCGCAACCAGCATCATCGCAAGCGCAATCGGGTAGCCGTATCGCCAATCCAGCTCCGGCATGTTCTTGAAATTCATGCCGTACACGGTGGCGACCAGCGTCGGCGGCAGCAGAACCACCGCAGCGATCGAGAATATCTTGATGACGTTGTTCTGCTCCAGCGTCACGACGCCGAGCAGAGCATCCAGCAGAAAAGTGATCTTGTTGCTGAGATAAGTGGCGTGGTCCGACAACGACTGCACGTCACGCTGCATCGAAACGAGCTGGAGCCGCACGTCCTTCGGCCAGCGCATCCCCTCCGCCTCGTTGGCGAGGAACAGCAGCAGCCGTCCGATCGACACCAGACTCTCGCGGACCTTGGACGTCAGATCGCCCTTGCTGCCGATGGTCTTGAGCATCGACTGATAGGTGCGCGAACGCTGCGGCCCCTCGTCGCCGTTCGGGTCGAAAATGTCGCGCGACACCTGGTCGATCTCGAGACCGATCCGCTCAAGGAGGTCCGCCTCACGGTCGATGACCGCATCGAGCAATTCCATCAGAACGGTGTCGCCACTGACCGTCTGGGGGCAACTGCGCCCAAGCCGATGATCGACGATCGCGAACGGGCGCGGATCATCGTATCGGACAGTGACCAGTTTGTGCCCGGCGAGAATGAACGTAACCGGCGTCGTCTTCGGCTCGAGCGTGTCCGAATTGCACATCAGCGTCGCGGTCATGAACCGGGCGTGGTGCTCGACGTAAAGCCGGCTGGAAACTTCGATTTCCTGCATTTCCTCGCGTGTCGGGATCGCGATGCCGAGCCTGCGCTCAACCAGCTTGTCCTCGCTGGCAGTCGGGTTGACGAGGTCGATCCAGATCGCCTGCGAGGGCACCTCGCCGTCCTCCGGTACGGTCCGCCGTTCGAGGGTCGATCCGTTGGGGACGTAGGCGTACAGCATGCGCGCTCCGCAGCAGGGCATGCAGTCTTGGCCCGAACCAAGCTGTCCCGCAAGAACGGAATCGCATGGCGCAACGCACGGTGTCCGCGCATCGCGCGCGGCCACCGATCGTCACGGTTTTGTCATCTCGAAATTGAAGGGCGCGCGAATGCGCCGCTTACAAATCCGGCTCAGGCCGCCATCTCGGCCAGTCGGCTGTTGGGCCGATGGACCACCGGCGCATAGGCCGGGTTCTTGATCACAACGGTGTACCGCAACGCCGCGGCCACCGCCGGAATGCCGATAGCGCCGTAGCGAACGGCAAGATCGCTCGTCTTGCCGGCCGGCCGGCCGGATTGTTCTCCCAGGTCATGGCGGAGGTTCGTTGCCGTCCGCTCTTGATTGCCGGGCATCGCGCCCGCGTTGGTAGACATTGGTTCCTCCAGTCGTGAGTTCATGGTGCGATCATGCCGTTGGATCGCGGCGGAAATGGGCAGCAAATCGTGCCTCATCGGGGCATTCGGTCCGGGAAATCCAGGGAACCGCGGCAAACCCGTGCCAGATCGGCGATCCGGCGGAAATGCCCCGGCCGGATTAAGTCCTTGGTATGGTAAACCGCGCGTTAACGAACTTCAGGCAAGCTTTTGGTTCGAAAGCCTTTTTGCCGGACTGACCGCAACTTGGGGCAATCCTGCAACAGTTCCACAGCAGGATGATGCGGTCCGCCGTATCGTCTGGATTGGGCGGGCCGTTTCGTCTATCTATCGGATTCAGATGCGTCGGGTGGGAAGCATGGGAATGGTCGGAAAGGCCGGTCGGAGCGGCATGGCAGCGCTCCTTCTGAGTGCAGGGTTCGCTCTGTCGGGCTGCGTGATGTCGCAGACGATCGAGCCTGCTTCCGAGGCCAATTTCACGCCGCGGGATCGCAAGTTCCTAGCCAATGCGCCGTACGCACAGGCCCAGATCCCGCAGGCCTATATGCGCCATATCGTCGACTATCACCGCAAGGAAGCGCCGGGCACCATCGTGGTCGATTCCGACGCGCGGTATCTCTACTACGTGCTGGATAAGGGCAAGGCGATCCGCTACGGCGTCACCGTTGGCGAGGAAGCGCTTGCGTTCTCCGGCATCGCTCGTGTGCAGCGAAAGGCAGAATGGCCGGCCTGGACGCCAACCCAGAACATCAAGGACCGGCTGGGCAACATTCCCGATCACGTTGCGCCTGGCCCACATAATCCGCTCGGCGCGCGCGGCCTCTATCTCTACACCGGAAACCGCGACACGCTCTATCGCATTCACGGCACCAATCAGCCGGAATACATCGGTTCGGCGATCTCCTCCGGCTGCATCCGCATGACCAATGAGGACGTGATCGACCTCTATAACCGCGTGAAGATCGGCACACCGGTGGTGGTGCTGGCGCCGAACCAGGGCGACTCGCCGTTCTCGCCTCGCATGGCGCTCGGCGGTCCGGTCGGTACGCCGAACTAACTCCGGATCGGGCATGAACCTGAAAGCGGCGCCCCGCGGCGCCGCTTTCATTTTGAGGACCTGCTGTCTTTCTTCAGCGCCGCCGGGCGCGGCAAAGGTAACGGCACCGCAGTGGCGGACGGCGGCTCCCGCACGTCCCACTGACACATCTTGTAGCCGCGCGACCGCCGGGCCAGGTCAAGGTGGATGTGGGTCTCGTGGTAGGGATCGGACCCGGGCCCGAGCACGGTGCTGAAGCGGTTGCAGGCGGCCTCCCGGATCCTGTCGCGGAAATCCTTGGCGGCAGCGGCATCGGTCAGATCGATCACCTTGCCGTTCCGAAGCCGCACCCCCTTGATGTCGATGGCATTGCCCTTGCCATGCTCCGATACGCGTGCGCCAGCGATCCGGTTTCTGCCGCGGCACTCATAGGAATCGAAGTTGACGAGAGCTGCGACCGGCGCATCGAGCACACCGGCTGCCGACGCCACATCCTCGCGTATGAAGTTCGCCACCGCCTCAGCCATGGAGCAGCGCATCACCGTGGGCGGATTGAGCGGAATCTGTGCGCCGTCCGGCAGTTTCACAGCCTCGAGGCGCACACCTTCGGCAAAGCCGCATTCACCGGGACCGACCACTCCTGCGCGCGGCGAAAATGACGCGATTTCAGCCAGGCGGCGGTCGCACAACGAGGGACCGGGTGTGGCATCTCCGAACGGCCAGTCCCGCATATCCAGAGCGGCCGGCGCATCAGCGGCTGGGGCGGCCGGCGGCTTCGATTGTGCCTTGGCGGGCTTTGAAGGCGCCGAGGGCTGGCCTTTCGGCAAGGGAACCCGTTCCGCCCACCCCGCGCCCGGCACCACCAGCATCAGCATGAGCATCAGGCTTGCAACGGCTTGCATGTGCCGCACATGGGGCAGGATTTGCGGCTTTTGTGCGGGGCGCGCGGGCGCGCGCACGATCAGCGGCCCGCCGGGGTCAATCGTTTCCTAATCGCAGCACCGGAATCTTTCGGAATGCGGGTCGGCACGTACCCCTGCCGGTGAGCCTGCTCCGCCAGGTCGCAGCCCTCGCAATAACGGTGGTCCTTGTAGTCGATCCAGTTGTGGGCATAGACCCGTTCGATCGGAATCCCGTAACGCTCCTGAAGGAACCTCACCAGCACGAGCCATGCGGCTGTCTGCTGTGCGGTCACGGGCTTTCGCACGTCCGGGAAATTCCCGACGAATTCCACACCGAGCGAGTTGGTGTGAATGACCTGGCGATATGTGGTGAGATTGCGGATGTACTTGTTGTCGTTGCGGTTGGCGCCGTCGCCATGCAGAGGAATCGCGGTCTCGGGCACCGACCAGTACACTGTACCGTCGGTTTCAACCCAGAGCGTGACGCCGCGCACCTTGGGATTGGCGGCCTGCCGCCTGGCCATGGCGTGAGCCGATCCGGGCGGTCCCTCGGTCTGGTGGACGATGATGTTCTTCCACGGCGCCGCGGCAGGATCGCCCAGCGGGGCCAGATAGACCA
>CAZGSW010000014.1:9137-19824 GCA_964528635.1 uncultured Rhodoplanes sp. | reverse complement strand
CTCTCAATCGGATCGAGACAATGGCAGCGTTCGATGTGGCGGTGATCGGGCTGGGCGCCACCGGCAGCGCCGCGCTGATGCATCTCGCGCAGCGCGGCGCGCGCGTCATCGGTATCGAACAGTACGAACCGGGACACGATCGCGGCTCGTCCCACGGCGAGACCCGTATCATCAGGCTGGGCTACTTCGAGCATCCGTCGTATGTGCCGTTGCTGAGGCGAACGTACGAACTCTGGCGGGAATTGGAGGCGCGAGCCGGCAGCCGATTGCTGCACATAACCGGCATTGCGGAGATCGGACCGCCGGAGGGCGAGGTTGTTTCGGGGACACTGAAGGCCTCGCGCGAACACGGCCTGCCGCACGAGATCATGAACGCCGGCGAAGCAATGCGTCGATTTCCAGCGTTCCGAATCCCGCCGGACTATGCAGCGGTTTTCCAGCCCGACGGCGGCTATCTCGCCGTCGAGCCCTCGATCGCTGCCATGATCGGACAGACGAAACAGGCAGGAGCAACGCTGCGCACCGGTGAAACGGTTCTGGCCGTCAGTCCGCAGGCGGACGGCGTCCGGATTGAAACGACGGGAGGCACCATCCTTGCCGGAACCGCCATCGTGGCGGCAGGCGCATGGCTGCCGAAGCTGGTGCCCAATCTGCCGGTGCCGCTGCGCCCGACGAGACAGGTGCAGGCCTGGTTCAAACCTGACGATGCGTTACTGTTTGCGCCGGATCGCTTTCCGGTTTTTCTGATCGAAAGTGCTCATGGCACGCACTACGGCTTTCCGGATTACGGCGGGCCTGGAATCAAGATCGCCAAACATCACCATGCCGACGAAACAACCGACCCCGACATCATCGATCGCACTGTGTCTGCTTCCGACGAGGCGATGATCCGTGCCGCAGTCGCTGCGCATTTTCCGTCGGCGAACGGCGCAATGGTGGCGGCAAAGACGTGCCTCTACACGGTGGTGCGGGATCATCATTTCATTGTCGACCGGCTGCCCGGTGCACCCAAAGTGATCGTCGCGTCGGCCTGCTCCGGTCACGGGTTCAAGTTCGCACCGGTGCTGGGCGAGGCACTGGCACAGCTCGCACTCGATGGAGCGACCGTGCACGACCTTTCGCGGTTCGGCTTCGGCCGCTTTGGCTAGCGGCCCAGCTTCTTTCGCAGAATGGCGCCGAGCACATCGGCGTAGTCGTCGTTCCAGGCTACGACGTCCGCCCGCGGAACAAGCCTCTCCCAGCCTTCGCGCTCCGGCATATCGCCCACATCAGCCCCGTTGCGCGCCAGCACGACGACTTCGGAGCCGGCGTGAAAGGTCTTGTCGAAATCGTTGGCGCTGCGCCTGAACCATGCGTAGAAGTCCTCCTCCGCGCCGACCGCAGCAACCACGCTGGCCAACTCCATATGGCGGTTGGAGACGTGGATCGCGATCACCCCGCCGGGCTGCAAGCGGTCGCGGTAGCCGGCCAACGCCTCGCGGGTGAGCAGGTGAACCGGAATGGCATCCGAAGAGAACGCATCCAGCACAATCAGATCGTAGCGTTGGGGCGAGGTCACCAGAGTCAGCCGTGCATCCCCGGTAACAATTCCGATGTCGCGACCGCACTCCGACAGGAAGCGGAAATTGCGCGGGTCGCGCGCCAGCCTGATCACCTGGGGATCGATCTCGAAGTAGGTCCAGCTTTCACCGGCCTGCCGGTGACATGCAAGACTGCCGGTCCCGAGCCCGACCAGCGCGACACGCTCAAGAGTGCCACGCACCTTGCGCGTCGCATCGATTGCATCCGAAAGCGGACTGCCGAAGTGGTAATAGGTCAGTGGCTCAGGCGTGCCGACAACCGGATGACCCGCTTCATCCCGTATCCGTTCGGCGCCATGAATGGTGGTGCCATGGAACAGCAGTCGCGTCCGCCCGTCGGTCGTTTCCACCACCTGATGCACGCCGAAGAAGCTGCGCACCGTTTCGAGGGGCGTCATACCGGTCTGCCATGCTCCTGTGATTGCGAACGCCAGCACCGCATAGCCGAAGACGCGCGCCTGCTTGCGCGCCTGGACCAGCATCACCGCGGCAAGCGTGACAAGCAGGATCTGCTTCGGAAGCACCGCGGATTCCGGAAGCCTGACATCGAGGACAAAACCCGACGCCAACACCAGCGCGGCCAGCACCAGCGGCGCCGCACTCTGGCGGAAGAACTCACGCAACCCGCCCTGATAGACCGCGGGCATCGCCAGCAAGCCCGCAGCGATCAGGATCGGATACTCGTAAGTGTTGTTGAAGAGATTGGGCGCCAGCAGGCCCGCAAAGATGCCGCCCAGCACGCCGCCGAACGATGTCCAGAGGTAGAATTCGGTCAGACGCGCCGGCTCCGGTCGCAACCGATAGGCTTCGCCGTGGCAGGCAAGCGCCATCAGCACAAACGCCGTAACGTTCAGGATGATTACCGCAAGCCAGTACGACTTGTCGCCGCCGATAAGGCTGATCGCCACCGGTGCAATCACATAGGGGACAAGCCGCAGGACCCAGGCATGCGGGATCCAGGGCCGCTCGCGGAACACGGCCACGAATGTCAGCAGATACAGCGCCAGAGGAAGAACCCACAGGAACGGTGCTGCCGCAAGGTCCGTCGTGATGTAGGCCGTGATCGCGATGCAAAGGCCCGAGGGAATGGCGGTCAACGCCATCCATCCGAGCCTGCGACCAAATGTTGGCTGCGCCTCGACCGCAGTCGCCGGCGATACGCTCTGCCGGTTCGCCACCATGAAGCCGACGGCGCAAATGCCTGCAGCCAGCAAAGCGAAGCCGCAAGACCAGATCGCCGTCTGGGTGCGCAATGCGAACAACGGTTCGATCAGGAACGGGTACGCCAGCAGCGCCGCGAACGAGCCGAGGTTCGAGGCGGCGTACAGCACATAGGGGTTCGACGCCTGCGGGTGGCCGGTTGCGGTGAACCAGTTCTGCAACAGGGGCGCACTCGCTGCCAGCGCCACAAACGGCAGTCCGATCGATACGACGAACAAACCGACCAGCCAGAACTCCACCCCGTCGACCGGAGGAGACTGGAAGCCAGCGGCAATACCGAGCGGCAATGTCATGGCGACGCCGGCGAGCAGCGTCAGGTGCACCAGCGCGGCGCGGCCGGGCGACAGCGTACGAACCAGAAGATGCGCGTAGAGATAGCCGGCGAACAGGAGCCCCTGGAACACCACCATCGCGGTCGACCACACCGACGGCGAGCCGCCAAGCTTCGGCAGCACCATCTTGGTGAACATCGGCTGGACCGCAAACAGCAGCAGCGCCGATACAAACAGAACCGCCGCAAACAGCACGGGAGAGAGCCTCAGCGCGGACGCAAGGCGCGCGGCCATATCGTCGGCGCGTGTGTCGAGAGTGCTCATTTGCTGGGGCTCCGCTCCGGGCGACCCCACCGTAGCCATGCGGCGTTAAGCCCTGATTACCCGCCAGGCACCTGAATTTTGAGCCTGTTGCACACTCGTTTACGGACGGTAACCTTATATCGGTGAAAGCATGCGCCAGCATGCCAGGAAGCGTGTCCGGAGGAACTCCATGCTCGGTCTGATGCAGGATTGGCCCCTGCTGTGCCATCGCATCATCGACCATGCCGCCATCCAGCATGGTGCCCGAAGGGTCGTTTCCCGCTCGATAGAGGGGGCAATCCACGAGACCACCTACGCCGAGGTCCGCAGGCGGGCCCTGAAGGTGGCGCAACGCCTGGAGAAGGACGGCATCCGGCTCGGCGACCGGGTTGCAACCCTGGCCTGGAACACCTGGAGACATCTGGAGGCTTGGTACGGAATTCTGGGAGTTGGCGCCATCTACCACACCGTCAACCCTCGGCTGTTCTCAGATCAGATTGTCTGGATCGTCAATCACGCCGAGGACCGCGTGATGATGCTCGACCTGACGTTTGTCCCGATGGTCGAGAAGATCGCCGACAGGCTGCCGACGATCGAACGTTACATCGTGTTGACCGATGCTGCACATATGCCGCGAACCTCGTTGAAGAATGCGGTGGCTTACGAAGACTGGATCGCGGACGTGGACGGCGACTTCGCGTGGAAGACGTTCGACGAAAACACGGCAGCGGGCATGTGTTACACGTCGGGCACCACCGGAAATCCGAAAGGCGTGCTCTACTCGCATCGCTCCAATGTCCTGCACGCGTTCATGGCTTCGATGCCCGACGCCAAAGGCATATCTTCGCGCGACGTGGTGATGCCGGTGGTGCCGCAGTTTCACGCAAACTGCTGGTCGCTCGCATTCTCGACCCCGCTGAGCGGTGCTGCGATGGTGATGCCGGGGATGAAGCTCGACGGCGCATCGGTCTACGAATTGCTCGACACTTACAAGGTCACGTTTACCGCAGCGGTGCCGACCGTATGGCTCACGCTGATCGCACACCTGGAGGCGACCGGCGCGAAGCTGCCCTATCTGAAACGCGTGGTGATCGGCGGCTCGGCCTGCCCGCGCGCCATGACTGAAACCTTCGAGAGGAAATACGGCGTGGAGGTCATTCACGCCTGGGGCATGACCGAAATGAGTCCGCTCGGCTCGCTCTGCACGATGAAGCCGGAATATGCCGAGTTGTCCGGCGACGCACGACTCGACGTGCAGATGAAGCAGGGCCACCCGCCGTTCGGCGTGGAGATGAAGATCACCGACGACAGTGGCAAGGACCTTCCGTGGGACGGCAAGACGTTCGGCCGGCTCAAGGTCCGCGGCCCCGCGGTGGCGCGGGCCTACTACAAGGACCCGACTCCCATTCTCGACGACCAGGGTTTTTTCGACACCGGCGACGTCGCCACGCTAGATCCCTGCGGTTACATGCAGATCACCGATCGATCCAAGGACGTCATCAAATCCGGCGGCGAATGGATATCCTCGATCGATCTTGAGAACCTTGCGGTCGGACATCCCAAGGTCGCCGAGGCGGCTGTGATCGGCGTCAGGCATCCCAAGTGGGACGAACGACCGCTGCTGATCGTGGTGCTCAAGAAGGATCAAACGGCAACCCGCGAGGAAATCCTCGGCTTCATGGAGGGCAAGGTCGCAAAGTGGTGGATGCCCGACGATGTGACGTTTGTGCCTGAAATTCCCCACACTGCGACTGGAAAGATTCTCAAGACCGAATTGCGCGACCGGTACAGGGATTATGCTCTGCCGACCGCCTGAACCGGACCGCGGCCAGGAGCGACAACCGGGAATGTGCCAACGCGTCCATTCGTTTTTGTCGTCATCGCGGCCGGCCATGGCCCGTGTGAAAACCGGTTCCCACTTTTCAGGATCATGCATTAGATTGCACCCGTCGCCCTGCTCTCCAGGATTGGCATGACGCTCCAAGACACGCCCGCCCCGGCGGGCGCGGCGGCCCCGGGCGGTTCGGTTCCCGCCGTCGCGCTCACAACGGCGGCGCATCACGCACGCTTCACCGGCCAGACGACGGTATTCTGGCGCATCCAGTTCCGCGGCGCGATTCTGCTCGCACTGACGTTGGGGATCTATCGGTTCTGGCTCGCCACCGACGTACGCCGGTTTCTGTGGTCCAACACCGAAATCGCCGGCGACAGCCTGGAGTACAACGGTACCGCGGCTGAAATCCTTGCCGGCTTCCTGGTTGCAATCGCACTGCTGATTCCGATCAATCTCGGCGTGTTCCTGCTGGCGCTGACTGCCGGTCCGGGCGGCGGACTGGCCGGCGTGCTGGGCTTTCCTTTCCTGTTCGTGCTCGGCCAGTACGCGATCTATCGGGCCAGACGGTATCGGCTGACCCGCACGGTCTTCCGCGGCATCCGATGCCAGCAAACCGGATCGGCCCTGCGGTACGCGCTGTGCGCCACCTTCTGGTGGCTGGTGGTCGCGCTGACACTCGGCCTCGCCTATCCGTTCGCACTGGCAAGTCTCGAACGCTACAAGATGCGCAACACCCTTTACGGCGATCTGCCGGGCCGCTTCGAGGGGTCTGGATTCAGGCTGTTTCTGCGCGGTTTCGTCATGTGGCTGCTGGTTCTGGCGCCGTTCGTTCTTGGCATCCTTGCGGCGATCGGCAGCGTGGACACGACCGTGCTGGACCATCTGGCCTCGAACCCGTCGAGCCCGGACCCGGGCGCGGTCGGAAACCTGGTCGCTGCGCTGTTCCTCGCCGGGCTGGGCATCGCAACCGCCGCGGGAATGGCGCTGCTGCTGTTACCCGCATTCCAGGCCATGACGCTGCGATGGTGGCTGTCGGGATTGCGGTTTGGCGAACTTGTTGTGGTCTCGCGACTCTCCACACGGAAAATCTACGCCGCATACCTGCGTTTCCTGTGGTACGCCTTGCTGTTCTCGCTTGCGACCGGGTTCGCGGGCTTCGTGGCGCTGGCCGCGTTCGGCGCGCTGGGCGGCGCTCTCGGCGAGTTTCGGGAACTGGCCGGCGTGTTCGCCTGGGTCGCATTCTACGTGGTGATGATGCTCGGCTATTCCGCGATCTACCAGACCACGGTGCGGCTCGCACTATGGCGACAGGGCGTCGATTCAGCCGAACTCCGCGGAGTCGAGGTTCTGGACCAGGTCCGAACATCCGGCGGCCCCGGATCGCCATTCGGCGAGGGCCTCGCCGACGCTCTCAATGTGGGCGGCATCTGATCCGATATGACAACCGGGACGGCGGTTTATTTCGACGGACTGACCAGCGCACGGCGCGATGTCGCAGTGGAGGCTGCACCCGAAGTGTTGTGGATTCGCGCAAGCGACGGCACAGCGATTGCGCAATGGCTGTATTCCGACCTGCTGGCAATGTCGGCGCCCGATCATGTGCTGAGGCTGGGGCGGCGCGGCGCTTCGGTCCTGGCGCGACTCGACGTGCGTGATCCTGCGCTCGCCGCCACCATCGACGACTACGCTCACGGTGTTGACCGTAGCGGCGCCACCGAACGGCGCGAGCGCAATCGGGTGATTGCCTGGGCATTCGGGGCCACGGTGTCTCTGATCTTTGTCGCTTTGGTCGTCCTCCCCGCTCTGGTGGCGCGTCTGACACCGCTCATCCCGCTTACGGTGGAGCACCGGCTTGGCGCTTCGGTGGACGCCCAGGTCCGAGCCATGCTCGATCCCGGCAAATCGGACCGGCCATTCGAATGCGGATCGGAGTCCGGCGAACGCGCGGGCAAGGAGGCGTTCGACCGGCTGATCGCACGGATGGAACGCGCGGCAGGCTTGCCGATTCCAATCAAGGCTGCAGTGGTGCGGCGCACCGAGGCAAACGCCATCGCATTGCCCGGCGGCTATGTTTATGTCTTCAATGGACTGATCCGGCAAGCCCGGTCGCCCGACGAACTCGCCGGCGTGATTGCGCACGAGATCGGTCACGTCGCCAACCGCGACGGCACCCGCTCCATCCTTCAAGCGGCCGGTCTGTCCTTCCTGTTCGGCATGATGCTGGGCGACTTCACCGGCGGAGGTGTGGTTGTCATCGCAGCCCAGACGCTGATGAAGTCAGCCTACTCACGCGAGGTGGAGACCGCAGCCGACCACTATGCCGTCGGATTGATGACGCGCATCGGTGGAGACGGGCGAGCACTCGGCACCATCCTCGACCGGATCGCCGGACAGGAGAAAGGCATCACGATCCTGAGAGACCATCCGGTCACCAGCGAACGCATTTCCCGCATCAATGCCATCGCACCGGATCGCCCAGACACACCACTCCTCAATCCGGAAGAATGGGCCGCACTCAAGAGAGTCTGCGGGTAGCTCGATGGCACGGCGGCGTCTTGTTATCGAGCAGACATCCCGGCTTGCCATCTGGGCAAGGCGTTGCGCGGTGTTCTCGCTGGCCGCGACGGTGCTCGCGATCGCCATCGTGCGGTCCGGCTTCCTCGAGATCGAGCCGGCGCTGGCGACTTTCGGCGCCGCTCTGGTGCTGGCACTGCTCGGGATCGTGCTGGCTTTCGGCGCCTTCGTGGTGATCTGGAAGGATGGCATCTCCGGAGCAGGCTACGCCTTTGCTGCGCTGGGTATCGGCGCCGCCATTCTGGCCTACCCGATCTATCTCGGCACGCGTGCATACAAGCTGCCGATGATCAACGACATTACGACCGATCCGATCGACCCGCCCCGCTTCGAAGTCCTGTCCAGGCTGCGCCCTCGAGGTACGGTCGAGTATGCCGGTCTCTACGCCGCGGAGCAGCAACATCGGGCTTATCCCGACATCGAGCCGCTGACGGTGTCTGCTACACCGCAGATCGCCCACGAAGAGGCAGTCAAACTGATCAACAAGTACAAGTGGCGCGTGGTGGTCGACCGGTCGCCGCAGGCAGGCAGGCGTGACGGGCAGATCGAGGCCGTGGCGCGCTCGCCCGTCATGGGTTTCCGCGACGACGTAGCAGTAAGGCTGCGGACGGTTCCCGACGGCGCTCTGATCGATGTACGTTCGGCTTCGCGATACGGACGCCACGATCTTGGCGCCAACGCAGCTCGGATCCGCAGTTTCCTGCGCGATCTTGACGAGGCGGTGATCGTCAGAACCGATCAGCAGGAGCGTATGCGGCGACCGGCGAGGCCGGCCAAACCGCCCCCGCCGCCTCAACCGCCGAAGCGGTAGCGGCTGTCGATCGACGGCCGACCGTCGGTTCGCACAGTGCCGCGCGCGACCAGGTCCTCCAGGTGCGCCAGCACCGACATGCCTGCGGCACGGAAGAGGCGCGGATCGAGATTTGCGTAGATCGCCGAGACCAGCCCGGGGATATCGCTTTCTCCCTTTTCAAGCTGGCGCACGATGGCCGCCTCACGCGCCTTGCGATGCAGGATATAGGCGGCGACAAAGCGCGGCGCCTGCGTCACCGCACCGCCATGCCCGGGCAGATAGATCTGTTCGGAGCGGCCGCGCAGCTTGTCGAGCGAGGTCATATAGTCGCCCATCGAACCATCAGGCGGCGCCACAACCGGCGTCGACCACGCCATCACATGGTCGCCCGAGAACAGGATGCCTTTCTCCCGAAACGCGAAAGCCATGTGGTTGGCGGTATGCCCGGGCGTCGCGACCGCCTCGATGGTAAAGCCCCTTCCAGGCACCACCTCGCCGTCGGCGAGCGCAACATCGGGCACGAAATCGGTGTCGTTCGATCCCTCCATGCGTGGCGCCTCGCCGACGTTGAGTTCGCGGGACGGACGATGCGGTCCTTCCGCCAGAACAAGCGCGCCGGTTGCTGCCTTCACTGCTGGCGTCGCAGGCGAATGGTCGCGATGCGTGTGAGTGACGAAAATGTGGCTCACGGTCTCGCCGCGCACGGCGTCGAGCAATGCGGCGACGTGAACCGGGTCGTCAGGGCCAGGATCAACGATTGCGACTGTGCCCTTGCCAATGATGTAGCTGACCGTGCCCCTGAATGTGAACGGTGACGGGTTGTTGCACAGCAGGCGTCTGATGCCGGGAGCAATCTCCTCGGCACGGCCTGGCTGAAGATCGAAGGATTTATCGAACGGTATGTCGTCGGCCATGTGACGCGAATGCCAATGCTTAATGGGGGGTAGGCTCTGCGTTAATCCATCGCCGGGCTCAAGCCAAGCGTCAATTCCCGCCACATTGGCGCCTCTAAAAATTCATCCGGCCTTTCGCCAACCGAACGCATTACCGTCCGCTTCGAACGATACTTGGGCAAACATCCAGGTCACGCCCTATTTGCGGTCAAATCCGGCGAACCGGCCTGCCGCATAAACCACACGGCCTCCCACCATCGTCAGAAGCGACTCGATGCTTCCGATCTCCTCCACCGGCACCGTCAGGTAGTCCTTGTTCAGCACAGCAAGGTCTGCGAGCTTGCCCGGCTCCAGCGAACCGCGGCGGCTTTCATCGGAAGAAAACCACGCACTCCCAAGTGTGTAGACGCGCAACGCCTGCTCACGCGATGGAGTTTCCTCCCGATCACGGGTCGGCAAGCCGCCGACCGTCCTGCCATCCAGCATCCATTGCAACGAAACGAACGGGTTGTAGTCCATCACCCGGTGCGCATCGGTGCCGCCGCCGACCGCCAGTCCCATCCTCAGCGCACTGGATATCGGAGGAGCCCGGCGGGCCGCCTCGATGCCGCGCTGACCGAGAAACGCCTCGCCGCGGAAATAGAAGGAATTCTGCATCAGCCAGCCGGCGCCGAGCACCTTCATGCGACGCAGGCTATCCTGCGACGCATCATTGAGGTGGGCGACAGACCAGCGCAGCGAGGCAATGGGGAGTTCGGCGTTTACGCGTTCCAGCACATCGAGCAGGTGGTGTACCGAGCGATCGTTGTGCCAGTGAAATGTCGCGGCGAGACTGCGTGAAGCGGCCCATTTCAGCACACGATAGAGGTTGTTCTTGTCGGCTTCGGAAGGGGCATCGTTGTTGTACATGCCCCAGACGACGTTTTCTCCAATACCGTTGAATTTGAGATATTCGTCACCGAAACCCATGGGCATTGCGTCGGTCATCGCCTTCAGATCATCGAGTTCGTGACCGCGGCGCGGCGCGCACAGGCTGTAGGCAACACGTAATGTCATCGTCTGCTCGCGCCACACTTCGAACAGCGCCCTATACGCGGAGACTGGCATGTTGTAGCCGCCGGGGTCGAACACACCGGTAATGCCGAACCTGTTGAGCGCACGGAAAAATGCACGAGTGCCTGCAACCTGTCTGGCAAGGCTGGGCCGGGGAAGCAGGC
>CAZGSW010000014.1:0-9037 GCA_964528635.1 uncultured Rhodoplanes sp. | reverse complement strand
CGTTCGGTCCAGCCGCCAGCCACGATCAGCCACGAGCCTTTCGGCGCCTTTGCCGCGGCTTCACGGATGCGGTCGAGAGCCGCGGCAAGGGTTCGCACGCCGATCCAGTGCACCTCGGTATCGAAAGTCAGTCCGGCGCGGATGGCATGAATGTGCGAATCGATCAGGCCCGGAATAACGGTGCGGCCGCCGAGATCGACCACGCGCGTTCGGGGATCCGTGAGGGCGCGAACCTCGGCTGTCGTGCCGACGGCGGCGATGCGGCCATCGCGCACCGCGAGCGCCTGCGCGGGCGGTGCGCCAAACTGCACAATCTTTCCATTGACGAGGATGATGTCGGCAGAAGCCGCACGAGTATCGGAGGCAGCAAGAAGCAGAAGGGCCAACACCAGAACACTGGCCCGGGCGACCGACAGGAGACCGGGCACGACCGCTCCTTTCACCTCAAACCGAATCCTCTCGTATGTGAGACGTCCCTTCAGGCCGGCGCTCCGATCCCGGTACTCACCCTCAAAACTTACAGCCGCTGCAGCGTACAATTGGTCTCGATATGCATGTCGTGTTCCTGGCCCGGCCGACGGATCACGGCTGACTGCTTGTAGCCCGATTTGCTGCAGCTCACCTCGACGTCGGCCGGCTGCACATCCTTGGTCACGTGGCTGCGATAAAGTCCCAGCACATTCGACTTCAGCACCACGGGCTCGCCGGTTTTCGGACGCAGGATGACCTGCGCATCGGATACCGGCGAACCGCGATGATCGCGTACAAAGCCGAAATACGCCGGCCCCCTGCCCTCCTTGTCGTTCATGGCGTCATAGTCGTCTCCGCCTGCTATCGCCTGGCTCGACGGGCCGGACGCCAACACAGCGGCGAACAGGGCGCGGATCAGGCTGCTCATGTCTGCCTCCGGCAATCGGACGGCGACACCAGCCCAGCGCGCCGTCCGGCTTAAGATTGCGGCCGCTACCACCGCCAGAAGAACTTCAGCGAGTAGACCAGGATCGGCAAGGCCACAATCGGCAGAATCCAGGTCAGCGACAACGGAATCCTTCTGGTCACATTTTCAGGCAGGAGCGTGGCAAGTGCGCCGAGTACGCCCGCGCCGAGGAGCGTGGTCGCAGACCAGCCGTACCAGTACATCGCCGGCCCCTGATCTTGCACTGCCCGAGCAAAACCGAAGTCCATCCGATTGGTTCCGGGATGATAGGTGAATAGCGGCCAATTCATCATGTCGACGACAACGTAGATCACGGGCGTCGCCATTCCGAAGACAAGTGCAAATGTGCGGAATGTCGCAGACGAAGCAAGTGACGACGCCTTCCCTGTCGAAGGCGCTTGCGTGACGGTGCTCATGATCCGAACCCCCGAACGTTGTTGACGACGTGCCCGACCAGGAAGATGAACCAGCACATGACGCAAAGCGTCACCGTGAGCCACTTGCGCGGGCTGTCGTATTGCGGATCGCGCGCGTTCTTCCAGAACAGCCAGTAGACCGGCAGAAGTCCCATACCGATGGTGGCGTAGTGCTCCTTCAACTCGAAGAAGCCCTGCGTCTTCCAGTATCCGGCCTGCTCGATCGGGATCCGGACGTACATGCGGTACTTGGTATAGATCCAGGCGCCGAACAGGAACGTGACGATCCAGAGCACACATACCGCCACCGCATATCCCGGTCCATGCACGGCACGGAAGCGCGTGACGAAGCCGCCGCCCGAAACCTGACCCACGGGCATGAGAACCGATGCCGCCTGGTGCGTCAGCGCGCCAAGAAGCGCCACCGCAAGCAGCGCGTGAATGGTGAACAGGATCGTCCAGTACGTGTTCACCGACACGAAATCGAGCACAAAGTCCGGAATAAGACCCATATCGCCCTCACCCGCCTGCTCCACGCCGCACCGCAAACACACCGCGGCTTACGGATACGCGTTGGGGCCATGGCGGCAGCCCCAACGTAACCTTCGAACCCGCTCCGTTATTCCCTCGCAACAGCGGACCGGCCCGCCCTATTTGGCGAGCGGGTCGGGCCGAACCTGGATGTGGACGGCAAGAGGACGGGCGCCCTTGCCCAGTTCGTTGAGCCAGGGCGTACGGTCGCCGGACGCGCTCCACAGACCACGGCCCTTCCAGCCGGCGTTCGGATCGTCGATCCGGGCGTCGAGGCCCTTGGCATAGAAGCCCATCGGATAAGGCACCCGCATCAGGATCATCCGGCCATCCTTGAAGCCGACGAAGCCGTCCTGAAGGTTGGCGGTCGAGATCGGCACATCCTCGCCGAGACCGACCGCATTGTGATGGTCGACCCAGGTATAATAGCTGGCCTCGGCGCTGAACTTCTCATGGCCCTCGAATCCGGGGCCAGGATAGCGATGCAGCGCAAAGCCTTCCGGACAGTGATCCCCGGTCGCCTTCGGCCCGTTGAGCGGGCCCTTGCACTTGCGACGGTCGAAGCTGATGAGATGGCCGCCGGAGCCCGAGCCGTACACCACGCCGTCCTTGCCGATGTCGCCGCCACGCAGGCCGATGGCCTCCTTCGGCACGGCAAAGAACTCGCTGAGCCTGGTCTTCGGATCGAACCGGAGGAAGCCGGCACGGCCCCCGAACACACCCGAGGTGTACCAGACCGAGCCGTCGGTCGGGTGCGGCATGACCGCGTAAGGTCCGGAGCCGGGATTGAACCGCATATCCTTGCCCTCGGCCGGCTTGCCTGGATCGGTGAACTCGTCGAGCTTGCCGTTGCCGTTCATGTCGAGCACGAACGGGAACCAGCCGACCGCCTTCTTCTCGTCCTGGGTCTCGTCCCAAACCTTCGTATTGACCCATCCGGCCACATGGCCGGAGCCCGACAGCCAGAGCGTATTGTCAGCGTCGTAGCCGAACTGGGGATGGTGGGTTCCGAAGCAGGTGTCGATGAAGGAGTACTTCATCGTCTTGGGATCGAGCATCGTGACCTGGCGGCTGCTCGTGTCGAGCGGAAACACCTTGGCCGACGGGTGGTCCGAGCCCTTCTTGCACCAGTCCGGATTGCTCCGGCCGCGCACGTTGGCAGCGAGCCACAGCCGGCCCTTGTCGTCGAACATGGCATTGTGCTGGTTGGCGCGCGTGTCCCAGATCGACTCCTCGCCCCAGTACGGCGATGCGGCCGTGACCTTGACCTGACCGGCATGGCCTGGCCCGAGCGACAGCGGCATGTTCGGATCCCGCACCGGCATCTTGAAGTACGTCACCTCGTGCGTCCTGGGATCGAGGATCGGCATCATGTCCGTCGAATACTCCGGCGCGCCATAAAGCTTGCCGTTGGCATTGACCGTGGGCTTGCGCCGATCCGACGAGATCAGGTCGTGGAGATACTTGTCGGGCGTGGACCACTCCCAGGTGGTAACCACCAGATTGCGCTCGACGCCCTGCGGGCGCGGCGGCTTGTTCGCAGGCGTCTCACCCTTGGCAACGCGCTCCGTCCATTCACCGAAATACTTGTAGGGCACGCCACCGAGCTGACCGGCGAGGCGATTGGTCATCGCATCACCCCACTGGCCGGACTGCACCCGGCGGATCCAGGCATCTTCGTGCGTCTTGAACTCGCCGAGCTGCGCCGGGATGGTGCGCGTCGCAAGCTGGCCGATCTGGTGACAACCGACGCAGTCGACGTTGTTCATCCGCTGCCGCCAGGTTTCCATCGTGATGTTCTTTGGAATATCCGACGATCCGCCGAAGTCCTTGGCTGGCGGAAGCTTCATCATGGTGAACCAGTAGATGGCCGGATAATAGTGGGCGGCGGCCTTCTCGTTGGGCGCGATCACCGCGGTGTGGTTGATGATCTGTCCCGGCGCACCGTGCAGCTTGGGAGAATCCACGAGGCCGTAGCCGCGCACCCAGACCTTGTAGTTTGCAACCGGCAAATCCGGGATCACGTATCGGCCCTGGTCGTCCGTAACCACGCTCTTGATGTAGCGAGTGGGCAGGTCGGTGGTTTCAGCGATCACCCAGACGCCGGCTTCCGGGCCCTTCGGACCCGTGACGACGCCGCCGATATCGTCCTTGTCGATCGAAACCTGCTGGGCATGAACCGGCGAAGCTACACCGGCAGCGATGGCCGCGACGCCGAGTGCAGCCACGGTCGAATACAACATCGATCGCAACGTCATTTCACAGCCTCCCGTTGTCCGAGCCTTTATAGGCAGCTCGTTTCGCGCCAATCATACACCAATTGGAGCGGGCAGGCAGCAGGGGTCTGGTGCTGCAGCGAGCAGGTGCAGCGAAGCCGTTGCATCGCACAAGCACACGCCAGGCCGCACGGAAGATGGAATGGCGCCCGGGATCACCCGGACCGGAACAGGCCTACAGCCGTCCGATCGCGGGCATGACTTCGGCCTTGAACAGTGCAAGCGAACGCATTGCGTCGGATTTGGCCATGTTGCCGAGAAACATATAGGTCAACAGATAGTTGGCACCGATCTGCGCCATCTGCCTCTCGATCTCGGTGCGCACCGTGGACGGCGAGCCTGCGATCACAGTCCCCTCTGCGATGCACTCCTCATAGGTGGTGCCCCGCACGTTGCGCATGCGGGCCTGCGTCTGCGACATGCCATGCCGCGTGCGCAGCCAGTTGATGTGTCTGAGATGAAGCTCCATCGCCGGCTTCGCCCAGCGCTGCACCTTCTCGTCGGTTTCGTCGACGAAGATGTGCCGCTGTACGCCGATTGCGATACCGCCCGGAAACTCCGGCTTCGGCTGCGCCGCCTTGCCGCCACGCTTCGAAAGAGCCTCTTTGAAGGTATCGATGTTCGCTTTTGCGAACTCGTTCGGGCCAAGCGTCACGAAATGCAGCCCCTGCTCGCCCGCCCAGGTCGAACCTTCGGGGCCGGATGAGCCGTACCAGAACGCCGGATGGGGCTGCTGCAACGGCCGCAATGCGATCGGCACGTTCTCGTAGCTGTAGTGCGGACCGTGGTAGGTCAATTCGTCCGTCTGCAGGCCCGCTCGAAGGCATTCATACGCATCGGTGAAGATCTCGCGCGACTGATCGTGCTCCACCTTGTGGTATTTCAGTTCGAACGGCGATACGCCGCGGCCGACGCCGACCTCCATTCTGCCGTTGCTGAGATGGTCGAGCATGCAGATCTCATCGATCATCCGAAGAGGCGACACCAACGGCAACAGATAGACCAGCGGTCCCATCTTTATCCGTTTCGTCTCGCGCGCCACCGCACCCAGGAAAACGCCCGGAATCGGAACCATGTTGAGCGGGGTCTGGTGATGTTCGGCGAGATGCAGGCAGTAGAAGCCCGCCTCGTCGGCCGCCTTGATGAAGTCGATGCGCTCCTCGAACAGTTGCGCGAGCGGTCGCTCGCCGTGCTCGATGTGGTCGAAAAGTCCGATCTGCATTGTCCGGCCGGTCCCTGTTGCCGGGCCGCACTCTGCCCGCTCGCGATAGGGCAAACAACCACCTTGCCTGCCCGGCGAAGCGGGGCGTGCAAAAACCCGACGTGGACTACTTTCGGAATGCGCGACGCAGGACTTCGGCGCGATCCCGCGTGGGATCGCCAACTTCGGTCAGCAGCCCGCAAGCGGCGCGGCCCACGTCGGACATTTGACCGGTTCGGTTGTTGAAGAACACCAGCATGCAGTCGTCGCTATTGCGACTCGATATCAGAAGTTCACCCACACGGCTCACCGTGAACTCGCCGGCCGCATCCGCTGTCGCGAGCGGCGCAACGCGATCGGGCCGGGGGGCGGCTCCGATCGGGTTCGCCTCTACCTGCTGCAATCTGCCATGGGCAAAGACCGCCTGCAGGATGCCGGCAAAGTCGCGTCCGGAATGAAACCCGGTGGCGAGCAAGGCCGCAAAGCCGGCGCAGATCATTGTTACGCGCACCAGATGCGACGCCACAGCGCACCGCCACAGGCGGGCAAGACCGGCGAAAGGCACTGCGAGTGGCATGCAGGCTCCCAGGCTGAGAAGGGAGCCTACATGCACGGACTTACCGGGCCGAAAATCCGATCTTGAAAACTTTAATGGATTTCCGGTTCGACCGTCGGCTCGGTTCCCTGCAGGAAATCGAAGTCGCAGCCCTGGTCGGCCTGGCCGATATGTTCGGAGAACATCGCGCCATACCCCCGGACGTAGCGTGGGGGCGGCTTCTTCCACGCCGCCTTGCGGCGGGCCAGTTCCTCGTCGCTGACGTGGAGGTGGATCAGGCGCCTGTCGACGTCGATCTCAATCTCGTCGCCGGTCTGAACGAGCGCAAGCGGTCCGCCCACGTAGCTTTCGGGCGCGACGTGAAGGATGCAGGCGCCGTAGCTGGTGCCGCTCATGCGGCCGTCGGAGATGCGGATCATGTCCCGCACACCCTCCGACAGGAGCCGCTTCGGGATCGGCAACATGCCCCACTCCGGCATGCCCGGACCGCCTTTCGGACCCGCGTTCTTGAGCACCAGGATATGGTCGCGTGTCACGTCGAGATCGTCACGTTCGATCTCGCGCATCATGTGGTTGTAATCCTCGAAAGCGATCGCCTTGCCGCGATGCTTGAGGAAGCGCTGGTCGGCAGCGGCAGGCTTGATGACACAGCCGCCGGGCGCAAGGTTCCCCTTGAGAACCGCGGTTGCGCCCTCCCCGTATACCGGATCGTTCAAGCCATGAATGACGTCGGGCAGATGGACCTGCGCCCCTTCGATGTTCTCGCCCACGGACTTGCCGGTCACTGTCATGCAGGACAGGTCGAGCCTGGTCTTCAATCCGGCCATCATGGCGCGCAGCCCGCCGGCGTAGAAGAAATCCTCCATCAGGTATTTGCCCGACGGCCGCACGTTGGCGAGCACCGGAATCTCCCGCGACAACCGGTCGAAGGTATCCATGTCGACGTCGATCCCTGCACGTCGGGCCATCGCCACGACGTGGATGATCGCATTGGTCGAGCCGCCCATCGCCATGTGCACCTTGATGGCGTTGTCGAACGCAGCCGGCGTCAGGATCTTGTCGGGCGTCAGGTCCTCCCAAACCATGTCCACGATGCGACGTCCGGCCATCCCGCACATCCGCGGATGGTTCGAGTCTGCCGCCGGGATGGACGATGCCCCCGGAAGCGCCAGCCCCAGCGCCTCGGTGATCGCCATCATCGTGGCGGCCGTTCCCATCACCATGCAGGTGCCGAACGAGCGCGCAATTCCACCCTCGATCTCGTCCCATTCCCGGTCGGAAATGTTGCCGGCGCGCTTTTCCGTCCAGTATTTCCAGACGTCGGAGCCCGAGCCGAGGAACTCGCCCTTCCAGTTGCCGCGCAGCATCGGCCCGGCCGGCACATAGATCGCCGAAAGGCCCATGCTGATTGCGCCCATGACAAGGCCGGGCGTGGTCTTGTCGCAGCCGCCCATCAGCACCGCACCGTCGAGCGGATGGCTTCGCAGCAGTTCCTCCGCCTCCATGGCCAGGAAATTCCGATAGAGCATGGTGGTCGGCTTCACCATGGTCTCGGACAGCGACATTGCCGGAAGTTCGATCGGGAAGCCGCCCGCCTGCAGCACACCGCGCTTGACGTCCTCGGCGCGAGAACGCAGGTGGGTGTGGCAGGGATTGATATCGCTCCAGGTGTTGATGATGCCGATCACCGGCTTGCCCTGCCAGTCCTCGGCGTCGTAGCCGATCTGGCGCAGCCGCGACCGGTGCCCGAACGATCGCATGTCGGTGACGCCCAGCCAGCGATGGCTGCGCAGGTCTTCGGGCTTCTTGCGAGGGCTCATCGTTCACTCCCGTTGTCACCGCGTAGTGCTCGAAGCGGTCGTCGGATCAGGTTGCCACGTCCCTGCCCCGGGAATCGAGATGGCCGGGACAGAGCCCGGCCATGACGCTTTTCTGCAAACCGCCCCTTATTGGATCGACGCGCCGGAGACTTCTACAACCTTCCGCCATTTGTCGGTTTCCGACTGAATGATCTTGCCGAAGTCGGCTGGCGACCCGCCCATCGGCGCACCACCAAGGTCGGCGAACCGGCTCTTGATGGGCTTCATTGCAATTTGATGTTGTTGGCCTTGATCAGTTGCCTCCAGTTCGCGATCTCGTCGGCGATCTGCTTGTGCATTCCATCGGGCGTGGTCGGGGTGGGTATGTTGCCGCCCTCCTTGAGCTTCTGCTGGATGTCGGCAAGCTGAAGGGCGTGATGCACCTCGCCGTTGAGGCGGTCCAGGATCGGGCGTGGTGTCCTGGGTGCAGCGCAAAGTCCCAGCCACGACATGTAATGGACCCCCGGCAACGTTTCCGCGACGGTCGGGGCATCCGGCAGCAGCGGATAGCGCTCCGCCGAAGTCACGGCCAGCGCCCGGAACTGGCCGTTGCGGATGCGCGGGAACCCGGAGGTGGCGGTGTCGAGCATCACGTCGACGCGGCCTCCCACCACATCGGTGACCGCCGCCGCCGAGCCCCGGTAGGAGATCGGCGTCATCTCGACCCCGGCCTTGATGCCAACCCAGGACCCGATCAGGTGATAGACCGAGCCAAGCGAGGTGATCACGTAGCTGATCTTGCCGGGGCTCGCCTTGGCGCGTTCCAGCATGTCGGGGAAGGACTTGATCGGCGAATCCTTCGGCACGCAGAATACGAACGGATAGGCGCACACCATGCTGACGAAGGCGAAGGTGTTGTCGCCATCGAACTTGAACTTGTCGACCGCGACGCCGCTGGCGTAGCCGGCCGTCAGCATGGTCAGGGTGGTGCCGTCCGGCGGTGCATTGGTCACCATGCCGGCCGCGATGCCGCCGCCGCCACCGGTGTTGTTCTCAACCGTAACGGTCTGATTGAGGCGGGCGGCGAACTTGTCGGCGAACATTCGGCTCATGATGTCGGGGCTGCCGCCGGGCGCAGTGCCGACCAGGATCCGGATCGACCGTTTGGGCCAGTCCTGCTGCTGGGCATGGGCCGGCAGCGCGGATGCAGCGGCAAACCCGGCCGCAAGGCCAAAAGTATCGCGTCTGGTGATGATCATGGACGTCCTCCCCAATTCCAATGCTGTCGCGGCCATCAGGGCCGAGACAGGCAGCAAACTAT
>CAZGSW010000013.1:0-36488 GCA_964528635.1 uncultured Rhodoplanes sp. | reverse complement strand
AGCGGCGAGTTCGACGGGCTTAACAACACGATCTCCAACCTGATCATTGCCGGCCAGGCTGCCGTCATCAGCAACACGGGAACAATCAAGAACCTAACGCTTTCCAATTTCCAGGTCAGTGCGATCGCTGATGGCCAGTTCGTAGGTATGCTTGTCGGTGTCAATAACGGAACGATAGACAATGTTCACACCAGCGGCACGGTAACGGGGAGTACGCTTTTCGGCAGCGCGGGAGGCATTGTCGGCGAAAATTTCGGACTTATTGTAAATTCGACATCGTCCGCGGCTGTTACGGTCGGCAATGGTCTTGCACCGAACAATCCTACGCCATTCTCCACGTTCACTTTCGCGGGCGGCCTGGCCGGGCGTAATTTTGGAACAATCAGAGGTTCGAGCGCCATCGGTTCGGTGAGCGGAGGCAACTTCTCCTTCATCGGCGGGATCGCAGGCGCCAATGGATTCAACGCATCGTTCGCCGGCGTGATCGAGAATTCGTCTGCCAGCGGTCCGGTCACCAGCGCAGGCCATACAGTTGCGGCCGGCGGAGTGGCGGGTGTCAACTTTCAATCGTCATCAATTACCGGTTCGTCAGCTTCAGGCAACGTGACCGTAGGCAGTGGCATCGCGACCACCGGCTGGACCTTCGCCGGCGGTGCGGTCGGCGTCAACATTGGCAACATCATCAACACGGAGGCCACAGGTAACGTGACCGCCGGTTCCAACGCGTTCGCGGGCGGCTTCGCCGGTTCGAACGGCTTCTTCGGAATGCTGGGGTTCGGCAGCGCCACGGGATACATTGAAGGTTCGTCAGCGAGCGGCTCGGTTTCGAGCACGGGCACCGGCGTTGCGCTTGGCGGTGTGGCCGGCATCAACACGTCCGGCTCGACGATCGTCGATTCATCCGCCTCCGGGAACGTGACCGCCAGCGGCGGCCTGGCATCCAGCGGCCTGGCATCGAGCGCCGGGTACGGCGGGATCTACGCTGGCGGTCTGATCGGCATCAATGCGGGCAACGTCGGAACGATGTTCCAGAGCTACGGCACCTATGCCGAAGGCGACGTGCACGTCGGCTCGCACGGCGTGGGGGGCGGTCTGGTCGGCATCAACACCGGCATCATCGAGTGGGCGCATGCGTTCGGCAACGTGACGGGAGCCTCGGGCTCCTCGTTCGACCATCAGACGGTGCTCGGCGGTCTGGTCGGCGCCAACCACGGCATCACGCGATATTCCTATGCCTTCGGCGACGTCGGCACGGCGGACGCGCTGTATCTGCTGGCGGGCGGTGTGATCGGCCGCAACAGCGGTCTTGCCGACACCGTCGGCAGCGGAGGCAATGTCACCACCGGAAACTTCGGCATGGCGGGCGGCGCGATCGGCGCCAACGAGCAGTTCGCCTGCGCGAACTGCACGATCGGGACCGGCTCGTCGGCCTTCAACACCACGACGGTTATCTACGGCCTGGCGGCCGGAAGCGTCACGGTGGGCCGGGAAAGCCTGGCCGGCGGGTTGATCGGCCTGAACTCGGGCAGCGTGACCGGCGGTGCCGCCGTGGTCAATGTGACCGGCGGCGGCGATTCGGTGCTTGGCGGGTTCGTCGGCGCCAACGATCCCGGCGGCTCGATCGTGGGATCGGCTGCGTATGGCATCGTCACGTCCACCGGCGCCACCTCATGGATTGGCGGCTTCGTCGGCCTGAACGGCGGTGACATCGAAGACTCCGGTTTCCTCGGCGTGGTCTCGGCAACGTCGACCAGCGTGCTCGGCGGGTTTGCCGGAGTGAACGCGGGCCGTATCGCAGACTCGGTGGCGTTCGCCGGACTCCAGACCAGCGGCAGCGGCAACGTGATCGGCGGGTTCGCCGGCGCCAATTTCGGTCTGCTTCAGGACCCGCTTGCCGAAGGCTCGATCACCGCGACCGGCGCCAACATCGCCGGCAGTCTGGTCGGCATCAACGGCTCGCTGTCGCTGGCGAACGCGAGCGCGGCGTCGCTCGCGACGCCTGCCGCGATTTCCACCCCGAACACGTTCCCGGTCGGCACCGTGAACGGCGGCACTGCCAACGTCTCGATCACCAGCGGGCCGGGCAGCACGACCGGTGCGTTCATCGCCAGCACCGATGCGACCAGGCTGCCGTCGCCGTTCCCGGCCATCATCGCGAACTGCGATTCCGCGGCCTGCACGCTGCTCACCACCGCGTCGCTGCTGCCCGGGACGGACGACCACCACCTGCATGACCTCAATCCGATTCCGGATGAGGTGCTGGCGCCGCCGAACTCGACGATCGCCAACGTGCAGCCGAACCTGATGCCGCCGGTCGAAGTGCTGATCCAGATCACGCCGCCGGTGGAGCCCCCCGGCACGCCGGGCGCCGGTCCCCAGCAGCAGGGCGCGCCGTCGCAGGTTCCCGGCACGCAGCCGGTGTCCGTGGCGCCGGCTCCGGCGTACATCCGCGACAACGGCCTGCCCAGCGGCCTGCCTCCGGTCGGCGAGACGCGGTTCAACCAGACCCAGGTGCTGGTGCAGTTCCCGGCAAGCGTTTCCCAGGAGCAGGTGAACCAGATCGCGCAGCAGTTCGGATTGACGGTGCTGACCACGACCAATTCGGCCGGCGGCGTCACGATCCAGTTCCAGCTCGGTGCTGGACAGAACGTGCGCAACATGATCCGCGCGCTGGAGCGGTTGCGCGAACTCGGCATCGTGCAGCCGAACTACACCTACACGGTGCTGCAGGCGAATCCCCCGACCAATCTGGCGCAGGCGAAGCCGCAGGCCATCCCGCCGGTCACCGCAGACACGCCGCGCGGCGACCCGGCGCAGTACATGATGGACAAGCTGCATCTGCCCGAGGCGCACCGCGTGGCGTCCGGCAGCAACATCAGCATTGCGGTGATCGACTCCGAGGTGGACCCCAACCACGCCGAACTGTCCGGCACCATCCTCGAGAGCTTCGACGCCACCAACTCACCGGCGCGGCCGCACTCGCACGGCACCGCGATGGCGGGCGCCATCGTGGCGCGCGACCGCCTGCTCGGCGTTGCGCCGGGCGCCCGCATCCTCGCGGTCCGCGCGTTCAGCGAGACGCAGGCCACGGCGGAGAGCACGACCGTCACCATCATCCGCAGCATCGAGTGGGCGATCAGCCGCGGCGCGCGGGTGATCAACATGAGCTTCGCCGGACCGTACGATCCGTCGCTCGAGCGCGCACTCAAGGATGCTGCCGCCAAGGGCGTCATCATGATCGCGGCGTCGGGCAACGCCGGGCCGAAGTCCAAGCCGCTGTGGCCGAGCGCCGATCCGAACGTGATCGCGGTGACCGCGACCGACAGCCGCGACAGGTTGTTCCGCATGGCCAACCGCGGCGCCTACGTGTCGGTGGCCTCGCCGGGCGTCGAGATTCTCGCGCCGGCGCCGGAGTCCGGTTACCAGATGTCGACCGGCACCTCGATCGCCACCGCGCACGTCAGCGGCATCGTGGCGCTGATGCTGGAGCGCGATCCGTCGCTGACGCCGAAGGACGTGCGCCTGATCCTCGAGACGACCGCCAGCGATCTCGGCCCGAGGGGCCGCGACGTGCAGTACGGCTGGGGTCTCGTCAATCCGCAGCGGGCGCTGGAGATGGTGGACGAGCTCAAGCGCAAGCGGGGCAGCAGCCAAGCGCCCGCGCCGGCCAATGCGCCGGTGCAGCGCTGAGCCGTCAGGGCAGGTGTGTTGGCCGGACTGGTGCTGCCGGACAGGATTGAACTGTCGACCTCTCCCTTACCAAGGGAGTGCTCTACCACTGAGCTACGGCAGCCACTGAGGCAGCGAATATCCGATCGGCCCACCGATGTCGAGACGCCCATTCCGGGCTTGCCCGGGGGGCTGCCGCACCGCTATCGATGGCCCATGAACGATCAGAAAGCAGCGCAAATCCAACGCCGCAAGGCCCGGTTGAGTGCGGCACTGCGTGAAAACCTGAAGCGCCGCAAGGCGCAGGTCCGGGGCCGTGCGGCGACCGCTGCGGACGCCGGGCATCGCGATTCCACCGGAATTATGCGAAACAAGCCTCAGGACTGAGGGCCGGGCAGGAGCGGGAGCATGGATCGCATACGCATTGTCGGCGGACGTCGTCTTGAGGGCGCGATCCCGATCTCGGGGGCGAAGAACGCCACGCTCCCGCTGATGATCGCCAGCATGCTGACCGACCAGACGCTGATCCTCGACAACGTGCCGCGGCTCGCCGACGTCAACCTGCTGCAGCGAATCCTGTCGAACCACGGCGTCGACATGATGGTGCCGGGCAAGCGGCCTGGAGAGAGCCAGCAGAACGGCCACACCCTGCACATTGCCGCCTCCCGGATCGTGGACACCACCGCGCCCTACGACCTCGTCTCCAAGATGCGTGCGAGCTTCTGGGTGATCGCGCCGCTGGTTGCCCGCATGGGCGAGGCCAAGGTGTCGCTGCCCGGTGGCTGCGCGATCGGCACGCGCCCGGTCGACCTGCTCATCATGGCGCTGGAGAAGCTCGGCGCGAAAATCGACATCGAGGGCGGCTACGTGATCGCCCGGGCCAAAAACGGCCTCAAGGGCGGGGAGATCAGGTTCCCCAAGGTGACGGTGAGCGGCACCCATATCGCGTTGATGGCGGCGGTGCTGGCGAATGGCACCACGGTGATCGAGAATGCCGCGCAGGAGCCCGAGATCGGCGATGTCGCCGACTGCCTCAACAAGATGGGCGCGCGGGTCTCCGGCATCGGCACATCGCGGCTGATCGTGGAGGGCGTGTCCCGGCTTGGTGGCGCGCGGCACAGCGTCCTGCCGGACCGGATCGAGACCGGCACCTATGCGATGGCCGTGGCGATGACGGGCGGCGACGTGCTGCTCGAAGGCGCGCGCCCGGAGCTGCTGCAGGCGGGACTGGACGTGATCGCGCAGACCGGGACGAGCGTGACCGCGAGCAACGAAGGCATACGCATCAAACGCAACGGCGGCGCCATCGAGCCGGTCGAGGTGACGACCGAGCCTTTCCCGGGGTTCCCGACCGACCTGCAGGCCCAGCTCATGGCGCTGATGAGCAAGGCGAAGGGCACCGCGCGCATCACCGAGACCATCTTCGAGAACCGCTTCATGCACGTCCAGGAGCTGGCCCGGCTCGGCGCCCGCATCAGCCTCGACGGCGAGACCGCGACCGTGGAGGGTGTCGATGCGCTGAAGGGCGCTCCTGTGATGGCGACCGACCTGCGTGCCTCGGTTTCGCTGGTGATCGCCGCGCTCGCCGCCGAAGGCGAGACCATGGTCCATCGGGTCTATCATCTCGACCGCGGCTTCGAGCGGCTGGAGGAGAAGCTCGGGGCCTGCGGCGCCGCGATCGAGCGGGTCAGCGGCTAGCATCAGCCTCCCTTGCGAACGGCCACCGCGGTGGCCGATACTCCCGGCGCATTTCGTGGGGCGCCATGCCGCGCCGAAATCATCCCTGCCGGCGGCAGGGATCGGCGTCTTCGGGGTTATCCAGAGTGCAACGGAGAGGTGCCTCATGGGCCAGAGTCTGACCGCGCAGCTTCCTGCCGGCGCGCTTCGCAACATGACTGCCGCGCTGGCGATGCTCGCCGCGTCGGCGACCGGTCTCGCGGCCCAGAGCAGCCCGCGGCTCGATGTCATATTCGTGCCCACGCCGCCGCAGGTGGTCGAGCGCATGCTCGAACTGGCCGAGGTCAGGAAGGGCGAATTCCTGATCGATCTGGGCTGCGGCGACGGCCGGATCCCGGTGACCGCGGCGAAGAAATACGGCGCACGGGGGCTCGGCGTCGACCTCGACCCGCAGCGCATCAAGGAGGCCAACGCCAACGTCGCCAACGAGAAGGTCGGCGACACGGTGGAAATCCGCCAGCAGAACCTGTTCGAGACCGACCTGAGCAAGGCCGATGTGATCTCGATGTATCTGCTCACCGACCTCAATCTCAAGCTGCGTCCCAAGCTGCTCGACCTCAGGCCGGGCACGCGGCTGGTGTCGCATGCGTTCAGCATGGGCGACTGGCTCCCCGAACGAAAGGAAACGCTCGCCCCGCGCTATGATGTGTATCTGTGGATCGTGCCGGCCAAGGTCGCTGGCCGATGGACCGTGCAGCGCGGCGAGAAGGAGTTCACCGTCGAGCTGACGCAGAAATACCAGACCTTCGAAGGCACCGCCCAGATCGATGGCAAGGCCGTCCCGGTCCGCAACGGCCGGCTGCTCGGCAAGGAAATCACCTTTGACGTCGATGTGCCGAGGCAGTCCGGCACCTTCCGCGGCACCGTCGAAGGCGACACCATCAAGGGCTTCGCCGGCTGGTCGGCGAAGAAGTCCGGCTGATCGCCGGCACGCCGCTTTTACCTTCCCGCCCTCCAACTCACGAGCTTCACTCGATGTCGACACAGGACGTTGCGGCGCCGCGCGCCAGTCTTTCGATCGGCGACGGCATCGCCATGATGGTCGGTCTGATCATCGGCGTCGGCATCTTCAAGCTGCCGTTCCTCGTCGCGCTCAACGTCGACAGCACGGCGATGTTTCTCGGGCTGTGGGTGATCGGCGGCGTCATCACGCTGATCGGCGCGATGGTCTATTCCGAGCTTGCGGCGGCGTATCCCTCGACCGGCGGCGAATACCACTTCCTGACACGCGCTTTCGGAAACGACATCGGACTGCTGTTTGCCTGGGCGCGCACCACGGTGATCCAGACCGGGGCGATCGCGGCGGTCGCGTTCGTGTTCGGCGATTACGCGCAGCAACTCTGGCCGCTCGGGGCCTACGGGCCTGCGATCTACGGTGCGCTGGCGCTGCTTCTGCTGACCCTGATCAACCTGGCGGGGACCTACGAAAGCAAGAACGCCCAGATCGTGTTCACGGTGCTGGAGGTCGGTGCACTGCTGTTCGTGTCGTTCGTCGGCTTCACGCTGGCGAGCCCGGCGCCGTCGGCAATCGTAACGCCGGCCGCCAGCGGCGGCGCGCTTGGACTGGCCATCGTGTTCATCCTGTTTACGTATGGCGGCTGGAACGAGGCGGCCTACCTCTCGCGTGACGTGCGCGACGTGAACCGCAACATGGTCCGCATCCTGGTGGTGGGCACGATTACCGTCACGCTGCTCTATCTCCTGATCAATCTTGCCTACCTTCACGTTCTGGGGCTCGAAGGCATTCGCAAAAGCCCGGCCATCGCGGCGGACATCATGCGCGCGAGCCTTGGTGTGCCCGGAGCCATTCTACTCAGCCTGTTCGTCTGCTGCGCGGCGCTCAGCACCATCAACGCCAGCATCTTCACCGGCGCGCGAGTGTATCATGCGCTGGGCGAGGATCTGGCGGTGCGGTCGCTCAGCTTCTGGAGCGGAAGCGGAAACAATCCGCGCAATGCGATCTATCTGCAGAGCGCGATCGCGCTCGCCCTGATCGCGTTCGGTGCCACCACCAAGGAAGGCTTCGAGGCGATGGTGGCCTACACCGCGCCGGTGTTCTGGTTCTTCCTGTTCCTGGTCGGCGTGGCGTCGATCGTGTTGCGCCAGCGCGAGGGCGCGGTCAGTCGGCCGTTCCGGATGCCGTTGTATCCGCTGACGCCGATCCTGTTCTGCCTGACCTGCCTGTATCTGCTCTATTCCAGCATCGTCTACGCGGGGCAGGGCGCCTGGGTCGGCGTGGCTGTGCTCATCCTCGGCATTCCGCTTCTGATCGTCGCCCGCCGCCGGCGGTAACGGCGGGCCTCCGGCAATACAAAACGGCCGCCGCGGGTGACGCGGCGGCCGTTTCCGTATCCGGATGCGAAGCGTGTCAGCCCTTGGTGGCCTTCCAGGTGCCGGTGATGAGGTCGCCCTCCATCGTGTTGCCGTTCACCTTGCCGGTGTACTGGTTGCCGTTGACCTTGAAGGTGATCTGATCGCCCTTCAGCTTGCCGTCGCTGATCTGGTGGGTGCCGTTCGAGGTCTTCAGCGATCCGGTCACGTTCTGGTACTTCTGCTCCAGTGTCAGTTCGCCCTGCGGCAGCTTCCAGGTGCCCGCGACCTTGGCCGGCACGATCCAGAAATTGGCGCGGCAGTATGAGGTGCAGCCGTCCACCGCCTGCGCGACCTCGTCGGGGGTCCAGTCGCCCATGTCGAACGAGTTGGAGACGATGCGGGTGCCCGGCTTCATCTCGAGAATCTTCGGGCGCAGCCGCAGATTGATGTCCGGCAGCAGGAACATGGTGATGACGTCGGCCTTGGAGAAGTCGGTCTCGAACAGGTCGGCCTTGTTGAAGGTCGCCTTTTCGGTGACGCCCGCCTTGGCGGCATTCTTCTTCGAAAGCTCGACCATGTTCGGGTTGTATTCGATGCCGTAGGCCGTGGCGCCGCGCTTCGCCGCGGTGATGACGGTGCGGCCGTCGCCCGATCCGAGGTCATACACGACGTCGGTGGAGACCACCTTGGCCATGTCGAGCATCTTGTCGACCAGAGCCTGCGGTGTCGGCACCCAGATCACGTCCTTGCCGGCCTGGCCGACCTGCGGCTCGAATTCCTTGGCCGGCTCCGCGACTGCAACGCCAAGCGAAATCATTGCGGCCAGACCGGACGCTGCCACGGGCCGGGAAATCGATTGCAACAGACTCATACCTTCCTCCGATGAAGACTGCGGGGGCACCGGACCGCCGGGGCCGGGTCGGGGGGACTTTACCCAGACAGGGGGGTGGTTGTCAGTAATGTCGGCTTCACAAAGACTTTGCCGTGCAAGTGCAGCCCGGTGGAATAAAACGGGATGTGGCTGCCGGGGTGGGGCGCGACGGCCTTGCGCGGCCGATCTCCGTTGCCTAACTACCTGCCACGCCGCCACGCAGGGCATGTGTCATGGACCCTCTGAGACTGATCGCCCTTGAGGGCGACGATATCCAGATCGTTTCGGCCCATCTCCAGGACGCACTGGTGCGGACCGCCGATATCCATTGGAGGCCTGCCGAGCGGCGGGTGGTCGTCGGCCTCAACCGGTTCGACTGGGAGGGCGCCGCGGGTGGCGGCAGCACGCAGTTCCGCCGATGCCAGTCGGTGCTCAGGTTCGAACGGGTGCTGTCGTGCAAGTGTCGCAATGTGCAGAGCGGCAAGGACAGAAGCGAGGCGCTTAATCTGCTGGCGGTGGAGTTCTCGGAGACCGACACGCCGGCCGGGGTGATTACCCTGACCTTCTCGGGCGGGGCGGCGCTTCGGCTTGATGTCGAATGTCTGGAGGCGGAACTGGCCGACCTCGGTCCGGCCTGGGGCGCGGAAATATGCCCCGATCACGCTCTCGACGCTGTCGAGCAGGACCGCCGGCAACAGGGTTGACGCGCCCGCGGTGGAGCGCCATTCACGGCTGACCGGGACGGTTCCCGGCCGGACAGCGCATGCCGACCCGCCTCGACAGCAAGGCCCCCGATTTCGCCGCTCGATTTGCCGAACTGCTGGCCGCCAAGCGCGAGACCGCGCAGGACGTCGAGCAGGCGGCGCGCGAGATCATTGCGGACGTGCGCGCCCGCGGCGACCGGGCGCTGATCGATCTGACCCGCCGGTTCGACCGCCTCGACCTGGAAAAGGCGGGATTGCGCGTTTCCGCCGATGAGATCGAACGGGCCGTGGCGGCCTGCGATCCGCGTGCGCTCGAAGCCTTGACGGTGGCGCGCGACCGCATCGAGGCCTATCACCGGCGGCAGAAGCCCGCCGACGATCGTTTCACCGACGCGCTTGGCGTCGAGCTGGGCCATCGCTGGACTGCGATCGAGGCGGTCGGCCTCTATGTGCCGGGCGGCACGGCTGCCTATCCCTCATCCGTGCTGATGAACGCGGTGCCGGCCAAGGTCGCCGGCTGCGACCGCGTCGTGATGGTGGTGCCGGCGCCCGACGGCAAGCTGGCGCCGCTGGTGCTGGCCGCGGCCCGGCTGGCCGGCGTCGACGAGATCTACCGGATCGGCGGCGCCCAGGCGGTGGCAGCGCTTGCCTACGGGACGGAGACGGTCAGGCCGGTGGCGAAGATCGTCGGGCCAGGCAACGCCTATGTCGCCGCCGCGAAGCGGCTGGTGTTCGGCACGGTCGGCATCGACATGATCGCCGGTCCCTCCGAGGTGCTGGTCGTTGCGGACAGGCACGCCAACCCGGAGTGGATCGCCGCCGACCTGCTGGCGCAGGCCGAGCACGATACCGCCGCGCAATCCATCCTCATTACCGACGACCGCGCTCTGGCGGACGCCGTGGAGAAGGCGGTCGAAGGCCAGCTCCGGACGCTGCCGCGCGCCGAGGTGGCGGGCGCGTCATGGCGTGACTTCGGTGCGGTGATCGTGGTGGCCTCGCTCGATGAGGCGGTGCCGCTCGCCGATGCGATCGCGGCCGAGCATTTGGAGATCGAGACCGCCGATCCGGAGCGGCTTGCGGCGAAGATCCGCAACGCCGGTGCGATCTTCCTCGGCGCACATACGCCGGAGGCGATCGGCGACTATGTCGCCGGGTCGAACCATGTGCTGCCGACCGCACGCTCGGCGCGTTTCTCCTCGGGACTGGGCGTGCTCGACTTCATGAAGCGCACGTCGCTGCTCAGGTGCGGTCCGGATCAGCTTGCGGTGCTCGGACCCAGCGCGATTGCGCTCGGCGAGGCGGAGGGGCTGCAGGCGCACGCCCGTTCGGTCGCGATCCGTCTCAACCGGCGATGACGGGCCGGCCATGGCGACGAAACCGGCCCCTTCACAGGATCGCAACCGGCTCGTCGCGGTGACGCTGGATGAAGGCTCGATCGGCCGCTCCAATCCGGATGTCGAGCATGAGCGCGCAGTCGCGATCTACGACCTGATCGACGAGAACTCGTTCGTGCCTCTGGGGCACGATGGTGGACCCTATACGCTGCACCTTTCGCTCGCGGACAACCGGCTGGTGCTGGACATCCGGCTCGAGGACGGCACGCCGGTTGTGGCGCACCATCTGTCGATTGCGCGCTTCCGCAAGATCGTGAAGGACTACTTCCTGATCTGCGACAGCTATTACGCGGCGATCCGCAGCGCGACGCCGGACCGCATCGAGGCGGTCGACATGGGACGGCGCGGGCTGCACGACGAAGGCTCGCGCATTCTGGTCGAGGGCATCAAGCGCAAGATCGAGGTCGACTTCGACACGGCGCGGCGGCTGTTCACGCTGATCTGCGTGCTGCACTGGAAAGGCTGAGCCGTGAAAGCGGGGCCTGCGAACAAGCGGCCGCAGGCGGTGCTGTTCGCATGCGGCCTCAACTCGGTGCGCTCGCCGATGGCGATGGGGCTGTTCCGGCGCATCGTCGGGCCGGGCACGTATGTGGCGTCGGCCGGTGTGCGCAAGGACGAACTCGATCCGTTCGCCGTGGCGGTGGTCGAGGAGGCCGGCGCCGACATCTCGAAGCACAAGCCGATGACCTTCGACGAACTGGACGAATGGGAGGGGCTCAACTTCGACCTGATCGTCACGCTGGCGCCGGAGGCCCATCACCAGGCGCTGGAGCTGACCCGGACGCTGGCGGCCGAGGTGGAGTACTGGCCGACCGCCGACCCGACCGCGGTGGAGGGGACCCGCGAGCAGCGGCTCGCCGCCTACCGGGAGGTCCGCGACCAGCTTGCCGCCCGCATCGAGGAGCGGTTCGGTGGGCGCCCCGACGGGAACGAGTAGGCCGGTTGTCCAATCGCGCCGATTCCGTTACCAGCAGGCCCGCGCCCATCGTTGTCCATATCCCGATACCCCATGCTGATCGGCCGTCCCAAATTCGTCCTCGCATCCGGCTCGCCGCGCAGGCTCACCCTGGTCAATCAGGTGGGGATTGAGCCCGACGCGCTTCGTCCCGCGGATATCGACGAAATGCCCAAAAAGGGTGAACTGCCGCGCGCCTGCGCCAACCGGCTGGCCCGCGCCAAGGCGGAAACCGCCCTGGCCGCCGTCCGGCTCGATGACGAGATCACCGGCTCCTATATCCTGGCGGCCGATACCGTGGTCGCGGTCGGCCGCCGCATCCTGCCGAAGGCCGAACTGCTCGACGAGGCGGCGCAGTGCCTGCGGTTGCTGTCGGGCCGCAATCACCGGGTCCACACCTCGATCTGTCTGGTGACGCCGAAGGAGGCGTTCCGGCAGCGGCTGGTGGAAACGCGGGTGCGCTTCAAGCGGCTGTCCGAGCAGGACATCGAGGCTTATCTTGCCTCGGGCGAGTGGCGCGGCAAGGCCGGCGGCTATGCCGCACAGGGGCTGGCCGGCAGCTTCATCGTCAAGATCGTCGGCTCGTACACCAATATCGTCGGATTGCCGCTGTACGAGACCGTCTCGCTCCTCTCGGGCGAGGGCTACCCGATCCATTTCGGCTGGCTCAACGCGGTGTAATTTCTCCTTCGATCATTCCGGTGCGCGCGAAAGCTCGAACCCGGAATCCATCGGGCTGGTCGTGCTAGTACCTGGGATGATAGATCGGTGATACGGTCGTCATCGCGAGGAGCGAAAGCGACGAAGCGATCCAGACCTGCGGTCGCGCCCCTGGATTGCTTCGCTTCGCTCGCAATGACGACGCGCCGTGAATCACCTTTCTCTGATGGCGAGTACGAGCCTTCGTCGTGGCTCTGGATTCCGGCTCTCGCTCGCTTGACCGGAATGACGGGAGGATCGGGCGGCGGATGAACCTCGCGACATGGTTTGAGCGGGCGGGGCGCGAGGAGCCGGACCGCCCTGCGCTCGGATGCGGCACGCGCGTGCTGCGCAGCTATGGCGACAGCGCGGAACGCGTGGCGCGACTGGCCGGCGCGTTGCGCGGGTTCGGTCTTGCGCCCGGCGACCGGGTGGCGATCGCTTCGCCGAACACTCCGGATTATGTCGAGGCGCTGTTTGCGATCTGGCATGCCGGGCTCGCCGCCGTTCCGGTCAATGCCAAGCTGCACGGCGCGGAGTTCGGCCACATCCTGGAAAATTCCGGCGCGCGCGTGTGTTTCGTCGCCCCGTCGCTTGAAGCGTCCATCGCAGCACATGCGCCGTCCACGCTGGAGCGGCTGGTGACGATCGGCGGTGCGGAGCACGAGCGCCTGCTTGGTTCTGAGACCGTGCCCGTTACGCCACGCGCGCCGGACGACCTCGCCTGGCTGTTCTATACGTCCGGAACGACAGGCCGCCCGAAGGGCGCGATGCTGACCCACAAGGTGCTCGCTGCCGAGAGCAAGGCCTGTCTCGACGAGGTGGACGCCGCGCAGCCCGGCGATGCGATCCTGCACGGCGCGCCGATGAGCCACGGTTCGGGGCTCTACATCATGGCGCATGTGATGCGCCGCGCCGTCAACGTGGTGCCGGAGTCCGGCGGCTTCGAGCCCGACGAGATGTTCCGCCTGATCGGCGCGTGGCCGCGCTGCTCCATGTTCGCGGCACCGACTATGGTGAAACGGCTGGTGGAGAGCGACGCGGACTGCGACCCGCGCAACATCCGCACGATCATATGGGGCGGGGCCCCGATGTACGTCGAGGATGCCATCCGCGCGCTCGACCGGTTCGGCCCGCGGCTTGCCCAGATCTACGGGCTGGGCGAAAGCCCGATGACCATCACCACGCTGTCGCGCGACGACGTGGCCAACCGCGATCATCCGCGCTGGCTCGAGCGGCTTGCATCCGCGGGCCGGCCGTTCTCCTGCGTGGAGGTGAAGGTGGCTGGCGGCGACGACCGCGCGCTGCCGGCGGGCGAGGCCGGCGAGATCCTGTGCCGTGGCGACGTGGTGATGGCGGGCTACTGGCAGAACCCGGAGGCCAGCGCCGCAACGCTGAAAGGCGGATACCTGCACACCGGCGACATCGGCGCATTCGATGCCGACGGCTATCTCACGCTGAAAGACCGCTCCAAGGACATGATCATCTCCGGCGGTTCCAACATCTATCCGCGCGAGGTGGAGGAGGTGCTGCTACGCCATCCCGGCGTGCGCGAGGTGTCGGTGATCGGCCGGCCGGACCGCGAGTGGGGCGAGGCGGTGGTGGCCTATGTGGTGGGCGAGGCGCCGCCGGCCGAGCTGGATGCGCTGTGCCTTGACGCGATCGCGCGCTTCAAGCGCCCGAAGGACTACGTGTTCATCGACGCGCTGCCGAAGAACAACTACGGCAAGATCCTCAAGACCGAGCTGCGCGAGCGCGACAAGGTCCGCACCGCTCAGGGAACCGGATAGGCTCGCGTCCGGCGCGGAAAGCGCCTACATCCATTCCCATGGTCCGTCCCGTGATCCGTTCCATGCCCGATCCGACATGCCCTATCTGCGGAAAGCCCACGATGCAGGCGGTTCGCCTGTTCTGCTCGAAGCGCTGCGCCGACGTCGACCTCAACCGCTGGCTCTCCGGCGTCTATGCGGTTCCGGTCACCGAGCTTGACGACGAGGATGGCGAGGCGCCGCCACGCGAGGAGACCCCGCCGCGCAACGGCTCGCGCTGACGGCGGCCGGCGGACCTTCCGGATAGGTTCGGGAGGCCCGGAATCCCGCCATTTCCGGCGTTCTGGACAGGTCCGGACGCACCCTCTATAACCGCCGCGCTCAACCAAAAGCCCGCCGTTCGGCGGGCTTCGGCGCCCAGGTAGCTCAGTTGGTAGAGCATGCGATTGAAAATCGCAGTGTCGGTGGTTCGATTCCGCCCCTGGGCACCAAGCACACACTAACTCGTTGAAATCAAAGAAGCCTCCATGAATTCAGGAGGTTACGGCTACCCGAGTGGTACACACGGGTGGTACACATGCGCCTTGCTATGTCACGTCCCTGGAAGCATCCAAAAACCGGCGTGTATTGGTTGCGCAAGCGCGTGCCCGATGATCTGCGCACGCTGGTCGGAAAGCGCGAAGAGAAGCGCAGCCTTCAAACCAAAGACGCGGCCGAAGCCAAAGAACGCTTCTTGGTTGCGCTCGCCTCACTCGAAGCGCGATGGCGCCATCTCCGGCTTGGGGACATTCAGCTTTCAGAAACTCAGGCCCATCAGCTCGCGAGCTCGGTTTATGACCGGTGGATGGCAACTTGGAAGGATAGGCCGAGCGAACAGCGATCCTGGAAAACCGAAGCTGGTGTGGCGGCCATCTGGGACCTCCGCCCCATTCCGGACAACCACATTCACCTGTTGGCTTGGTACGAAGAGAGATTGAACACCCAGCGCAGGGCGTTTGAGACAGCCGATAGGCTGTTGGAAGCGTCGGGGATGAAGGTTGACGATGCGAGCAGGAAAAGAGTTGCGGTAGCAGTTACAGCTGCCCTGCAGCGCGCCAGTCTGGACCTGGAGAAAATGTCGCTCGGGCCAGTCCTTCGGCAGCATAGCTCGATCCCTTACAGTACAGAGCGTTCGCGATCGCTAACCTTTGACGAGGTTAAGGATGGGTGGGCGGCTGAAAAGCGACCAACCCCGCGCACAGTCTATGAGTGGGGGCGCATTGTCGAACAGCTCAAAACCTTCGTCGGTCATAACGACGCAAGTCGTTTGACATCTACGGATCTGAACAAGTGGAAAGCTTCGTTGATTGAGGCCGGTCTTCAGCCGAAGACGATACGCGATGCAAAGCTGGCGCCAATCCGAGCCGTGCTGCAATGGGCGGTCGACAACGACAAATTACCGAGCAACGTGGCAAGCCGTATTGTGATGGACGTGAAGTCCAAGCCTGCCAATTCAAAAAGGAGCTTCTCCGAGGAAGAGGCTACGACCGTACTGCAGGCGGCCGTTCAAGAGCACACGCCAGTACTTCGATGGGTTCCGCTCCTTTGCGCTTACACCGGTGGCCGGGTTGCCGAAATTTGTCAGCTTCGTAAGGAAGACGTGTTGCAGCTCGACGGCATCTGGTGCTTGCGCATCACGCCCGATGCAGGACCAATCAAGAATGCGAACTCGGAACGAGCCATCCCAATCCACTCAGCGTTGATCGACGAAGGCTTTATCGATTTTGTGAAGAAAACCTTGCCAGGTCCTCTATTCCCTCAATTAATGCCCACTCGCTTCGGTAGCCGGGGCGGAAATGGAACGAAAGTCATAGGGCGTTGGGTCCGGGGCTTGGGGATCAAAGATGGCAGGATTTCTCCCAACCACTCTTGGCGCCACCGGTTTAAAACGCTCGCCCGGCGCCATGGCCTTGCGTCAGACATGGTGGATGCCATCGTGGGGCATCGCCGCCGCACAGTGGCTGACGGCTACGGCGAATTTCCAATAACCGCGCTGCACCGGGAGATTGAGAAGATTCCAGCTTTGAGCCTTCGGCTATTGTCCGATGCCACGGCCGTTTAGCGGCAATTTGGCATTTCGGAGTTCGAATCCTGCCACACCAGCCAACAACTAAGTTATTGATATTAATTTAGTATTTGTAATTTTGGGGCATCAAATTTAGCCCGCGTTTGCGCGGTTTATTGCGCCTCGTTCGCGGGTCAATCGACGGGAGAGACTTTCTCTTGGAGGTTATTGCCTGCTTCACGCGCGAATATCTCTGCGCGGGCATTCTTCAGGCGTTGGACAGGCGTTGCTGGCTCAAAAGCACCAGCACTTTACATCGCAATTCGCGAACGCGCGCTACTTGCTCTCACCGAAATCCAAGCAGTGCACGCTGTTCGGCCCATTCCGCTGGCAGATGTGCCGTCATGCGGATCAACTTCTTGGCGCTGAGTTGTGGCGGATGCTGGCCGTTGACGATCGCAGTGGTGATGTCGGGTGCGAGCCAGCGAAGCCGTAGCAGGACATAGATATAGGCGGCTGTGACGCCCTCGTCGCGGGCGACATCATGCACGGTGATCCGTCAGATCGGCGTAAGCGAGGTGACGTATTACCGGTGGCGACAGGAGTACGGTGGGCTCAAGACCGACCAGGTCAAACGCCTGAAGGAGCTTGAGCAGGAGAACAACCGCCTGCGTAGGGCGGTGTCGGACCTGACGCCAACTGATCCTGACTGAGGCCGCCAAGGCAAACTTCTAAGCCCCGCCCGCCGGCGCGCCTGCATCGATCACATTCAAGAGCATCTGCATATCGTGGGTTGTTTGATCTTATCCAACATCAAACCGCTGCTGCCCTAAACCGGGTCGCCCACGGCGCAATGCTGTTGATGGCTGTTGCCTCTGGCCTGGGCATCGTCGCCGCTATTTCAGATATTGGCCTATCCCCGCAGCCAACGATCGAACTGGCGTATTCGGTCAAACTGGCGCTACACACAAAGCCCGTTGCCCGGAACGCTTTGGACCAAGTTTTTTCCCCGGTCTGTTGCAACAGAACCCTTCGGGCGACTCGAATGCTGGTTCAGGCCGAAACCGATTTTCGCTACCGTAACATCAACACACACGTTGACGTTCATTCTGGGTCGAAACGCGACATGGCAACCGGCTTCCTCATCATCGTGGCTTCGATCCTTCTGATAGCATTCTCGCTGAAAATCAGCCCGGCTGCCGCGTGCAGCGGTATGCTCGCGCCGATGATGCTGGACGCGACCTCGCGCAACGCGCTGGTCGGCACCCCGCTGTCGCAGAAGACGATGACCGAATATTCCCGGGGGACCGCCCGCCAAGGATATTGAAGCAGCCGATAGTCGCTTCGGTCAAAGGGCCACATGATGGACCGGCAACGGAGGTGAATACGTCGCGAAACCGCTCCGCAGGACGAGCTAATTCCGAAGTGACGACGGTGCCGGACCGTGACGATAGTTTCGGCCGCCCTCGTAGCTGGCGTGCTGATTGTTCGACGGACTATTTCTTCTTTTTCTTCTTATAGCGTCGGTCCTGACGTCGATCACGCCGGTTCGCTCCCGCAACGCTCGCGGCCGAGGCTGGATTCCCAACGCGGGCCTCGGCATCCGTTGCGGTCATGACCATCACCGGCACTGTAAGGCTCAATGCAGCCGCCCCTCCAAGAAGGGCAAAAGCTCGTCGGCGCGAAATCATTTCAGACTTGAGCTTTTTACCCATCGCAACCTCCTGCTTGAGGACAAAATCTATCGGGGGGACCACGGTCGATTTTGATAAAGATCAATAAGCCGAACCTTGTTTGACAACGAATTTCGGTCGGAAAACTTGAATCAGATCAACCCAGTGGCTGTGAGTGAATCTTGGGATCAGAGCCCTCGTGTTCTCTGATCCACACCACCAGCAACTCCCAGATCACTGCCAATACGATGGGGCCTAGGAAAAGCCCGGTGATCCCGTAGGAGATGGTGCCTCCGATGACGCCGATCAGAATGACCAGAGTTGGCGTCTCCAGGCCTCGTCCCATGACCAGAGGACGTAGAATGTTATCCAGCAGACCGACCGGGATCATGTAGGCCGTGAACAACAGCGCCGTCGTCGTTTCCATCGCGGTCCAGCTCCAGATGATCAGGGGAAGAAGAATGATCGACGGACCGATCTGAATGATCCCGAGAATAAGGACGGCAGATGTGATGAGACTGGCGCCAGGAACTCCCGCGACCATCAAACCCAGGCCGGCCAAAAGCGCCTGAAGAGCGGAAATGCCGATGACTCCGCGTGAGACGGCACGGATGGTGGCGCCGGCGATCTGAACAAATTCTTCGCCGCGTTCCGAAGCCAGTCGACGTGAGAAACTTCTGACGGCGTCGAGCAGCCGAGGCCCCGGCGAGAACAAAAAGCCCGAAACGATGATTGCAATGAGAAGCTTGACCGCACCGCCACCGGTCTCCGCTACAATTTGAAGAAAGCTCCCGCCGAGCGGCTTCAGCAGCGGAGTTACCTTTGCAAAGGCTGCCTGGACATTGGTTGAGGCAAGATTCCAGAATTGATAGAGCTGCTCGCCAGCGAGCGGCCAATCCTTGATCGATACGGGTGGCGGCGGCAGCGCCAAGGCGGACAAGTCAAGCCGCCCCGAAAGGCTTCGAAGGCTGTCGATCAAGCCCACCACGAGCCATGTCGCCGGCCCTATCACCACCAACAGGCTGAGAACCGTGAGCAAGATCGCAGCCAGGCGTCGCCGGCCGCCCAGCCAGTGGACCAGGCTGTCGTAGGCGGGATAGAGCGCAACCGTCAGCACCACGCTCCAGATCGCGATCGTGATGAACGGGCGAACCAGCATGAAGGACCAATAGAGCAGAAGCCCCAGAACACTGAGTCGTACCGCCAGCTCGATCCAAGTGATCGTCAACTGGTCGTGCGAGCTTTGATCGCCACCTGGCATATCCGCCCTCCGCGCCGCGCTGACACAATTGCGGGATCAGGTCTACAACGCGATGTCACCGTTTTCAGCGGACGGTCAACGAGCGCGTTGATCTAGATCAAGAAGCGGCACTCTCAACGGGTCATTCGTTCTTCTGGTTCGCCATTGGCTATCTGGCGAAGCATCATTGCTCTGCGCAACACTTCAAAAATGACTGCTGTCGACCAGCCGTACAGCAGCACCCCATTCATCGCGGTCATCGGTCCAAGGAGTTGCCAGTCGGCAACCGGGACCACGTCACCGTACCCAAGGGTCGCGTAGTTCACGAACGCAAAGTACAGGCCATCTGCGCCGGCGGGCGTGGCTCCGACAATGCGGTAAGCCAGCGCCCACACGAACACCTCAGAGGAATGCGCGATCATCAGGACTGAGACGGCTGAGATCATGACGACCACCAGGAACCACGACGGATGCAATACATTCGTTCTGGATACTGCTTGCGACACCCGCACCACGGCTGCCATCACCAGCGCGTGGATCATGATGTTGCAAATGCTGATGGCACCTCCCACCAACAATTGCTTCAGCATGTTCAGACACCTTTCGCGAGCGTGTCGTTGATACAGTTCGATGAGGTGACAGCGGCCAAAGCGCCATTAGGAACATGTCGTTCAATAATCATCGCCCCAGCAGCCCTACCACGCTACTCCAGCCGCGCTGAATTCGCTGCCGGTTCGCGCTGATGTTTCGTACTGGTGTCGAGCTTCAAGGAATTGGACCGGTCTACAGACAGCTCGAGAGTTAGACCGACGCGTATGTTCGCTTGAGCATTATCTGCTTCAACGCTATTCAAGCTGGTTCGGCTTCTCATAAGCGGCCCGCCTAGACCAACCCAAACACCCGCATGAAACTGTAGAGAGGATGGTCGAGAAACGAAATTTAGAGGCCAGGACGCCTCGTCTATTGACCTAGATCAAAAGCCCGGTGGTCGGATACCGATGACAGTTAGCTTTAAAACCACGAGATATCACGAGCTGTGTTCCCATGAACGAATTGCAATCCCTTCGTCAGAAATACGTCGATCTGTTGATTACGCTGCTGACGATCTTGTTGACCCTGATGATATTCGTTTTCACACCGCTCCAAGCCGCAGGATTCAACTCAATCCGGATCCTCGAAGTCTTTGCCTTGCTTGCGATCATTGGAGGGGTCTTGATCATCTCGACAAGCAAACTGGCGCTCACGATGATGTCCGTTGCGTTCGCTACAATTGTCGTCGTCATTATATACAGATTATTTTGGCCGACGAGCTTCGATCTGCACATCGTTGCGGCGGCGTGGCTTATTATCACGTCCACGCTTGGAGTGGTGATCGCCAAAGCGGTCTTCCGCACCGGACGCGTCACCTATCATCGAATCGTTGGTGCTGTTCTGCTTTATTTGTTGACTGCCTTGACGTTCACCATGCTGTACACGTTTGTCGGCTTGTCATTTTCCGATGCGTTCAAGGGTGTGTCGTTCGAATACGATGCAGCTTTCGCCAGTACGATGATGTACCTCAGCTTTGTAACCTTCACGTCGACCGGGTATGGCGACATCGTTCCCGTCCATCCATTGGCGCGAAGTCTCTGCAATTTGGAGGCCGTCATCGGCCAGCTCTATCCGGCCATATTGATCGGGAGGCTTGTGACGCTGGAATTGAGGGAGAGCCAGCAGTAGCGGATTTTCCAACAGGGTTGACGAAATCCGCTCTCCTGCCTGCCGATGATGGCCCCATTTATTTTCTGGCCATATGTGGCCGGATAAAGGATGCAATTCTGTCGGACTTCGCTACGGCATCGCCGAGTTCGAGAAATTCTCCGGGATCGTGTGGCGCCGGAGCTAACCCCGCACCTTCTGCCTTGCTCAGGGGCGGTGTCCACACCTCGCGAGTTTCAAGCAAGTAGACGCCGTAGACCGTCTGCAGATCGACCAAACTGCCGGCTCCAAACTCCCGTTGTATCGAATGTGCAGTAAGGGCCGCGTTGATCACGATTGCCGCTTCGGTCAGCGCCTTTCTATATCCCGGGCTTGATGCGATCTCGGGGCCAAAAACTTCCATGAGCTTATTCGCGCATGCCTGCACAACCACAAGCAAACGATCCACGATACTGCGGAGAGAATGGTTGATGGCGAGCGGCAGGTAGGTGCCTGGGCTCAAGAATACATCGACGGCAGCAGCCACCGCACCGCATCCGCTATGACCCAGGACGGCAATCACCTTCATGCTGCCGCCGAGATGTTCAACGGCATACTTCAGGCTGCCAAGCACTTCGGCCCCCAAGACGTTACCAGCGACGCGGATCACGAAAAGATCATTCGGTCCTTCACCGAAGATGAGTTCCACGGGCACACGGGCGTCGGAACAGCCGAGTATGGCTGCGAAAGGTAGCTGAGCGGGTGCATTTGCTTCACCGCTCGCGAGACCGAGGTCGCGAGGATCGACCGGCACGAAGTGTCGGACCGCGCCATTCCCCTCTGCCCAACTGCTGAGAAGGGTGGCGAATGTCCGATTGCCGTTGTCCAGCCTGCGGCACGCCGCATCGCTGCTCAATGGCCGAGGTCTCTCGCGAGAGCCGTCGGTCTCACACCGATATGTGATTTCGACTATGGGCACGGCTAGCGCCCACCCACTTGCAACAGCGAAACAGCCGGGCCGCAGGGCTTTCTCAGGTCCATCTTTGCTCGCAAGTTGCGCAGCAGTGCTGCTCGTTCCCGGAGCCAGATCATGAAGGCGAAAGGCCCCGAGGCCTGTCGGCTGCGCTCCGAGGGAACTATGCTCTGCGTCGGTCGGCACTATTTGACTTAGGTCAATCGTGCGGCCCCAACGCACGCCAGCTGATCGCATACTTGCCGCGCACCGTTGTTCGGTTCCGGAGAATGCTGATCACTGAGCCAAACGGCTCCGCGGTAATACAACCCTGAAGATCGCCCCGCGCGGGTTGGCAGCGGAGAACGAGAGTTCGCCTTCATGACGCTCCACGATCATCCGGCAGATCGCAAGGCCCAGCCCCATTCCATTCGACTTTGTCGAAACGAACGCATCAAATATCCCCTCGGCTTTCTCCGGGCTGACGCCGGGCCCTGTATCCTCCACGGCGATTGCAGCACCGCGCGCTGTCGGTTCCGTTCTGATGTTGAGGACACGTATCCGGTCCTCCGAGGCCATTGCTTCGAGCCCGTTGTTGATCAGGTTGATCATGACTTCCTGCAATTGGCCTCTGTGACCAGGGACCGGCAGCAGCGCCGAATCGAGGGCCAGTCTTGTTTCAACCTTGTGGCTGTCGAACTCCGGCTGCAGAATGCGTATCACTTCAGCAATCAGATCGTTCACGTCGACGGGAGCCATTTTCGGCTCGCCTTTTGCAAATAGCCCGCGCACGTCTTCCAGAATCTCATTCGCGCGATGAGTCGCGTCAACCATTCTGAAGACCGCCGCTTCCGCATTCTGGAGGTCCGGCGGCGATCTATTGAGGAAGCGCAGCGTAGCTCCACCCGAGGCGGCAATTCCTGCGAGCGGTTGCCTGACCTCGTGCACGATCGATGACGCCATGGCCTCCAAATTCATCAACTTGTTGTCTTTCTCACGCCGCAACATCGCATTTGAGCGCGCGAGCCGCATGTAGAGGCGCGTTGTCTCCGCAAGCATTACGACCAGAACGATGCTCGCGGTCAGCAGCGAAAACGCGCGTCCGGCATAGAATCCGGCGCTAAAACGGACAGTGGGTATCAAACCGCTGAATGCCAGTTCAAGGATTGCGACCAGCGCCACCACTATCAGCCACAGGTCGAGCAGCGAGCGGCGCCGGCGCAGCAGCAAGAGGAGTGCAGCAAGAGAAACCAGTATCGCGAACGAAATGGGGTAGACCACAATCGGACTTATGCGGCGCTGGTCGAGAATGATCGGGGGCAGCAGCGTTGCGCCTGCAGTCGCGAGCCATGTCAGGGCGCAGACCAGGCCGACCATACCTGCCGCGCTCCAGCCGATCGCCGACGCCGCCCGCGCCTTAACGAGCGCGGCGAGTCGCTCTTCCCTCAGCACCGTATAGGCGAGCAGCGCGGCGGCAAAGCCGATATGCCAGAAGATGAAGAGCCACGATCCGGTCTGATTGTTCGCTCCGAGCAGTCCGGTCGGCGAAAACGCGCCGGCGAACGTCAGCGCATGCGGAATGACGATCAACGCCGTGAACAGGTATCCCGTCGCAAGCGCGAGCAACGCGCGCGAACGCGAGATCGAAAACTGCGCGTACAGCAGAACTGCAGTGACCAGGCCGCTGACGAACACGATGGCGTCGAGGGACGGGAAGAACGTATTGAGCTCGATCAGCGGCCTGCCAGAGATCGGAACGATTGCCGCGAACCCGGCGAGCACAACTGCCGCGACCGCGAGCGCCCATCGCGTTTGCTGTGGTGTCGGCGGCAGGTCCAGCCACGTATCCGCATTGTCGCCACGTTCCATTGTCCCGCCACCGAAAACCGAAGTCCCCGCCGGGACAACTCGCAATGACAATACGTTAATCCGGAGCGGCTGTGGAGAGAAGCCATGGCAAAATGGTGCACGGATGCCGTTCCCTAACAAGGCACGTATAGGTGCCGCGAGCGCATAGGGCGTTCGCTACATCCCGGCGAGTTGACGTACAACGGCGATAGCAGTTGCGGCACCAATGCCGGCCGCCGTTACCTTAGCGATCGTGTTGATCGCCGGCGCCATAGAGGTCAGCGGCACCAAGCGCAGCGCTTGGCACTTGCGCTGAAAAAACCGCCGCTCCCGGATTCCAGCATTCGAATGGTTCCATAACTTGTCATTCTGCGAACCGCTCTCGATTGAAAATCCCGAGATCCGTACATTTCGGCCTTTTATACGAAAACGATTGTCCTGAATCGCGATTGCACTAATTATGTTGACGTCAACGCTGTGGACCCGAACCGACATTGGCAATGTCGGGAAACAATTGTCGTCACCGTTGCCTGAATTCCTCCTCTAAATTACGGGAGCCTTAACAGCCTCACGTCCATAACACTCACGTGCCGATGGAGGAGCTGTCCACAGCATCAGAAGCAGACACCAACCAATGGTTCTATTGACCCACGTTAGCGAGAAAGCCTTGCATCTCCTTGCGTTCGTCGCGCCGGGACGAATGCTCGCCGCGCAGCTCCGTCGGGGCGCGCCAGCCGGGCTCGATGCCCGTCATGTCCGGAAGTTCGTGCGCGATTCCCTTGTGGCAATCGATACAGGTGCGTTCACCGGGGATGAGATAGCGCGAATGGATTTCCGCGGCGCGGCGGGACTGCTTGGTGAAGTCCATGGCGACGGACGAATGGCAATTCCGGCACTCCAGGGAATCGTTGGCCTTCATGCGCGCCCATTCGTGCTTGGCGAGTTCCAGGCGCATGTCGAGAAACTTCTGGCGGGTATCGATGGTGCCGAAAATCTTGCCCCAGACCTCCTTGGAGGCCTGCATCTTGCGCGCGATCTTGACGGTCCATTCGTGCGGCACGTGACAGTCCGGACAGGTCGCGCGCACGCCGGACCGGTTGGAGAAATGCACGGTGCGCTGCAGCTCCTGATAGACGTTGTCGTGCATCTCGTGACACGAGATGCAGAACGTCTCCGTGTTCGTCAACTCCAGCGCGGTGTTGAAGGCCCCCCAGAACATCACACCGCCGATGAACCCTCCCAGCGTGAGAAAGCCGAGACTCAGGTGGACGGCGGGACGGCTGACGAGATGCCAGAACCATATCGCACGCACTTTTGCCCACGCCCACATCTTCCTCATGGCGGAGCGCTCACCGCTTCGGCTTTCCGACCATCAGCATGTCCTCGAACGTGTTCGGGACCAGCGGCGTGGCGTCGGTCTGCGGCACATGGCACGCGTTGCAAAAATAACGGCGCGGCGTGACGTCCGCGAGCACCTGGTTGTCGCGGTCCATGAAATGCGTGACGCTGATCATCGGCGCGCCCGAGCTTTCGGTGAATTGCCGGCGGTGACATTCGAGGCAGCGGTTGGTCCTGAGCGTCAACTGATAACCGTCGATCGAATGGGGAATGACCGGCGGCTGCTCCGGATAGTTGCGCATCTTTCGCTTGTCGTCGGTCACGGGACGCGCCAACGCCGGCGCGGGAATCTCCTGCATCGGCTGCGCGCCGCCGGTAACGCGCGGCACGATCTGGGGGACACCGTCGGCCGAGAAAGCCGCGACAGCGAACACCAGAGCGCCGCACAGCAGGGCTCCGCCAGAGGCAAGGCGCCAAGCGCTCAAACCGGAACGATTTTGACCGCGCATTTCTTGAAATCCGTCTGCTTGGATATCGGGTCGGTCGCGTCGAGCGTTGCCTTGTTGATGAGCTGGCTGGCGTCGAACCACGGGACGAACACCACGCCGCGCGGCATCCGATTGCGCCCGCGCACGTCGATGCGCGTTCGCATCTCGCCGCGGCGCGAGACCACACGAACCTCGGCGCCCTGGTTGATGCCGCGCACACGAGCGTCTTCCGCATGCATGAAGCAACGCGCGCCCGGGAAAGCCTTGTACAGCTCCGGCACCCGCATGGTCATGGAGCCGGAGTGCCAATGCTCCAGCACGCGGCCGGTCACGAGCCAGATGTCGAATTCCTTGTCGGGCGATTCCGCCGGTGGCTCATAGGGCACCGCGATGATCCTGGCGCGGCCGTCGGGGTTTCCATAGAACTCCACACCCTTGCCGGCCTTGACGTACGGATCGAGGCCTTCGCGATAGCGCCACTTCGTTTCCTTGCCATTGACGACCGGCCAGCGCAGGCCCCGGACCTCGTGATAGGCGTCGAACGGCGCAAGGTCATGACCGTGCCCACGGCCAAACGAAGCGTATTCCTCGAACAGGCCTTTCTGTGCGTAGAACCCAAAAGCTTTGGACTCGCGGTTCTCGTACTCCGCAGAAATCTCGGTCACGGGAAATTTGTCGACGTTGCCGTTGCGGAACAGCACGTCAAACAAGGTCTTGCCCCGATAGTTCGGGTTGGACGCGAGCAGCTCGGCAGGCCACACCTCGTCGGTGGTGAAACGCCTGGAGAACTCCATGATCTGCCAGAGGTCCGAGCGCGCTTCGCCCGGCGCATCCACGAGCTGGTGCCAGAAATGGGTGCGCCGCTCGGCGTTGCCGTAGGCACCTTCCTTCTCGACCCACATCGCAGCGGGCAGTATCAGATCGGCGGCCATGGCAGTGACGGTCGGATAGGCGTCGGATACCACGATGAAATTGTCGGGGTTGCGATAACCGGGATAGGTTTCGCGCGAGTTGTTGGGCGCGGCCTGCAGGTTGTTGTTGACCATGACCCAGTAGAAATTGAGCTTGCCGTCATGAAGCATGCGATCCTGTTCGACGGCGTGATAACCGGGCTTCTCCGGAATCAGCCCATGAGGAACGCGCCAGATTTCTTCGGCATGCTTGCGGTGTTCGGGATTTGTCACCGTCATATCGGCCGGCAGCCGGTGTGCGAAGGTGCCGACCTCACGCGCGGTTCCGCACGCCGAGGGCTGTCCGGTCAGGGAGAACGGCGAGTTGCCCGGTTCGGATATCTTTCCCGTCAGCAGATGCAGATTATAGACGAGCTGGTTCGCCCATACGCCGCGTACATGCTGGTTGAAACCCATCGTCCATAGCGACATGACCTTGCGCTTCGGATCGGCGTAAAGCTCGGCCAGCTCCTGCAGGAACCCGCGCTCGACACCCGTCTGCGCCGAAACTTTCTCCAGCGTGTAGTCCTTGACGAAGGCCGCGAAGGCATTGAAGTCGATGGGCTGCGTGGCTGCCGCATTGGCGGCGCCCTTAGCGCGCTTCTCCAATGGATGGTCCGCTCGCAGACCATATCCGATGTCGGTCTCGCCCTTCACAAAGGCGACGTGCTTCTCGACAAACTCCTTGTTCACGCGCCCGGTCGAGATGATGTGATTGGCGATGAAATTGAGAATTGCGAGATCGGTGCCGGGCTTGAAGACGATCGGAATGTCGGCGAGATCGGAGCTGCGGTTGGTGAATGTGGACAGCACCGCGACCTTGACATGCGGGTGGCTGAGCCGGCGGTCGGTCAGACGCGTCCACAGGATCGGATGCATCTCGGCCATGTTCGAGCCCCAGAGCACGAACGCGTCGGCCGCCTCGAAATCGTCGTAGCAACCCATCGGCTCGTCCATGCCGAAGGTGCGCATGAAGGCGTAGGCGGCCGACGCCATGCAGTGACGGGCGTTGGGGTCAAGATTGTTTGAGCGGAAACCCGCCCGCATGAGCTTGGTGGCGGCGTAGCCTTCCCACACCGTCCACTGGCCGGAGCCGAACATGCCGAGCGCTGTCGGTCCCTTCTCCTTCAAAATCTGTTTGGCCTTTGCGGCCATCACGTCGAAGGCTTCTTCCCAGCTCACCGGCGTGAACTCGCCGTCCTTCGCGAACACGCCACCCTTCTTTCGCAGCAGCGGCGTGGTGAGACGATCGCCGCCGTACATGATCTTCGACAGGAAATAGCCCTTGATGCAATTGAGGCCGCGGTTCACCTCCGCCAGCGTGTCGCCGTGGGTCGCCACCACCTTTCCTTCCTTGACGCCCACCATCACGCCGCAACCCGTGCCGCAAAACCGGCACGGCGCTTTCGACCACTTGATTTCCAGCGCGCCGATTCCGCCGGCGACCGGCTGTGCCACCGCGGGCACGCTGAGGTTGGCTGCCGCGGCGGCAACCGAAGCGGCGTGCGCCTTCAATATGTCGCGACGTGAAAGACTCATCCTGCCTCTCCAAGGTCCGTCAGCCGCTCGCTCTGCTCGAACACCATGTTGGCCGAGAGCACGCCCTCGATCGAGGTAATCTCCGCGAGTCTCATGCCGAGCACTCCGCTGTTCTCGCCTTCAAGGACAATGATTATCTTTGACGCAGATTGATGATGAACTTCGACTTCGGCCATCTCCGACAGCAGACGGACAACATTGTCTCGATGAGCCGGCAACACCGATACGACCGCGCTCGAAATATGCACGGTCGGAAAGTGCCCGGTCAGAATATTCCGTCTTGACGGTGCGTTTGACATTTCCATCGCGACCTAACCGTGCGGGGGCCCCGGCGGCCCGAACACAATCTGTGACATCCACACGACGAAGCCATAGCTGCCCACCACGCCGACCGCGACGATGGGCCAGATCAGAACCGCAAGAACGACGAACGCGAAAATCTCTTCGCGCAGGCGGCTGCGCATTACAATAGGATCTTGAGAGTTAGTTCTGTCTGAACTCATCGTGTTCACCAACGATGATCAACGTTCCCGTACGGTATGATATCAGATTGCGCAACAGCCTGTTTCGCTCATGGCCGGCCATCGTATAGTCCGACTGATTGATCGACTTGCCGCGTGTTGCGCCCCGTCCATCGCTGCCTCCTCGCAATAGAGCCTATGACACTCATCGCAGCCCGATCAGGGTTTAGCTCGACCAGAAATCTTGGCCTCTGATACATTCCCAAAATTTGATTTAGATCAAAGAAACAAGCAGCTCCTTCTCAGGCTTGTCGATGATCGCGGGGCCCGCCTTTTTTCCACAATGGTCACCAGAGACATTTACGAAATTGATTCTCTACGGCCTGCGTCGAACAAAGATGACCAGGGACAGGCTGTGCTGGCGGCCGACAACAGGCTCGCTTTGAAGCGGAAGGCCGATCAGCCGACGCACGACAAGCGACCCGGGGCATCCAGTCGATGCCCCGGGGCGCAGCTATGAAGACTTGGCTTGAAAACCGAACTCAACCGCGTCCCGCCGCGTGGCGGTGTAGTCGATGCAATCTGCTACGCACTGGCCCGTTGGAACGCGCTCTGCGGCTTCCTCGACGACGGGCGCATCGAACTCGACAACAACACGGTCGAACGCGCGGCCCGACCCTTCCGCCCTCGGCTCGCAAGAACCACCTGTTCGCCGGATCTGATGGCGGCGCGGCGCTGGGCGATTGTCGCCTCGCTGGTGGTAACCGCGAAGCTCAATGAACGTCGAGCCAACCATCCGTCAATATAAGATCTGCGGTCCCCCGAACTTATAATTGATGCCGAACTTGACCATCTGAATGTCGGGATCGGCGGTGAATGCTGTTCCAAACGGCCCCACGAAGGTCCGATCTTCGAGAGCAAGGTAGTTGTATTCCACCTTGGCCGTCCAATTCTGCGCGAATGCGTATTCGATGCCGGCGCCCACGAGCCAGCCGACGTTCGTGTTGCTGCTGGTCGCCAGAACCACGCCGCCTGGTGTCTGAAGTCTGGCGCTGGTTCTGCTCCAGCCCACGCCCAGCTTTCCGTAGAACAGGACGCGATCCGCAGCGAAGCCAAACCGACCCGCAATTGTCGATGTCCAGTCCCAGTCACCGCGAGCCTGCAACGCGCCGAAGCCGGGAAGAACGACGGTGCCGCTGGTCTTGCTGGCGTCGGTCCAATCGAAGTCGGCTTCGATGCCGGCGACGAAAGTATTGAACTGCCAATTGTAACCCATCTGCGCGCCGCCGATGAAGGCGCTCGTGCTCGCCCCCCACCCAACCCCAACGTTGCTCGAGACATCGACGTCGGCCCACGCGCCGCCAATGTTTCCGCCGATGTAGAAGCCCGTCCAATTATAGACCGGCACAACAACCGGGGCTTTGACAGGGACAGCGCGCGGCAGATCCGCAGCATGCGCGACGAGCGAGGGAGCAAGAAGCGCGGTCGCTCCCATCAGTGATAAGGTCAGCTTCTTCATGATCCAGTCCCTCCTTTGTTATCGTCTTGTTGGGTATGCACGACAAATTTCGGTGAAGGCATCTGCAGTCATGCGTCAGTTTAGCAGAGAACAGTTTTAGCCAATCCAGACCAGCAGATTCGTCCGCTTCCTCTTTAAAGCAACACGCCGCTGTTCACATCTAAACCTTGGTATAGATCAATGTCCGCTTCGGGCATGCTAGTCAATTGACCGGTATGATGTTGCCATGCGGCGAATCGGTGCCGTCATCGGTCTTGGAGCTTTTGAACGGCCGCTGCACAGCTCGTAGAAACTGAAGTTCTGTTTGCCGCCAGACATGCTGCAAGACGACCTTGGCCCGGCAGAGTCGTCGCGCAGAGTTTGTCGATATCACCCCGACAGGCATTCACAGCTTCCCTCAAGTGGTCGGCGGTCGTTTCAACTTGTAACACCACTTCGTCCAACACGGATGCACATCCGCCGCTTATCTTGTCCTCATGCGCTTGCATACAAAGCAGGATGCGGCCCTCGCCAGGCGTGACAGTGCTGCAATATTTCTTGAAATCTTCGCCGCAGGACGTCTCCAGTTTTTTAAAACCTGCCGCCAACCTTTCGACTAGCAACTTCATGATGTCCGTTTGCGCATATGCGGCACTCGAAATGCTTATGCACAAGGGCAAGAGCACAATCTTGGCTAGCAGGTGGAGTGTACGTTTCATCTGTTGTCCTATCGCGATCAACTCTGAAGCGGCCAGAACAGCGTAAATTCAAGCGTCAATGAACCGGGGCCAGCGTCAGTCCCGCAACGCCAAGCGCAAGATTAAGGCCGACTTGTCCTTCCAGTGACAGCGGCTGTAACGATATCGACTGCGCCGTTCCTCCCACGAGGAGATTTGCACCGGCGCCGACACCCACAGAGATGTCGCCGCTGGCGCCAACGAAGCGGCCCGTGAGCGCCCCAGGCCGTATTGCGCTCGAATTGCCAAGAACAGCCCATGCCATGACACCCCCGGCAGTGAAGCCGATATCCAGGCCAATGCGGTTTATTCTGCCGACGTAATCCTGGGTCGAGCCCGTGTTCGATTTGAATTGGCACGCAAGCCTTTGAGTCGAGCCGACAATGAGCCCCAAGCTGGCTGAGGTCCTGCACGTCAGCATGCCCTGTCGGGTCGTACTCCCTTGCGCATGAGCGGGATTCCCGATCAACAGGAGGCCGAGAAGTAATGCAGGTTTGATGAGGCAATGGAGCATTGGGTATGTCCTTTTGAATCACTCAGCGCTCGTAGCCGTAAAACACCCGCTGCACGGCGCCGCGTCGGCCTCCGCAGCGTCGGCCACAATAGCCGGGTCGGCCCGCACTCATTTGATCTATCTCAATTTTCAATGGGAGACGATGCATGCGTGTGCATGGTCCACGGTGGGCTCGGGTGGAATGCCGTAGGTCTTCTCGACCCACACGCGCATGTTGACCACGAGCTTAGCTTGTCCCGGACTCGCTCCCCGATCAGCTCACGCTCGAACTGGGCGAAGGAAAGCAGGATAATTAAAGGCCTCGGTCCGGCTTTGCCGGAGCCCTCTTTCTCGATAGCGTCGAGCAATTCGCCTTGGTTGGAGAAAAATGTGCGAAGCCGATCAATCACAACGGCTTCGAGGTTGCCTGCGGGTATCCGCCTGCGGAGGGAGCGCGTCCCGCCGTCACCCGTCACGAGAGAGGTCGATACGTAGTATCGGTATCGGGCGCCCTTCTTGATCGACCATGTCGGTGTCAGTCGCTCGCCGGACTCGTCGAACAACATACCGGTCAACAGGCTGGGCTCCTTGGTGTTGGCGCCAGTCGCGCGGGCAACACGGTTCTCGGCGAGCACCGCCTGGACAGCATCCCACAACGGCTTGTCAACGATTGCCCGGTGTTCTCCCGGATAGGCATTTCCCTTGTGAGTTGCTTCCCCACGATAGGTCCGGTTCTGAACCAGAAGATAGAGCGCCCCCTGCGAGAATCGCTGGTTCCCGTGCTCCGTGCCATCGGGCCGCACCCGGCGCTTGCTCTTGATACCGGCGTCGTCGAGCTCTTCCCGGAGCGCCCGGACCGACTTGCGGAGATAACGCCGGTAGATGTCGATGACCATACGAGCCTCGGCGTTGACGGCCCATCTGCCAACGGAGTGGGCCGAACAGCGTGCACTGCTTGGATTTCGGTGAGAGCAATCCAACGGCTAGGCTCAGGACTCATTGATTGAGATAGAAGGCGACTGTGGCTGCGATGCAGATTGCTGAGAAGAAGGTGTGGGCGCAGCGGTCGTAGCGTGTATTGGTCTGTCCATCTGTCGTTCGATCATCGCCGCCCATCATGGACGAATCTGGGTTTCACGCGACGGCGATACCGGCACCGTGTTTTAGTTCGTCTTGCCGGTGGCGCGCGGACGGGAGAATGACGATATCGGACGAGGGGCTTCCCCAATGGCTTAAGTTGGTCGTCGGTCATAAGATCGCGTATCCACTCCGGACAATTCCTTCCAAATAGCGAGAGTCCTAACAGCGCTCACGCCTTTGGCGCCCACGTGCCGAGTGGAGGAGCGTCCACAGCATCTGAAGCGGGGATACCGATCACGGTCTGGAAAAGCAGACGATTTCCGTTCGCGCCGAAAAATACCAGGACCTTGTGGTCTTGTTGGCTTGCCACGATGCGATTGTCTTCGTAGGGAAGCAGTCGCTAAACCGCTGTGTTTGGCTGCTGCACATATCGCATAATGGCTCTAATCTGTTACGGATCGTTGGTAGATTTGGCAATTCCGATTCGGATATCAGGCGGCGCGTCATCTTATCTGAACGGAGGCCACTTGACCTATATCAAAGACGTGGCGGGCCCGGTGCAAGAGTTGATGTGTACCAGGCAATATGAAGATCGTTGAGATCACATATCATCGTGGCGCACAGGGCGAGCGCGAGAGCATGCAAATGATCTTCGGTCTTTTCGCGGTAGCTATCACGGCCGCATTCTTCGTTAGTTCGCTGGTCTTATTGAATTACGGACGTCAGCTAGGTCTGCGTTATCGGCAACAGCAAGGTGCCGAGAGCATGGCTGGCCTGCCTTCTGTCGAGGGCGCCGTATTTGCACTTGTCGGACTACTTATTGCCTTTACCGTTTCAGGCGCTCTTCATCGTTTCGACGAACGCCGACAATTGGTCATTCAAGAGGCGACCGCAGCCAGCACAGCCTATGACCGCCTCGATCTATTTGAAGGTGAGGATGCGAAAAACCTTCAGAAAAAGCTGAAAGAGTATGTACGTGCCCGGATCGAGCTATACCACATGCCGCACGATTTCTCTCTGTGGGATGGTACGGAGGTCTGGTCTCAGGAGCACCGGAACAAAATTCATGTTTTCAAGACCGAGGTATGGAATGCAACTGTTTCAGTTTGTCCGCAGACCAATTTTCATCCCGCGTGTCCGTTGGTCGTGTCAGCCCTTGGCAACGTCTTTGACATCGCGCGACTGCGTGCTGGCGCCGCTGAAAAGCATCCACCCCACATTATCTATGTGATGCTGTTCGGTCTCGGGCTGGGTGGATCGCTTCTTGCGGGCTTCGGCATGGCTGCTGCCAAGGCACGCAGCTGGATACATATGGTGACCTTTGCCGCCACCCTTTCGGTAACGCTCTACGTCATTACTGACTTGGAATTTCCGCGCCTTGGCCTGGTCCGGATCGAAGGCTTTGATCATTTCCTCGTCGAGGCCTACGAGAAAATGCGTGTTCGTGACTAAATAATAAAGCGCGTGGTGCGCTTGGCCGTATCGATCGGCGCGCGAAAAGCTGGCTCCGCTGTCGGTCATTGCGGGGCATAGAGGATGATCAAGGCCAATGGGACCGCGCCAACAACAATGAGGATGGCCAGCCAGCGGAATATTGAGGACGAGCTGTTTTTGTTGTTCGACCCTTGAGCACGACTCCCACTCGACTCAGCGGATCGTTGGTCCCGCTCGAGGCGACGCCTTGCCACTCTCAAGCGTTGTATCTCTTCGTCTAGCGCATCCATTTTGCCATCAAGCTGCGCCTTCCTTGTTTCTGGCTCATCGGTGCCGCGGAGCTTATCGAGGGCCTGACCAACGGAGAGTTTATTTATCTCAGCCATCGCAAAACCTTCGGCTCGTGGGCCGGACATCGCGCATGCGACTTACTGTCCGATGTTAATGAGTCGAACGCGCCGATTTTCCGCTGCTTCGGGATTTTTTCTTGTTGAGCAACTGCTCGTCCCCGAGGCCACCGACCTCGATCCGTGCCGCGAGAATGCTCGATCACGTTGTCAATGAAAGCAAGCAGCGTCGATTGGAAAGTAGGCGCGTCGAACAGCTCCGGAATTGATTCAATTGGGCGGGCAAGGCCTATTTTGCAGGGGTCAAAACGGGAACCCCAAGGCCGTACGACGCCGGGGCGCGCCCGACGAGAGGGCGCTCCCCGCTTCTCTGATTGTAAAAAATGTCAGACTACTTCTTTGCCTTCTTCTTTTTTTTCTTGCTGCGCCGGTCGTCGCGTCGCTGTTGGCGGTCATCGCGCCGGTCGTCGCGTCTCTCCATTCCTCGCGTCTGGGCATCAGCGTTCGTGGCGATCAGAACCGTCGCCGGTATTGCGACGCTCGCAGCAGCCGTCAGCCCTAGAAGCGAGAAAAACGTTCGGCGTGTCATTCTTTGGAACCCAATGCACGCACTCATGATAACCTCCCAATATTTCTGCTCGTTCCTTTCAAGATGCAGTTTGATAGTGGTCGAATGCCAACGCCTTAAATTTGATCCAAGTCAAACGCCGGACATGGGAACTTTATAAAAATCATGGTCTGTAAGCGTTGCAGGGGCCCTGCTTGGGGTTCTGACGCGTATGAACGCCACAATCGAAGAAGGTTGTTGAGACGGATTAATAGACGGCCGCGACCGGGTTCCGAATTTGGTACGAAATTTGTTGCCAGGACGTTAGGGATGACTGGACATTGAGGATGACTGTTGGAATTCAGATGAAGGTATTTGTTGCGCTCCTGATCATCATTGGCGCAAGTCTCAATTCGGATCTTGCGATGGCCCAGAAATCCCCCAAACTACGGGCCGATCAAATTCAAATTTCTTATGTGCCGCCAAAGAATTCAGCTCACGAAGTGGCCTGCACCCGGTTCCGTTGACACCCGCCTAAGCTCTGATGTCCGTTGTCAACACACAGGTCGAGCTGCATCGTTCGCTTTCGCCAGCGTACCATTCCATCGCATACAGGTGGAGGCGGAGCCTGAAGGACGTCGGTGATCAAGCTCTGATGCGCGGGTTGGCTACCGCATGTCCGAGTGTTCGTCCGGGACGTTCCCTGTCTAATCGCGGGCGTCGGCGTTGCCGGCCCATAGCTTAGCCGGGAGTTTCCCTGCCGTCGGCTCCGCCCCCGCCTGTACGCGGATTGTGATCCGTAAGCGTGGTTAGGATTGTGCGGATTGGACCTCCCGACCGACTGCCCACATGAAGCCTGCCAACTCGCGTGCGATAGCTGTACAGACAACGGTTGGTTTTTTGCCGCGCGCGCAAAGCGCCCGATATCGCGAGGTTAGGCGCGTCTGTGCCTTCCAGGCGATCTCGCGGACTTTGGGGGGTGCTTGCTCCAGCTTGTATAGTTTTACTCGTCCAATTCGTGGTGGATGCCGGTAAGTCCATGCGCTTTCGACGAGCATGTGCCGAACACGGCTATTGCCTGCCTTGGTAATCGGCCCCCGGCGGATCGTGTCTCCGGTTGAACGCTCGCTGGGGACGAGACCAAGATAACCCATCAGCTGGCGCGGGCTGTCAAACCGCCGGAGGTCGCCAATTTCGGTGACGAACGTGACGGCGACAATCATGCTGACGCCTCGTAATGCCTCCAACGCACGAACCAGGGGTGCCAACGACCATGCCGGGAGGAACTCCTCGATGTTCTCCTCCAAGCGGGCAAGCCGTTCGGTCCCCAGACGCACAGCCTCAATGGCCTCCTGTAAGACAATCTGGTGAGCCGGATGATCAAATTTTTGTTCTTGAAGCCAACGGAGATAGCTTCGGGTCCACGTCGTCTTTCGCGGGAACTGGCGGCCATGCCGTAGCATCAAGGCGCTCACCTGTTGGCGATGAACACGTAATGTCTCGACTGCCGTAGCTCGAGCGCGGACCAGATCTCGCATAGCCTCGTGACTTTCGTCCGGGACCCATACAGCTGTAAGCTCGCCAGCTCGAAGTAACTTGGCCAGGCCGATCGCGTCGCGCCGGTTGTTTTTCACACGATCGCCTGGCTTTCTCGGAATCAATGATGGTGCCACCACCATGCAATCGAATCCGAGCGACGTTATCAGCCGATGCAGACCATAGCCGGTTGGTCCTGCTTCGTAGCAAAACAAGACGGCATCATACTTCGCCGCTATCTGTTTAACGGTACGCCTCATGCTCACATTAGAGGCGTCAACTTCGCCTACGTAGCGGACCTCACCGCCTCGCTCGCCCTCAGCCACGGCAATAGCGTTTCGCGCCTTGGCCACGTCGATCCCAACAAATGCCCGTGTACAATGCCCCACGGCTCGTCCTCCTGTGGTGAGGATCGGCTCGGTCCTTCCGAGCAACCCTCGAAGGTACAGCGTAGGGCGAGCCGCCCAATCCGACAGCGGACATACGGTCTAATCC